>CAYFMU010000010.1:0-68692 GCA_964344315.1 uncultured bacterium | reverse complement strand
TCATTACTATAACTTACGACCTTTCTCATAAGCTTAACTAGTCATGACCCTAATTATATATAAATATATAAATAGATACATTTTGTTACAAATAAATAAATAATTTCATTTTTTATTATTTTTATAATATAAGCGTGAATTTCTTAACGATAATAACAATAATTAGCATAGCATTAAGCTCTAATGTAATTGGAATAAAATCCTTTGCGGGTAGTGGTTGCCCTATTGCTAAAGAGATGAAATGCCCTTTTACACAGGGTACTTCATCAAAAACTTCATGTCCTCAAAAATCTCAAGAAGGTAAATGCTTTAATAAAAATATAAATAGAATCGTAAATAATAATATTGAGATTATTGAGATTAGTTTTTTAGCTTTTCAAATTGAATTACCTATTAAAAAAAAAATAAGAAAATTCCAATCATTTGATCAAACTCAAAAGAATCAATTTACTAATAGCGCCCCCCCTGGATTGACTCCACTCTTAATTTAGACATAAATTTTTCTTCAATTAAGTAATAGTATTTTGCTCAATAGTTATTAGATATTGTTATCGATAATATCTAATAACTATTAAAAATTAATCTTTTAAAAAGGAATAACATGAAGTACATTTATATAATTTTATCAACATTTTTTTCTGTATCTATTTTAATGTCTCAATCTATGAACCTGTCTCATAGTGGTATTTCACCTTCATCAACATTAGTTGTAGAACCAGGTGAAAATATTACATTCATTTATGGCGGCGGTGGCCCACATCCGATGACATCAGGTCATGGAAGTACTGAATCACCGGTTTATTTCCCTACAGTTACTGTATCATCAAGTAACCCAACAGCAAATTTTTCATTAACTACCGTGGGTACATATTTATTTCATTGTGGGACAAATCCAGGCAATTCTAATCTGTGGGGAACCATAATTGTTGAAGCTACTGAACCTGAATATATATTAGGGGATGTAAACTTTGATGAAGTAATAAATATTTTAGATATTGTTGCCCTTGTAAATCATATAATCGGTACATCTTTGTTAGACTTTGAAGAATCTGGTGATATGAATGAGGATGGTACAATAAATATCTTAGATATTGTACAAATCGTAAATGTAATTATGGGGAATAGGGTAACTCTTCAAGACGGTTCTGCGGTGTTATATAAAAATACACTACGGACTTCAGGTTCTATTGGTGGATTGCAGTTTACTGGGACATTAACTTCACCTGTCCATTTTAATGATAGTGTAGTGTCAGAGAATGGGATTACCGTAATTTATAATACTAATAATGGTTTGTTGAGTACAAATGAGTTTATTTTTAATGATGTACCTACTGATTTAATCGTTTCTTCTTCAATGGGTGAAAAAGTTGAAATTGTAAATGACTTTAAGCTAATGTCTATTTATCCCAATCCGTTTAATCCACAAACCACAATCAGTTATGAATTATTGGATGAATCATTTGTTTCTCTGAACATATTTGATATAAATGGTAAACTGGTAAAACAATTAGTAAATAGCTTTCAGAGTTCAAATTCAAATTCTGTTGTTTGGGACGGAACCAATAATTTGGATTTTAAAGTTTCTTCTGGTGTATATCTAGTGAATTTAACCATAGATAATTCAAGTACTTTGCAAACTGTAACACTATTAAAATAATTAAACACAGAAAGAAGGTTAGATATGTATAAAAGATTATTGGGTATTATTATAATTGTTAATATTTCGTTTTCAAACAATATTGATTATAAATGGAATCACCATGAAAGAATGGTAACTGACTTACCTGGTGATGTTAATGATGATGGAATTGTAGATATATTAGATATTGTTCAAATTGTTAACTATATACTTGGTCAAGGTACTTTAGCCGTTGAAAGTGCTGGTGATGTTAATAATGATGGTATTATAGATATTTTAGATATAGTTTCAATAGTTGGGTGCATTATGGGTACTGGTCCTTGCGAAAGCATCAATCTAATTGATGTACCTGACTATGTAACTAGTTATTTAGGTGAGATGCCTATCCCTGAAGATAATCCTTTAAGTGAAGCTGGAATTGAGTTAGGGCGCTTTTTATTTTATGATAAAAAATTATCTGGAGATAATACACAATCATGTGCAAGTTGCCATTTGCAAGAGAATGGATTTACAGATCCTAATCAATTTAGTGAGGGTATAACTGGAGAGCTTGGAGGAAGAAATGCAATGCAAGTAATAAATGCAGGTTGGTTTACAGCATTTTTCTGGGATGGTAGAGCTGAGAGTTTAGAGCATCAAGCCTTTGGTCCAGTTGTGAATCCTGTTGAGTTAAATACAACATGGCCCGAAGTAGAAGAAAAGATAGCTGATGATCCCATGTATCCACCTTTATTTGAAGCAGCTTTTGGTTCAAGTGAAATAGACTCAACCCGAATTTCCAAAGCTATATCACAGTTTGAACGCACATTGGTTTCATTTAATTCACGTTTTGATGATTATTTTTATGGTGATTTTACAGGATTCACCGAATCTGAAGAGAATGGTTTTGATATATATTTTTCTGAGCGTGGAGATTGTATCCATTGCCACTCTGGTCCAATCTTAACAGATAATGAATTTAGAAATAATGGATTAGATTCTGAGTTGACTGATTTAGGATTAGGTGAAGTAACAGGGAATCCTGAAGATAATGGTAAATTTAAAGTACCAACGTTGAGAAATATTGAATTTACAGCACCATATATGCATGATGGGAGATTTGCAACTTTAGAAGAAGTAGTAGAGCATTATAATAGTGGTGTTCATACAGATTCACCCAATCTAGATTCAGAGATGGAACATGCTGCAGAAGGATTAAACTTAACTGAACAGGAAAAAGAAGACTTAGTTAATTTCTTAAAGACTTTTTCTGATACTGAGTTTATTACTAATCCAGATTTTTCTAATCCCTTCGAGGAAGAATAATAAATGAGAAAAATAATATTTATAACATCACTATTTATTTTTACATCATGTAGTGATTCAAGTACTGAAATTGGTATAAAAATTTATGGTCAATTATTTAAAATAATGCACGAAGATCAACGAGAAGGAGTCGTTTCATTGTCTAGTGTTATTGCACAACCGCATACCTATGGGTTGGGTGCAATGGAAGAACTTAATGGTGAAGTTATCATATTTGATAATAATGTATTAATAAATAAGGCAAAAAAAGGTGGTGTGCCATCTATTCAAACTGAGATAACAGATAATGATAAGGCATTATTATTAGTGACTTCGCAAGTTGAAAAGTGGCAAAGTATTTTCATAGATCAAAGTAAAAATATGAATTCTATTGATGATGCAATAAAACAATATGCAGATAAAATGGGAATAAATACAAATAAACCATTTCCATTTATAATTGAAGGTGATGTAGAAATGATAAACTGGCATATTATTTCAAACCCTGCACCAGGTGGGGGACATGATGAGCATTTAGCGGGTTCATGGAATAGAATAGATCATAATAAAGAGGTAAAGATATTTGGATTTTATTCTGAACACCATCAAGCCATATTTACCCATCATACAACCTTTACGCATATGCATGTGATATATGAAGATGAGCAACTTTCTGGTCATATTGATGATATTATAATCAATCCGAATTGGGAATTATCAGTTCCCCAAAAAAGTAATTTAACTACTAATGAAAATGGAGTTTAAAATGAAAAATATAGTTTATATAATATTTGTATTAAATAGCTTAATTATAGCTCAAAATCAGTTGATAATCCCAGAAGCAATCAGTGGGAATCAATTTGAATTGACTTTACAAAATGGAAACACTCAATTGTTTGATGGAAATTCTACAATAACTATGGGCGTTAATGGTCCAAATTTAGCTCCAACATTGATTTTTGAGAATGGTGAATTTGTAAATATTAATGTTACCAACAATCTTGGGGAAGAAACGACCATTCATTGGCATGGTATGCATGTATCACCAGAAAATGATGGCGGTCCTCATTCAGTGATTTTCCCAGGAGAAACGTGGAATCCACAATTTACAGTTTTGGATAAAGCAAGTACTATGTGGTATCATCCACATTTACATGAAAAAACAAATGAACATGTAACCAAAGGAATTACTGGGTTCATTATCATCAAAGATGATGAAGAGTCTGCATTATATCTACCTCGAACCTATGGTGTGGATGATTTTCCATTAAATTTACAGACTAAACAATTTGATGAAAATAATCAGATAGTAATAGGTGAACATATTGATAATGTTCCGATGGTAAATTCAACTATAGGTGCATTTGTAGAATTGCCAGCTCAGGTGGTGAGGTTGAGACTTTTAAATGGTTCTTCAATGCGTGTTTTTAATTTAGGATTTTCTGATAATACAACATTCTATCAAATTGGATCAGATGGAGGATTATTTTCTGAACCTGTTGAATTAACAAGATTATTACTTTCACCTGCCGAAAGAGCTGAAATATTAGTTGATTTATCGGGTATGGAAGGTCAATCAATGGAAATAAAGAGTTTTGGTTCTACATTGCCACAAAGTGCTTATGGAATTGAAGGATTGTCAACCATGCAGGGAGTGTCACCAACTGGTTATAATTCTAATGATTTAAATGGTAGTGATTTTACAATGCTTCAAATAAATGTGATTTTACCGACAGATAATCCTATAACAACAATTCCTAATACGCTTGTGAATGTAACACCAATTAATGAATCTGATGCTACAGTTACTCGATCTCTAACAATTCAAGCACCAAATATGATGCAAAATGGTGTAACTGGTCCATTTGAGTTTAATGAGCAATCATTTGACATGAATGTTATAAACCAAACAGTTCAATTAGGAGATACTGAAATATGGGAAATTTTTAATATGTCTATGGTCGGGCATCCTTTTCATATTCACGATGTTCAGTTTTATATTTTGGACAGAAATGGAGTTTTACCAGCAGAAAATGAAAGAGGTCGAAAGGATGTAGTGTGGATTGCACAAATGGAAACAGTTCGTTTTATCGCTAAATTTGAAGATTTTGCAAATAATGAGGTACCATATATGTATCATTGCCATATGTTACAGCATGAAGATGAAGGATTAATGGGACAATTTATTGTAGAGGGTGAAGAAGTTCAATGTGATGCTGGTGATTTGAATAATGATGCTGTGATAAACATTTTAGATATCGTTACTGAGGTTAATATCATTTTGGGTAGTGTTGTACCAACAGATTCTCAATTATGTGCAGGTGATTTGAATGGTGATGGAATTATTAATATTCTTGATATTGTTCAAATTGTAAATGTGATCATAAGTTGAGATGTATTTATATTACAGATGTTTAACCTTTCTCCTATAATGTTTCATAGTAGCTTATTAAATCAATAAGATTTTACAGGAAAATTTGCTGTAATTAGATAAGTCTTCTTATCCTTTTTGATTCTTCTTCAAAATACTTTTTTATATTAAATATTTTTTGTCTTCCCTCTAAAGAATCAAAGATAATTGCATTAATTTTTACATTCTTATCAATTTTACGATGTAGATAATTTTGTTTCATAGTAATCCTCCAATAAGAGATTTGCATCCTTACACCTATGGAAATTTGTGTAACAAAATGTAATAAAAGCAAATAATATTTGCAAAAAAGAAAAATTGCTTCCTAACTTACTGTTAGAAATTAGAATAGAATGTTACTTACTCAACATATAGAAAACTATCAACTGCCGGAGCTATTTTTAAATGCTGGCACCCCTGAAGAAAATTCTTCGGCAGTTGCCTCCTCATCTCCGGATAGGTGGGTAGAATTTGTTGCACATCTATCCCAATTCAACCAATTCGATATTTCTGATACTAAAGAAAATTTAAATTCACTATTAAAAATATCAACTACTGAGCAACAGGCAACACTTTTTACGGGAATTGCTAAATGTCAAATTGCAGAGGGGCTATTTTTAAAAGCAGCACAAACTTTGGGGCATGCATTTTCCTTAGTAGAAAAGAATAATAGGGATGTACAGTCGTTCATTATGTTAGAAATGGTGAATCTATTAACAGTTATTGGGAATAGAGATCAAGCATTGTCTCTCTTGAATTTTGGTGCATCAATTGCAGAATCGTCTTATTTGAAACGCATATATAATTATTATGCCTTAGTAAATAACCTCCGAAATGGGAAAGGTGAGGTACTCCAGGATTTAATTAATTCGGGTCAATATTTTGAAGAAAATAACCAGTTGGCAACATTGGCTTTTCATCATAAAAATATCGGCAATTATTTTAGTAAGCAGCAAGAATTCGATAAAGCCAGTAATGAATACAATAAAGCAATTACAATAACAGAAAAAAATGAGTATACTCATATAAAAGATGCAATTCTTCATGATGTGGGTATGTTAAACTTTAGACGTGGTCAATTTGATGAAGGAATGGATGTATTGACAACAGTTGCCAAAAGTGCACAAAGTTATTATACTCAATGCTATTCTTGGGGAAACTTGGGTTTTATTAATTTCAAAAAATCAAATTATAATGAAACTGTAAATTGTTTTTTAAATAGTTATGAAATTGCTTCGAAATATGGAAATTTTCATCTTATTCCGGGAATTTGCTATTATTTAGGTAAATCTAATGAGCAATTAAAAAATGATTCATTCGTGGAAAAATATTATTCTGAAGGCTATGCTGCCTCAAAAGAATTGGCTCGTCATAATTTCAAACTAAATGGTGAAAAGTTAATGGTGATGGATGCCTATGTTGAATATCTGCAGGAGAATAAAAAATCGAATGTAGAACCCCCATTATCATTTGCTATAGGAAAAACGTTAAAAGAAATTCGTTCTACATTCCAGCACTCATTTTTAAGTAATGCATTAGAAAATTCTGGATCTGTGAAAGAAACTGTAAAATCATTAAACATGGGTGCTTCAACATACTCTAAAATTATGAATCGTGTTTCAAAAGAGATTGTGCCTAGTTCACAACTTCAATGTAAAGAGTTGGTGAATAATTACAGTCATCTAAATTGGAAAGATGCCAATCTGCAGTTTGAAAAAGATGTACTTGAATTTTTACACAAAGATTGTGAATACAATAAACGAAAACTGAGTGAGCAACTAAATGTGAATTATTCTCGGTTGGTTTCTAAAATGAATTCATTTTCATCTATAGGAGCTCAAGGATGAGAATATTCAATCTAATAACAATAATATTTTTTAGTGTACTAATTTCTCAAGATTTACGTGATGAGCATTGGGAAGTTTGTGAAGATTTAAACTACCAAGAATGTTCAATGAATCCATTTTGTGAATGGACTGATGAAGGATGCATTTATAGAGAATGGTGGGATGATGACAGCTTTATGGGTGATGCAGATTGTTCTGACTTATCTTTACATGTGTGTAATAGTATTCCATTTTGTCATTGGAGTTATTATTATGATATGTGTACCACTTTTGGCTTTGATTGGGATGACGATGAATGGTGGGATGATTCCACGGGAAGTGATGATTGGAATTTTGAATATTGTGATGAATTAGATTTTGAACTTTGCAATATAGTTCCTTCATGTTCATGGTCTGCAGATGAAATGGAATGTACATTCTCTCATTTTTCTCCAATATCATTTACTATTGAAAATGTAGATTTGGCTAACAGAACTTTAGATGTATATATTCATGGGGATCAGTTATTATTTAATTTTGAGGTGTTCTTTAGTGGTATAATCATTGAAAATATTTATGGTGGAATTACTGAGGCATTTGACTTCGAAATTGAGTGGGAAGAAGAAACTGTATATGGTTATGTTCAGCACAGTGGTGATTTCCCCATTGCTAATGATCTATTATTTACAGTTTCATTCCAAGAATCCGATGATACGATTTGCATTTATAATGGTCAAGGTAATGGATTCTGGGGGCACCACGATTGGGATGATGGTGAAGGAGTTGATGCTTCTGATTGTGTTATATTAGAACATGAGTCAGAGGATTCAAACTATTTCTCTAATATTTTAAATGGGTATTCACCCGAATATTTTACATCGTTAAATAATGGTATTACTGATTCAGTCATAACCTTTGTTACATTTGAAACTTCCGATGATTTAGATTTTGGCGACGATATAGGTTTACTAGATTATGATGGAATTATCAATTATGGTGAATGTCCAGAAGAACGTGGAGAGGTATTGGTAGGTTCTGCACAATGGAATGGCAGTACGTTGACTATTCCAGTCTATGCCAGCGTCGTAAATTGTGAAGAAGATAATGCATTGGTACTTCCAGGATTTATTTCTGGAAATGAATTCCATGTAGTGGCGTATGATGAAAGCCATGGCATTGTGAGAAATCTTGAAATACTCAATAGAAATGACTTAATTTGGGGTGAGGATTTTTATATACTAAATGAAGTTAACTTCCAAGTTGACCTAAATAGTGACGGTGTTTTAGATATCCTTGATATCGTAGTTTTAGTAAATTTAATTTTATCTTATGAATATGATTCAATAGCTGACCTTAATGGTGATGGCATATTGGATGTATTGGATATTGTGCGAATGGTAAATGAGGTTTTATCATGATTTCTGCACAGTTGGTTCAAAATAAATATTTAGAGACCGATGACCTTGCATTTTCTGCGTGGCTTAAAATTGAAGGTTATCAAATAATTAAATCACATCAAATAGGGCGAAAAACATTTTTCACGTTTCAACTATCTAATATGGATATTGATCGGTTAAAAATGGATTTCCTCAATAGCAGATTTTTAATGTACTACAATGAAATTAGGAATCTGAAGAAATGTTTAACAATTAAATAGAAAGGGAGAAGTATGAATTCTCTGAAGAAAGCATATATTTTATTCGCTTCTATATTACTTGTATCAAGTGTTTTTGCACAAGATCCATGTAATGAATTAGAGGCTGAATTATGTGAAGCGCTTCCATTTTGTGAGCTCACTGATGCAGGATGTGTATTAGCCGAAAATGATTGGGGCAACGGTGACTGGTGGGATGATACTACTGGTTGGGATGACGATCATGGTGGAGGTCACGGCGATGGTGGTGGCCATTGGGATGATGATTGGGAAGACTATGATTTTTGCAATCAATTCGAAGCTGATCAGTGTGAAATGATGCCATTTTGTGAGCTTACCGATGAAGGTTGTGTATTGTCCGAAAATGGTTGGGACGATGATGGCTGGGACGACGGAGGTGACTGGTGGGATGATTCTACAGGTCACGGAGACGGTGGTTGGAATGACGATGGAGGTCATTGGGATGATGATTGGGAAGATTTCGATTTCTGCAACCAATTCAATGCAGAAGATTGTGAAGCATTTCCTTTTTGTGAATTAACATCAGCCGGCGAATGTGTTATGTCAGAGCACGATGGTTGGGATGGCGGTGGTCATGGAGATGATGATTGGATAATCATTTTTGAATGTGATCTCTTAGGTGCAGAAGAATGTGAATTTGCTCCTCATTGTGAGTGGACTGATGCAGGTTGTACATACGCTGAACATGATTGGGATGATGGTGGTTGGGACGATCACGATTTTTGTAATATGTTTACAGAAGATGAATGTGCATCATATCCATTCTGTGAATGGACTGACGCAGGTTGTGTAATGTCTGAGCATGACGGCTGGGATGATGGCGGTGACTGGTGGGATGATTCTACTGGACATGGCGATGGCGGTTGGGATGATTATGACTTCTGTAGTGAATTTGGTGCAGATGAGTGTGAGGTATTCCCATTCTGTGAATGGACTGATGAAGGCTGTGTAATGTCTGAGCATGACGGCTGGGATGATGGCGGTCATGATGATGATTGGGATGATGACTGGGGTGATCACTTTTTAGAATGTGAAGACTTCGGTGCAGATGAATGTGAAGAAATCCCATTCTGTGAATGGACTGACGCAGGTTGTGTAGAATCTGAATATGGATGGTGTGATGATGATGATAATGATTGGGGCGGTGGCCATGATGGAATGTGGGATTTTGATTTCTCATTCTGTTATGAATTAGATGCTGAAGCTTGTGATATTGTACCATTCTGTTCATGGGATACTGCCGAAGATTTATGTGGCATTAACCAATGGGGTTGGGGTGATAGTGATGATGGCTTCTCATTTGGAAATGGTGATTGGAGTTGGAGTGAAGGTGGATTTGATCTGGGTGATATTAACATCGACTCTCAAATCAATGTTGTTGATATTGTGAAGCAAGTTAACTTCATCCTTCAAGAAGAGCGGCCAAATGACTTCGAAAAGTGGGCCAGTGACATGAACATTGATGAGCTTATCAATGTTGTGGATGTTGTAAATCTGGTGAATACTATCCTTGATGCTCGTATTGATTATGGTCAATCAACAGCAACATTGAAAGGAAGTATGCTCATTACTGAAGGTAATATTGGAGCAATTCAATTTGATGGAAAACTACTTTCAACATTAAATGGCGATGACAATGTGTATTCTGCTAATGGAAAAACCGTTATCATCAATATTGCAGGTTCTCTAGAAACATCAAATTTTGAAATTTCTGATGGTAGTGAAAATGTAATGGTGGTGGCATCATCTGGAGATGAAATAGCTATTTCAACCATAGAGCAGTTTAGCCTTTTAGCTAATTATCCAAATCCATTTAATCCATCAACTACAATTAGTTATGGTGTAGATACGGATGCCAATGTAAATGTTTCAATTTACAATATTTATGGACAGTTGGTAGAAACGCTAGTAAATGAATACAAAAATGCAGGTATTCATACGGTTGTATGGAATGCTGAAAATCAAGCCAATGGTATGTATGTGGTGAAATTAAATTCACCTTATACATCTGAGGTAAGAAAAATTACTTTATTGAAGTAATAAAAATAATACTTTAATAAAAAAGGGGCTTTAAAGCCCCTTTTTTATTTTATATAATGACACGTCGATCAAAATCAAAGTTTTGCTCTAATTCATCCACCACATTACGAATTAAATCTCTTCGTTTTTCATGAGGGATAAACGCACTTTTAAATCCATTGATAATCAGCGTTCTCACCTCATGTTGATTTAAATTAAATTTCTCAATTGCAATTTTATATTCTTGAGATAAATTTGTGTCTGAAATGAGTCTATTATCAGTATTTAAAGTAACACGTAATCGTTTATTTAAATATGATTTAAAGGGATGTACTTGCATAGATGAAACACTTTTTGTCTGCACATTAGATGTTAAACAAATTTCCAATGGAATACGGTGATCATTTACATACTTAAGTAAGTCATTATCTTCTTGTAGTCGCGTTCCATGACCGATTCTATGGGCACCACAGCTATGAATAGCTTGATGAATACTGTCTGGACCATATGCCTCACCAGCATGTATGGTGGTATTGATATTATTCCGTAATATTAAGTCAAAAGCCTCTTTATGGTGTTTAGCTGGAAAGTTTTCTTCTGCGCCTGCAAGATCAAAACCCACTACACCCTTGTTTTTGTATTGCACCGTCAAATCAGCTAATTTTAATGATACTTCTGGAGAAATATTTCGAATTCCACAAATGATGATTCCTGTTAGAATACCACAATCATTTTCAGCTTTTTCTAATCCTATTTTTACAGCGTCAACTGCTTCAGACATGGTCATACCTTGTTGAGTATGTAAAATGGGAGAATATCTTACTTCTACATATCGAACCCCATCATCCCAACAATCCATTGCCAATTCATAGGCAACGCGAGTAAGTGCATCGGGAATTTGAAGTACAGAAAGGGTAATATCGAATCGTTCTAAATATTCTACTAATGATCCAACATTTGGTCCAATTTTCAAATAGGTATCTAACTCACTTTCATTATGTGAGGGGAGTTTTATAGAGTTCTCCGTTGCCAACTCTAGAATTGTGGATGTACGAAGGGATCCATCCAAGTGACAATGTAGTTCGGCTTTGGGTAACTTTTGTATAATGTCAGGTGTAAAATTCATTATTTTTCAGTATGTAAATATGTTTTGGGTTTATAATATTTTAAAACGAGAAGGAATAATACTGAAGTTATAAACATCATCCCAGCAAAAAAGTAAAAATAAGATGCTCCTTCTAGTTTTGAAGTTCCATCTGGGTTTTGAATAAAAGCATTCACCGCAGCGGTAAAAATATTTCCCAGTGAAACCGATAGCATAAAAAACCCCATGATTAAAGATTTCATGGCATTGGGAGCTTGTGTATAGGAAAATTCTAAGCATGTTATTGAAACCAATACCTCTGCTGCTGTTAAAATAGCATACGCAAATATCTGCCAAGAAATATTGGGTACACTTCCTGCATCAAGCCAAGATTGAACTAATCCAACAATTACAAATGATGGTACGGCTAGAAATAATCCCATACTTATTTTACGTAAAGGGGTAAGCTCAATAAACCGGCTTAAAAATGGATAAATGAAATAAGAAAAGGTTGGTGCAAGAATAAGAATCATAATGGGATTAATGGCCTGTATCTGAGATGGGAGCCACTCCATTCCTAACCAATTACGGTTTAGGTTTTCTGCTTGTAAAACCCAAGTTGATCCTGTTTGATCAAATAACGCCCAAAATATTGCAACAAATAGATAAATGATGAACAGTCGTGCGATTGCTTTCAGTCCTTCACCACTTAATGTTTCTTTTACAAATCCTAAACCTCCTGCAGGAATATGAATAAATACTTTTCTACCTAACCAAAACACATAGGTGGCAATAAACATCAGTGCCCCTGGAAGTCCAAACGCAATACTCGGACCATATTTATCCAATAGGATAGGGGTAAGCATGGTTGAAATAAATGCTCCCAAATTGATAGAGAGATAAAACCAACTAAATACTTTTTCAAGTAAATTTACATTTGATTTTCCAAATTGATCACCGACGTGTGCAGATACACAGGGTTTTATACCTCCAGCACCAATAGAAATAAGGGTGAGACCCAGTGTAAGGCCTAATCGAGTTTCATCCAGTGCCAATGCCAAATGACCTAAGCAATAGACGATGGAAAGTGAAAGAATGGTTTTATACTTTCCAAAAAATGCATCAGCAATAATTGCACCAAACAACGGTGTTAGATATACAGCTGATGTGAACATATGATACCAATACGTAGCTTCTTCTTTTCCCATTGGAGAAACTGCACCCGTATTATCCATGAGATGTTTGGTCATGAAAATGATAAGGATACATTTCATTCCATAAAAACTAAATCGTTCAGCCAGTTCATTTCCAATAATGTATGGAATTCCTTTTGGCATATTTTTACTGGCACGGGGTGCCGTTAAATATTGGCTCATAAATTTCCTTAGATAAATTGATTTTAGGCCGAAAATATACTCAACTCAAACGGTGCATTCTAAATCTTTTTACTATCTTCACTATCAACGTAATTTTACGCCTATGTCAGACCGCTATTGTCAATCATTAACACAGTATATTCGTAGAAAATCACGAGTTGTGAATATTGGAGATGTTGCCCTTGGAGGTGATAACCCTATTCGAATACAATCTATGACCACTACAGATACGATGGATACACTCGGTACGGTGGAGCAATCAATTCGAATGATTGATGCTGGTTGTGAATATATACGTATTACTGCTCCCAGTATAAAGGAAGCAGAAAATCTTAACAATATAAAAAGTGAGTTGATAAAACGTGGTTATGAGACTCCTCTCATTGCAGATATTCACTTTACACCCAATGCCGCAGAAATGGCTGCACGTATTGTAGAAAAAGTTCGAATTAATCCTGGAAATTTTGCTGATAGAAAAAAATTCCAACAAATTGAATACACTGATATTGAATATGAAGGAGAAATTGAAAGAATTAGGCATCGATTTTTACCGTTGGTGAAAATTTGCAAAGAATATGGCACAGCCATGCGAATAGGCACAAATCATGGTTCTTTATCTGACAGAATTTTAAGTCGTTATGGTGATACTCCCTTAGGAATGGTAGAGTCTGCATTGGAATTTCTTAGAATTTGTGCAGATGAAAATTTTCATAATATTGTACTATCCATGAAGTCTAGTAATCCCATTGTTATGGTTCAAGCCTATCGTTTACTGGTGAATCGTATGGATGCTGAAAAAATGGATTATCCCCTGCATTTAGGCGTAACTGAAGCGGGTGAAGGAGAAGATGGCCGTATAAAGTCAGCATTAGGAATAGGAACATTATTGGAAGATGGTCTAGGAGATACAATTCGAGTTTCTCTGACAGAAGAACCTGAGTTTGAAATTCCAGTTGCACAAACATTGGTTGAGAGATACAGTAATCGCGCTCATCACGAAAAAATTGACTCACGTTCAGAATCTATAGTAAATCCATATCATTTTACACGACGTAAAACTCATGCAGTGCTGAATATTGGTGGCGAAAATGTACCGAGGGTTATTAATGATTTAAGTTTTGTTAAGAAAGTGAGCATTGAAACATTGGCCGAATTAGGCTATACATATTTTCCCACCGAAGATAAATGGGGAATTTCAGATTTAGCCTGTGACTATATTGATATTGGGAAAAAAGAAATCGATTTTGAAATTCCAGGTACATTAGGGGTAATGCAAGCATACTCTGTATGGGTAAATAGTAAAAAAGAAAGACATTATCCGTGTTTAAATGTCGAACAATATTTGTCTGATACGGATAAACATCCTCAATTAAATTTTTTGTATTTGACTTTGTCACATTTATCTGATGAATTACTTGAAGCCATAAAGACTGATAAAACTGTCGTACTACTCTTGGATACCTTTAATGAACACGGTATGGCAGAACAACGAGAGTTATGTTTACGGTTGGCTGATGCACAATGTACATCACCAATTATTATTGGCCGTGCCTATGAAAATTTATCACCAAAAGATTTGCAATTGTATACTGCTACTGATATGGGAGCACTTTTGGTAGATGGATTAGGTGATGGAGTATATATTGCTGCTGAAAATTGTGGTAATCTTTCCATGATAAATAATACTTCATTTGGAATCCTTCAAGCAAGCCGTATGAGAATTACCAAAACTGAGTATATTTCTTGTCCCTCTTGTGGTAGAACATTATTTGATTTACAAGAAACTACTGCCAGAATTCGTTCACGAACAGAACATTTAAAGGGTGTTAAAATAGGGATTATGGGATGTATTGTAAATGGCCCAGGTGAAATGGCAGATGCAGATTATGGGTATGTTGGTACAGGTGTGGGTAAAATTACACTCTATAAAGGACAAGAAGTGGTATCAAAAAATTTAGATACGACTGTTGCAGACGAAGCATTAATTCAACTTATAAAAGATCACGGGGATTGGGTGGAGCCAGTATAATGTCAATAATGAATCCAAAATGGTTTTTAGAACTAAAAACTATTTATAAATCAGATGGAATAAAAGGCCTTTTCAAAAAGGGAGGGAAAAAATTTATCATCGCTTTCTTCTTATTTTATCTTATTCGAGATACAATTTTATATGTTATCCCTTTTTATTTAGCCTCACGAGGCATCACGTCTTGTTTTTAGTATAATATTATGCTTTGTACATGGGTACTTTATTTATAAATTAGATTTATGAAAAAAGTTAAGGAGTCTCATGTTTGCAAAAGTTTTGTCCAGTACAGTTCTCGGTATTGATGCCTATACCGTCACCGTTGAAGCTCACTTAGAAAACACTACACCCCTAAAATTTTATACTGTTGGTCTTCCTGAAGGTGCAGTAAAAGAAAGTCAAAAGCGGGTGGTGGCTGCCATAAAAAATAGTGATTTTCGGTTTCCAGGAAAACATATTACCATAAATCTTGCCCCAGCTAATATTCGGAAAGAAGGAACCACATTTGACTTACCTATTGCAGTGGGGATTTTGACTGCACTCGGTCATGTTAAAAATGAACATTTATCAAAAGTAATTCTTATTGGTGAACTGAGTTTAGATGGAAAGTTGCGACCAGTAAAAGGAGTACTTCCCATTTGCATTCATGCTCAAAAGGAGGGAATTAAGGGAATTATACTTCCATCAGAAAATGCCAAAGAGGCATCATACATCCCTGGTATAAAGATTGCAGCCGTTGATACATTAACGGATGTGGTAAATATTCTCAATGGCAATTCAGATATGGTAAATACGGTGACAATTACGCCCACAATGTCCATGCCACCAATGTTATCACAAGTAGATTTTGCTGATGTAAAAGGTCAAGAAAATGTAAAACGAGCATTGGAAGTTTCAGCTGCCGGTGGGCATAATATTCTTCTCATTGGCCCTCCAGGAAGCGGAAAAACAATGTTATCTAAGCGACTGCCGACTATACTTCCCAATATGACTATGGATGAAGCATTGGAATCTACTAAAATTCATTCAGTCGCAGGTATTAATAATTCTAAAGATGGACTAATCAATGTGCGTCCATTTCGTTCTCCCCATCATACCATTTCGGATGTGGGACTCATTGGTGGTGGCACTGTTCCCAAGCCAGGTGAAGTGAGTTTAGCTCATAATGGTGTTCTATTCTTGGATGAACTTCCCGAATTCAAAAAGAATGTATTAGAGGTAATGCGTCAACCACTAGAAAATGGAGATGTCACAATTTCACGTGCCCAGATTTCTCTCACATATCCAGCAAATTTTATGTTAGTGGCAGCTATGAATCCTTGTCCATGTGGATATTATACAGATCCAAAAAATGAATGCCATTGTAATCCAATGTTGATTCAAAAATATGTATCGCGTTTATCGGGACCACTATTAGATAGAATTGATATTCATATTGATGTTCCAGCAGTGGCATATAAAGAGTTATCATCATCAGAAGTAGGAGAGTCATCAAAAAAAATAAGAAAACGTGTACAACGAGCCCGACAAATTCAAACCAATCGATATATTTCAACCCCATTTCATTCCAATGCCAGTATGGAAAAATCTGCAATGACTACGTATTGTAAAATTGATAAAGAAAGTGCGGAATTATTAAAGACTGCCATGGAAAAATTAGGATTATCTGCAAGAGCGTATGATAGAATTTTAAAAGTGTCACGTACCATCGCAGATTTAGAAAATTCTGAAAAAATCAACTCCGTTCATATTTCTGAAGCCATACAATATCGTAGCTTAGATAGAAATACATGGGTGGCATAATATGCTTTTTTGAGAGGATATAAATGGGCTTATTTTCTACGCATTAATTTTTAGAAATTAGAGGAAATATGAAACTTTTTATACAACCCCATAATGAAACATCTAGGAAATTTTATGCTAATCACGGTCACTTTCATGATGGTGATGCTGGATTAGATTTGTATGTATTGGAAGATATTACATTTGAATCTGGAGAGACTAAAGCAATAAAATTGGGAATTTCCTGTGAACCCGAAGATGGTCGTGCATATTATTTGTTTCCAAGATCGAGCATATCTAAAACGCCATTGCGAATGGCAAATTCTATCGGCCTAATTGATGGTGGATATCGAGGTGAAATTATGGCTATGTGCGATAATATTAAAGATTTTTCATACACTGTTGAGAAAGGCCAACGGCTCTTTCAATTGGTGGCAACAGATGCTTCACCTATTCATTATGAACTGGTTGAATCCCTTACAAAAACTACACGAGGTACAGGTGGTTTTGGCAGTACAGGGAAATAGTTAGTCATGACATTGAGGGGAATAAAGTGATGTAAATCACAAAATGTGACCAAATGGCAGACTTTTTGTACATGGCATTATATTTGTAAAAAAGGGATTCGTATAAGAATCCCTTTTTTATTATAAAAATTTGAAACAAGGAGTAATGAAAATGAACATTAAACCATTAGCAGATAGAGTAGTGGTTAAACCTCAAGAGGCTGAAGAAAAAACAGCTTCAGGAATTATTCTTCCAGATACAGCAAAAGAAAAACCTCAAATGGGTGAGGTTGTTGCAGTAGGCCCTGGAAAAATAAGTGATTCAGGAAACGCAGTTGCCATGACCGTGAATGTTGGCGATACTGTGTTATATGGTAAGTATTCTGGTACAGAAATCACTGTTGAGAGTGATGATGTACTCATCATGCGCGAAAGCGATATTTTAGCTGTATTATAATCATAGGAGATAAATAAAATGGCAAAAGAAATTTCATATAATGCAGATGCAAGAGGAACCCTTAAAGAAGGTGTAGATAAACTTGCAAATGCAGTAAAAGTAACATTGGGACCTAAAGGTCGTAATGTAGTAATCGACAAAAAGTTCGGTGCACCCCTTGTAACTAAAGATGGTGTAACGGTTGCAAAAGAAATTGAATTAGAAGATACTGTTGAAAATATGGGCGCACAAATGGTACGCGAAGTTGCATCAAAAACATCTGATGTTGCTGGTGATGGTACCACTACAGCTACTGTATTGGCTCAATCAATTGTTGCTGAAGGTATAAAAAATGTAACTGCGGGTGCAAATCCGATGGATCTTAAACGTGGTATTGATGCTGGTGTTGAGCAAGTAGTTGACTTCCTTAAAGGCTTAAGTAAAGAAGTATCTTCAAAAGAAGAGATTGCTCAAGTAGGTACAATTTCTGCAAATAATGATGATTCTATTGGTGGCATTATTTCTGATGCTATGGAAAAAGTAGGAAACGAAGGCGTTATCACTGTTGAAGAAGCTAAAGGTATGGAAACCTATTTAGAAACTGTTGAAGGTATGCAATTTGACAGAGGTTATCTTTCACCTTACTTTGTAACTAACGCAGAGAGCATGGAATGTGAATTAGAAAATCCAATGATTTTGATTCATGAGAAAAAAATTAGCAATATGAAAGAGTTATTACCGATTCTTGAAAAAGTGGTTCAAGCGGGCCGTTCATTAATGATTATTGCTGAAGATGTTGAGGGTGAAGCTCTTGCCACATTGGTGATGAATAAATTACGTGGTTCATTTAAAGTGGCTGCGGTAAAAGCACCTGGGTTTGGTGATCGTCGTAAAGCGATGTTACAAGACATTGCTGTATTGACTGGCGGAACTGTAATCTCTGAAGATCAAGGTTATAAATTAGATAATGCTACATTGGCATATCTTGGTGAGGCAAGAACTATTACTATCGATAAAGATAATACGGTTATTGTTGAAGGTAAAGGTGATGCTGATTCTGTAACTGCACGCGTTAATGAAATTAAAGTGCAAGTTGAAAAATCTACATCAGATTACGATAAAGAAAAACTTCAAGAGAGATTAGCTAAGCTTTCTGGTGGTGTTGCCGTTATTAATATTGGTGCAGCTACTGAAGTTGAAATGAAAGAAAAGAAAGCCCGAGTTGAAGATGCTCTTCATGCAACACGTGCTGCCGTGAAAGAGGGTATTGTACCTGGTGGTGGTGTAGCATTGTTGAGAGCAACATCTGCCATTGACACTAAAGGTTTAGATACAGATGTAGCTCTTGGTGCTGAAATTCTTCGTAAAGCTATGGAAGGTCCAGCGCGTCAAATTATTTCTAATGCGGGATTAGAACCTGCAGTAGTAGTAAACGAAATTTTGGGCAAAAAAGGCTCAAATGGATTTGATGCACGCAATGAAGAATATGTAGACATGGTTAAAGTTGGTATTATTGATCCGACGTTGGTAACACGAACTGCAGTTCAAAACGCAGCCAGTATTGCAGGATTATTGCTAACAACAGAAGCGGTAATTTCTGACAAGCCTGAACCTGCAGGAGCTGCAGCCCCTGCAATGCCTGATATGGGCGGTATGGGTGGCATGGGTGGTATGATGTAATCACCCCTCTCATATTTTTGAGTAAAATGAAGCCCTGAACTTTCAGGGCTTCATTTGTTTTTGTAAAATATTTCAAAAATTAGATTTACGTTTACTAGACCTTTCTTTTCTCCAGCCCCACCAATCCTGACATAGTGATAATAAAAATATTGATGGTACCACCAGTTTGGTTTCTAATTTATCCATTCTATCCAATAAGTCACCAACCATATAGTATATGCCTATACCTACAAAGGCGGGAATGAGTACACGGAGAGAAAATTTATGAAATGTGTCAAATGATTTTATGTACAATGAGACTCCTTACAAGTAATAAAAATCAATTTGATACTTCGCAACCAAATAGTATGCAATTTAACATCTTAGATTCAATTATTAAGTGCAACAGTGTATGGTTTACCAAAAAATATCTGGTTTGGAGTTTTAAACCCAAGTCTTTTTCTTGGTCTATTGTTTAACCTTTTCATAGCATTGATTAACTCTCCATCTGTGATACAATTGCCTGTTTGTGAGCTTTGCCAATAATTGTATCTACTTCCCAATCACCTATACGACTGCGAGTATCAACCTTGCTTTGGTCTCTCATCTATGCTGATTCTGTTCTTCAATACTCCCCGTCTATCATTGGAACCATAACGCTTTTTCCTTTTCTTTTTACAACGAAGATGAAGCCACAAAGAACCGCCAGACAATTTATCTTTTAGTATATATTGATAAATCCATTCATGACTAACAGATATCTCCATGTTCTCCTTCATCCAACCGCTAATTTGTTCCGGGCTCCAATCTATTCTAAGCAGGTGTTCAATATAGGTCCAGGTTCCACTGTTAATTTTGGCGAGACTTTTACCCTGTCTTCTTCTATAGGCAATTGTATGAGCTTGCTTTGGTCTATAACCTCGACAACCACAATTTCGTCTCAATTCTCTACTAACTGTAGATCTATTAACACCTATTGCCTCTGCAATTTGAGATTGAGTAATTCCTTATTTAAGCAATATATAAATACCGTATCTTTGCTCTCGGGTGAGCTGTTTGTATTTGTGCTCCTCATTTTTGTCTGAAAAAGAGGAAGCAAGAATACGGCAGCTTTTCCCTTTAACAAAACTATTGAGTTGCACTTAAGAGTTGAATTCAAGTGACAAATTATTTTCACTTTTTTAAAATTAATTTGATTTGTCGAGGAGAAAACGTTGTAATTAAAATTTAGAAAATAGTAAAAATCAGGAAGAAATGGTTAATTATACTAAAAAAAGTAATATGAATTATCTAAAAAAGTGCTATGGCACCACGTTTGGCAGATAGTGCTTTATCACTACTTTCAAATATATGAATTGGAAATTGATTTACGACTAGTGAGTATTGTGAAATAGTATGCTTCATTGATGCCTCAAAATGAAGAAATGCATGAGAAAGACCGCCACCAATTGATATGGCATGGGGATTAAGTAAGTTTATTACATGACTCAAACATTCCCCCAAATGTTCCCCCAAATGTTGCCATAGCAATATTGCATTTTTTTCACCCAATGTGGCCATTTCATTTAATTTTATTGGAGTTAATACTTCTCCAAAAAATTCGTTACTGAGCAATTCTATACCACCAATTGAAATTATACTTTCCCATTTGTCATCATTAATGGGGGAAATACCATATTCAGCGGCCATACCATGTGCACCAGTAAAAAGTTTACCATTTATAAGGACACCAAAACCAAGACCTGTGCCCAGTGTAACGCCTACAAAAACGGATTTATCTCCATTGTAAACCCCATATTCACCCAATGCAAACATATTGGCATCATTTTCAATTTTGCAAAAAAGACCAGTTCGTGATTCTAATTCTCTAACAATTTCACATTGCTGTAAAAGGGTAAGATTGGGTGTATCTAAAATTTTACCTTCTTCTGCTAATAATGGTCCCGGACAGGCAAGCCCAACTCCAGTAATATTCTTTCCCATAGCTATGGATTGTATTTGCTTTGCTATATTGTCTAACAACTCTTTTTGGGATGTTGCTGATGAAACTAAGGCAATAGATGAATTTTCTACCACTTGTCCTTTATGGTCAAAGCAAGTAGAAGTAAAGGTGGTTCCACCAACATCTACACCTATGAAATATTGATTTTCCATAGTGAAAAACTACTCATAATAGACGCCAAATCATATATACAAAAATGCCTAATTTGTGTGCTGTATTATTTTCAGAATTTATGTTAAAACGATATAGCCAAAACCCCATCATCAAACCATTAGATATTCAGGGTAATTCACCTGAATTGCAGGATGTTTCTTCGGTATTTAATCCTGGTGCAATAAAAATTGGTAATGAGTATATACTTTTACTTCGAGTACAAAATAGAGGGAGACAAACCTTTTTAGTATTGGCAAAAAGTAACGATGGAATTCATTTTGATATTGAAAAAAAAGCCATCCCAATTAAAGGATTAGATTCGCTATCTCAAACAGTGTATCATATTTATGACCCTCGTATCACTAAAATTGAAGATAAATATCATATAATGGTAGCTATGGATTTGGATGGCGGTTGTCAACTAGGATTAATTACCACTGTTGATTTTAGATTCTTCCAATTTGAAGGAATTGTTAGCGAATCGGAAAATCGTAATGGTGTATTATTCCCAGAAATGATAAATGGGAAGTATGTACGTTTAGATCGACCCAATACCAGTACCCATGGAGGAGTATCAAGTGGAAGTCATATCCACTTATCATGGTCTTTAGATGGAATTGATTGGTCTAGATCTACATCAATTATGAGTGGGAATCCCCACTATTGGGATGAGCTTATTGGTGCAGGAACACCGCCTATAAAAACTAAAGAAGGGTGGTTGTTTTTGTACCATGGAGTTGCCACACATTTTGCAGCATCTAATATTTATCAAATGGGGGTAGTATTGTTAGACTTAGAGAATCCCTCCAAAATATTGGCACGCACATCAAATAATATTCTAGAACCCCGTGAATTGTATGAACAAGTAGGGCAAGTGAATAATGTGGTATTTCCCACTGGAATTGTTGTAGAAGACGTAGATGAAGATGGTACTGTACTTCCTCACAGTGAGGTAAAAATTTACTATGGTGCAGCTGACACTTGCGTATGTTTAGCTACTTCAACAATTTCAGAGTTAATAGATATGGCAAAAAATGAATAGAATAGTATTTTCAATAATATTTATACATTTACTTTTCGCAGAATTTCCAACTCCCCAAATTCAATTTAATCCCCAAAAATATATATGTTACCGTACCATTAATGAAATTAAAGTTGATGGAAAATTAGATGAAAATGATTGGGCATTAGTACCATGGACATCATCATTTGTGGATATTGAGGGTGATTTAAAGCCCACGCCATATTTTGATACTAAAGTTAAGATGCTGTGGGATGAAAACTATTTCTACATCGCCTCTAAAATGGAGGAAAATCATTTATGGAGCACCTTAACAGAACGCGATGCTGTCATCTTCTATGACAATGATTTTGAGGTTTTTATTGATCCTGATGGTGATTCCCATAACTATTATGAGTTAGAAGTAAATACATTGGGTACAGAATGGGATTTATTATTACTGAAGCCATATAGAGATATGTCAAGAGTTGCCGTAGATTCTTGGGATATAGCAGGATTAAAAACGGCTGTTCATTTAGATGGTACCATAAATAATCCCCATGATGAAGATAAAGGGTGGTCTATTGAAATTGCAATTCCATGGAAAGTTTTGGAGGAATGTGCATTATCTAATCATCCAAAAGATGGTGAACAATGGCGAGTAAACTTTTCACGGGTACAATGGACTTTAGATGTTATTGATGGACAGTATAAAAAAAGGGATGTTCCTGAGCATAATTGGGTATGGTCACCCCAAGGGCTAATTGCTATGCATTATCCTGAAATGTGGGGATATGTGCAGTTTTCAACATCACAAGTAGGAAATAATAATATAGATTTTAATTGGGATACCATTGAAGATCATAAATGGTATATTCGACAAATGTATTATCGACAAAAACAACATTATAATGAGCATGGTGAATGGATGGGAAGTATGATGCATTTAAAAAACCTTACGCCTTATAATCGAAACTTTAGTGTATTTCCACAAATACAACTAACCCCCGAAGGTTACATTATATATGCTACCATGAAAGATGGTCGTGAGATATATTGTCGTCAAGATGGATTGATGAAGGTTAAATAATTGTCAAAAAAATTATTTATTACTTTGGGAATTTTTATAATTTCATTCCACTTTTCTAAAAATTTTATTGATTTTCCTAATTATAAGCTACATACATTTTATTATCCTTGGTATGGGAATCCACAAACAGATGGTGAATATAGACATTGGAATCATGAAATAATTGATGAAATTGATTCGGGGAGAGCCTATCCTGGTGGCAATGACATTGGCGCAAATTTTTATCCGTTATTAGGTAGTTATAGTTCAAATGATACAGAAATTATTGACACTCATTTAAAACAATTAAAGCAAAGTGATATTGGTGTAATGACCATCTCGTGGTGGGGGAAAGATTCTTTTGAAGATAGGACTTTACCACTTTTATTTAATACTGCAAAACGGTACGGCATAAAATGTAATATTCATATTGAACCCTTTTATAAAAATATTAGCGAATTATTAAAATCAGTTCAATATCTCAATGATAAATATGGAAATCATCCAGCATATTATAAATTTCAAGACAAACCCATGTACTATCTATATGACTCTTATATCTTAGATGACCACGATTGGCAACAATTATTGGTTCAACGAAATTACTCGGTTCATCCTTATCTTGATGCTAATTTTATAAGTCTAATTGTTGATATCCAAGATACTACAAAAATAATTTCTAATGGCTTTGATGGTGCATATTCTTATTTTGCTTCTGATGGATTTACCCAATCATCTACAAGTGAGAATTGGAAATTGTTGCAAAGGTGGGCCACAAATAATGGAAAGATATTTATTCCTTCTGTGGGTCCAGGTTATATTGATACCCGAATAAGACCATGGAATAATGCAAATACTAAAGGAAGAGAATTAGGGCAATACTATAATCGACAATTTGCCAATGCAATTTTGTCTCAACCAGAGATTATTACGATTACATCATTTAATGAGTGGCATGAAGGGACCCAAATTGAGCCTGCTAAATATGTTGTGAATAGTAATGTATATTATGAAAATTATCATCCTCTCCAACCTGATTATTATTTACAAAAAACGCAGTTTTGGTCGCATGTATTTGAAAATCAAAAGATTGAAATAGCAAATCAATTTATTGATAAAGATTCCCAGAAGCAATCCACTCTGGTTGGTGTGAACTATTTTTTAGAGTCACGTCCACATGAGAAATATTCATCGGATATGAATACGAAACTATTGGATGGTGAGCTTGGAAACTTGCAGTATAAATCAGGCAAATGGCTGGGATTTGAAAATGAAGATTTGCATTTGAATATATCTTTGGATTCATTGCAGTATGTAGATAATATTGAATTACGATTTTTAGTACGTCAAGACGCATGGATTTTTGGGCCTAATCATGTAGTTGTCGCCATTTCAGATAATGATGAAGAGTTTGAAATTATTTGCCAAGAAAATTTTAATGGCGGAGATGATGCACCAAATGAGATTGTTAAGTTTAGTTGTCCAATTAATAAATCGTTAAAGTACATGTGTATTGAGGCTGAAAGTATTGGGATTTGTCCCAAGGGCCATGCGGGACAAGGCGAACCAGCATGGTTATTTATTGATGAAATTATATTTAATTAAAGGATAGAATGGATTTCTTGACCATATTATCATGGATTGCTATTTTTATGTTGGCCAGCAGTTATTGGTTTCAAATCTGGAAAATTCATGTACATAAGGAAGTACGTGATTTATCTCTAATTTATCATATTTTATTGGCAATGGGCTTTGGTTTACTCATTATTACAGCAGTTATGGAGGACAGTTTTATCTTCCTGATTAAACAGATTGCCACATTTATTCCAGTGATTATTATTATTGGCCAAATTATTTTTCATCAACAAGATCACTGGCATGATGACGATGATGAACTTTGTCGAAAATGTACAAAGGAATTAGAACCTCATTGGCAATATTGCCCCTATTGCAGTACGCGCCGCAGAGATACCATCGCAGATTAATATTTATGAATTTAACATTTATTGATTGGACCATAGTAATTGTTGTGTTGGTAGGAATGATTTTATCAGTTTCTACCAGTAAGGGCTTAATGCAATCCGTTTCAGACTTTTTGGCTGCAGGACGATCAGCCGGTCGATATGTAATGAGTATTTCTAGCGGTGTTGCCGGATTAGGTGCAATTACCATCGTAAATTACATGGAAATGAACTATATTGCTGGATTTTCCATGAGCTGGTGGGGAATGACTTCTGCACTCGTCATTTTATTTATTACCGTTTCTGGATGGGTAATATATAGATTTAGACAAACTCGGTGCCTAACTTTAGCCCAATTTTTTGAACAACGATATAGTAGAAATTTTAGAATTTTCACAGGAATTGTCGCATTTTCTGCAGGGCTTATAAATTTCGGAATTTTCCCTGCTGTTGGTGCACGATTTTTCATTTATTTTTGTGGATTTCCACCAACCATTTCACTTTTAGGGTTTGATATAAGTACTTTTGCATTATTAATGATTTTACTCCTTTCAATATCCCTGTACTTTGTTTTTACTGGTGGACAAATAGCTGTAATTATCGCTGACTTTTTCCAAGGAGTATTTGTGAATTTGGTATTTGTCGTAATGATAATTTTCCTATTTGTATATGTAGATTGGAGCCAAGTGCAATCTGCATTAGCAGAAACGCCAATAAAAGAAGCCCAAAAGGAGATTACCAATTTTAAAACCTCAGATGAATTCAAAATATTTTCTGCAGAAGAACAACAAACCAAAATTGATGATATAAAAAATAAACATGAAAATTCCAGTAGAATAAATCCCTTTAAAACAAATCATGTAGAGGATTTCAATTTTTGGTATTTTCTTATTGGAATAATTGGTGTCATGTACGGAACGATGAGTTGGCAGGGCACTCAAGCATATAATGCATCTGCACGGTCAGCACATGAAGCGAAAATGGGCTCAGTACTTGCTGGATGGCGCGGATTGCCTCAAACATTATTTTTCCTTTGCGTGCCTGTACTTGCATATACAATAATGAATCACCCAGATTACTTTCATATTTCAGAGTCGGTAAATTCTACACTCTCTACTTTAAAACCGGATGCAATACAGAGTCAATTGAGAGTTCCCTTGGTACTTTCTCACATCCTACCTACTGGACTTATGGGTGCTTTTGCAGCGGTAATGCTTGCAGCATTTGTAAGTACTCATGATACCTATTTACATTCTTGGGGGAGTATTCTAATTCAAGATGTAATTATGCCATTCCGTAAAAAACCATTCTCACCTGAAATGCATCTGAAAGTACTCCGTGCATCCATTGTATTTGTGGCTATTTTTATCTTTTTCTTTAGCTTGCTGTTTCAACAGAATCAAAAGATTGCATTGTTCTTTGCCATTACAGGTGCCATTTTTGCCGGTGGATCAGGTGCAGTAATTATTGGTGGATTATATTGGAAACGGGGAACTACAGCGGCTGCATGGGCAGCCATGAGTACTGGTGCCCTTATTGCCGTAAATGGAATAATTATGCATCAAATTCCTATGGATTGGTTACAAACCAAAACGGATTATTTATGGCTAAAAAATGCAATTCTCACAATGAAATCAATCAATGGTCAGGTGTATTGGGGAATCGGAATGGGTGCATCCACACTCATGTATGTGGTGGTTTCCCTTCTTGGAAAACCCAAAGAGTTTAATTTGGATAAATTACTCCAACGTGGAAATTATCTAAATTCTGATGAAACGCAAATTGTAAATGAAAATCCTGAGCGAGGTTGGAAAATATTGGGCATGGGTAAAGAATTTACCAAATTTGATAAATTTATTTATATCCTCAATTATGTATGGACTTTTGGTTGGACAATTGTATTTATCATTGGAACCATTTACAATTTATCAAATGATGTCAGTGATAATTCATGGATGAATTTCTGGTGGATTTATTTAATGATTCATATTGTGTTAGCCATTATATCTATGATATGGTTCACCATTGGCGGATTTATTGATTTGAGAAAAATGATGTATCGATTAAAAAATCTACAACGGGATCATACAGATGATGGATTTATATTAAAGGAGTAGTATACCACAAAGAAACACAAGATTCACAATAAAGGAGTCCCAATGAAAAGTGAAATATTTAAATTAGCAGATGAGATAAGAGAAACAAGTTTTGAAATCCATTCATTCTTGAAGCATGGTCACTTAGAAAAAATATATGAAAATGCATTAGTACATCGTTTAAGGAAAAAGGGTATTTTAATAGAAAGTCAATATCCACTTTCTGTACACGATGAAGACGGTACAGAGTTAGGAAATTATTTTGCAGATTTGTTTGTGGAAGAAAAAATTATTATTGAACTTAAAACAGCAAAATGTATAGGCAATGACCATATTGCGCAAATTTTAGGTTACTTAAGAGCATCAAAAATTAAACATGGTATGCTTATAAATTTTGGCTCACCAACGTTACAAATTAAAAAATATATTTTGTGATTTTTGAGCTTTTTGAGGTTTATATAGGAAAATAGTGAATAAAAAATATACAGAACTAATAATTGGTAGAATAAATCGTTTTTATGAATGGTTAGAAAAATCCTATTTAGAAGATTCCATTCAATTTTCTGCAGAATTTGGATGGAGCAAAGGGCCTGTTTCATTTACTGAGAAAGAAAAATTAGATTTTAAACCTATCAAAGAAGGTGAACAGTGGGGCGAAAAATGGGAGAGCGCATGGTTTCATCTAAAAGGTGAAATCCCTCAAAATTGGAGCGGTAAAAAGGTAGTCGCAAACTTAGATTTCTCGGGAGAAGGACTAGTAATTGATTCGAATGGAAGAGCACTTCAAGGGATTACCAATGGCTCAATTTTTGACGCTAATTTTAAGCGTATTTGGGTACCAATTAAAGAGAATTGCGGTGGTGGTGAAAATGTAGAACTTTGGGTTGAAGCTGCTGCAAATAGCCTTTTTGGTGTATATACAGAAAATGACCCTGCTGAAGATTCACCAAACCGTTATGGTAATTTCCCCGCAAAAGTAGAATCCATGAAACTACAAATTTTTAATGAGTCTTTATGGCATTTATGGTTGGATTTCCGCGTAATACATGGGTTAATTAAACGGCTTCCTGAAAATTCTGTTCAAAGATCAAAAGTCATAGATTGTGCAAATTCAGCCATCGATATTTTCGCCGATGATAAAAACAATTCAGAAAAGTCTAGAAAAGTTTTACAGGAAGTCTTGAGCAATCATGCATCTGCATCGGATTTACACGTTTCTGCAGTTGGGCATGCACATATTGATACGGCTTGGTTATGGCCAGTGAGAGAATCTATCCGTAAATGTGCACGTACCTTTTCCAGTCAATTGGCGATAATTGATAAATATCCTGAGTATATTTTTGGTGCTTCACAGCCTCAGCATTATCAATTTGTAAAAGACCATTATCCAGAAATATATGACCGTATAAAAACTGCCGTAAATAAAGGGCAATGGGAATGTCAAGGTGGAATGTGGGTAGAGGCGGATTGTAATTTAATTAGTGGTGAATCTATGATTCGACAGATCCTCCATGGGAAAAATTTCTTCATGGATGAATTTGGCGTTGATGTGGATAATTTATGGCTTCCAGATGTATTTGGGTACTCTGCCGCACTTCCTCAAATTTTACAAAAAAGTGGAATTAAATTTTTCTTAACGCAAAAATTATCATGGAGTCAGTTTAATGATTTTCCACACCACACTTTTATTTGGCAAGGAATTGATGGAAGCGAAGTAATTACACATTTCCCTCCAGAAAATACTTATAACAGTGAAATTGATACCGAATTTTTAATGCCCGCCCAAACTGCTTTTAAAGAAAAACACAAACTCAATGAATTTATGAGTTTGTTTGGCGTTGGTGATGGAGGTGGGGGACCTAAACATGAAAATATTGAATTGGGAAAACGCCTAGCTAATTTAGAATCGGTTCCACAAGTTAAGTTTGATACCGCAAAAAACTTTTTCCATCGACTTGAAAAAGAATCAGACAAATTAAATAAATGGAATGGAGAACTCTATTTAGAATTCCATAGAGGGACTTATACATCACAAGCAAAGGTAAAAAAGTTTAATCGTAAACTTGAAAATCAATTGCGATTAGTTGAGATGTTGTATGCAAATCTTCCATTAGAAGTTTATCCCTTGGAGGAACTTAATCGAATTTGGAAAGTGGTATTATTAAATCAATTCCATGATATTATCCCAGGTTCAAGTATTACCAAAGTATATGAAGTCACTCATCAGGAATATGAAGATGCAACGAATGAGTTAAATGCATTAGTTCAAACTGCTTCAGAAAAATTGTGCTCTGTTAATCCTGACAAAATAACATTTTTCAATTCCAATCATTATGATTTTGAGGATTATATCCAAATTGAGAATGCTGGTAATTGTTTGGTGAATATACCAGCATATTCATTTAAATCTCTTCTTAGAGATGAATTAGAGATTGTAGAGCCTCAAAATGAGTTAGTCCTTGAAAATGGATTAATTAAATATGAATTCAATCTGCAGGGACAGTTAATCTCAATTTTTGATAAAGAGCTTAATATTGAATTTGCAAACGGATTAGCAAATCAATTTGTATTGTATGATGATCATCCCAACAATTGGGATGCATGGGATATTGATATATTTTATGAAAATGTTATTGTAGAAAAATTGAATGGAAATCTTTTAAATGAAGAAATACAGCTTACTTTTACATACAATGTTGGAGAAAAATCATCCCTTAAACAGGCAATAATTTTATCTCCAAATTCTAAGCGTTTAGACTTTCATACTCAAGTTGATTGGCATGAAAAACATAGAATGCTGAGAGTAGAATTTCCTGTGAATATTAAGTCCGCTTATGCTAATTATGACATTCAATATGGATATGTACGGCGGAATACACATCGAAATACTACATGGGATATGGCACAGTTTGAAGTTGTGGCTCATAAATATGCAGATTTATCCAATGAAGATTTTGGTGTTGCTCTCCTGAATGATTGCAAATTTGGGTATAAAATTCATGAAAATGTAATGGATTTAAATTTATTGCGCTCACCAAATAACCCCGATCCTGATGCTGATATGGGCGAACATGAATTTACTTATTCTCTACTTCCTCATAAAGGACGGCTTGTAGAATCAAATGTTATAAAAGAATCTACTTTGTTAAATAGACCACCTCTAGTTTTAAATGGAGTTGAAAAAGATAATACAAATATAATCAAATTGGATGGTGGTGGACTTTCTTTAGAAGTAGTAAAAAAAGCTGAGAAAGAAAATTGTCATTTAATTAGAGTGGTTGAAACTTTAGGTAAACATTCTCAAGGAGAATTAATTGCATCAGCAAATTCAACATGGACTGAAACCAATTTAATGGAGTGGGAAGAGGGAGAATCTATAGATGGTCAAACTTTACCTATTAGTTTGTCCCCATTTGAAATTAAAACCTGGAAAGTTAAAATTTCGTGAAATTCACCGGTGTCATTGAAGGGTTCTATGGACGTCCTTGGACAATTACACAACGAGAAGAATTAATAGAACAGTTTGTAGATTTTGGAGGATTAAACACCTATATCTATGCACCAAAAGATGATTTTAAACATCGACAACAATGGAGAGAATTATATACTCAACCTGAACTTAATTCCATCAAAAATGTAGTAGAAAAATGCCATGAAAATAATATTACTTTTGTTTATGCTATTGCTCCAGGATTAGATATTTCCTATTCTTCAAAAACAGACTACAATTTACTCATAGCGAAAATTAATCAATTAAAAAATATTGGTGCTAAATCCTTAGCATTACTCTTTGATGATATTCCGGAAAAGATGAACGAAACTGATGAGAAAGCGTTTGATTCCTTTGCACAGGCACATGCAATTATTTCAAATAAAATATTCTCTGAAACTAAATTAGAAAATTATTTTTTTTGTCCAACAGTATATTGCTTGGACCAATCAAATGTTTCTTTAGATGAGAATGATTATCTCTTCAAATTATCAAATTTGCTGTACAAAGAGTTTAATATTTTTTGGACAGGACCATCTGTAATCACTCCGGAAATAACATCAAAACATATTCAAGAGTTGAAGAAAGTTTTTGACCATCCAATTGTAATATGGGATAATTTATTTGCAAATGATTATGATTTACATCGTTGTTTCATGGGGCCATTTTCTGGTCGAGATGAAATAAAAAATGAGGTGGAAGGGATACTACTTAATCCGAATTGTCAATTTGAATTGAATTACATTCCAATACATACGTTCAGTTCATACTTTAAAAATGGGCATGTAGATTTACAATTATCAATTGAAAAATGGTATAATCAGTTTGAATCTGTTATTGATATTGATGAATTGAAGTTGTTAATTGATGTTAACTACTTACCAGATCAATTGGGGTCTAAAGGTATAGAATTAGTTAAAAAATTAAAAACAAACAACTACGATGATATTGCTCAATTATCTTGGGACTTATTACACAAATTAGCAAAATTAAATAATCGTGAATTATTTCATGCAATTTATCCATTTGCATGGGAATTATTTGCTACCATAAAAGCATACAAAGATGGAATTAGTGTAGAATTTTTACCAAATACAAAAAATGGATCGATGAAATATAATCTGAGTACGTCCTTGGATAAAAACTAATTCCATGTGTAATTTCTTCTATGTCCACTGAAGATATAAAATTTTATAAAGATTTAATAAGATTTGAACTGTTTCCACAAAGACTGTTCCCGCGTCATTTATTCCCAAATATCGATCAAATTGTTTTAAATAATATACTTACGAAACTTCAGAGTGATACCAAACTCAAGAGATATATAGTAAATTCTTCTGATAATAAAATTTCTAATTACCTGAAGAAACATTTTACCATTCATAATATTTTACTAGAAAATCCCAATGAATTTATTCTGATTTTCAGGGAATATATTCGACGTTTTGCAAGCTATAAACATTTTGATAAGAGTGAAGTAGATGATGTAGTTCAAGACATAATTACCTGTTTTTTGACAGAAAAAATCTTCAGAATACAAAAAAATTATCGACGAGAAATGAAAAAAAGTGAAAATTTTTTGTCATATTTTGCCACTGTTTTGCATAATACATATATAGAGGTACTAAAAAAGAACCGTAAAACAGTAAAAATTATAGACAAATTAAAGGTTGATAATTTGAAAACGAATTACTTAATAGATGAAATGTATGATTATGAAATTGATGTAGAATGTTCAAAACTTGATAAAATTTTGAGCTTATATTATCGCAAATGGCCAGTACTATTATTATCTGTGCTAATAAAAAATAGAATTACAGTAAGTATTGATTTCATAAATAGTTTATTTCCACAAATGGGTAAAAAAGATAAGGCTCTCTTTATTGAGAATTATGATGAAACACCTATTCAGGAGATATTTGATAAATTATCCACATCTTTTAATAAATTTGAGACAAAAATTTTGAAATCATCATCAATTCTCAGGCGAGGAATTCGACTTCAAGAAGAAATTATTTGTAAGCTAAATTTGCTAAATCAAGAACCAATATACAACGATGAAGTATTTGTATCATTGCTTCAAATTCATATGGAAAAATACACAACTAAAATCCGTTCTATAGATGTAAAGGAGTCCAATCAATGAAAGTTCTAAATAAAAAAAATATAAATCATTTAACAGAAGTTGAAATTTCAACCTATGTGAACCATTTATCTTTAGATTCACTGAGCTTAATACAGGAGAAACAGAGAGTTCATGTTGAAAATTGTGATGAATGTAGAAATAAAATTATCAGTATAATGGGATTTATTGAAAAGGCTGAAGTTCCAGTGGTAAAAGAGGCAAGGTCTACTTTTAATTTCAAGAATAATTATAAAATATTGGCAGTTGCTTGCTCACTATTACTTTTTGTGTTTTTACCATTGAATTTAACATCTTCATTCTTTAGTAATAATATTGTACTCAATGAAGAATTAGAGTCGCTTGTTGGTCTTAATTTTAGGGCTTCTAATATAAATTTACTTGAACCATTATTCGTTGATGAGTTAAGTGAATCTGTAGTATTTAAATTGAATGAAATTCCTACGGAAGATATTTATCTCTATATATTAGATAGTGCTGAAAATATATTGATTGAAGAAAAATTTACCAGTAAAGAACTCGAAGTAAAAATTCACCAAAATATAAAATTAATTTATTGGAAAATAGAATCCAATGATGATCTTCTATTTGTTGGGAAGTTAACGCGCTAATTATTTAGCAATATGAATAAATGCACCCCAGTGCCGAGGAGCTGCAGTTTCAGAATTTTTAATCATCTCTAATTTTGCATTTCTTAATGATGTTGATATAGGTGATTTATTGGATAATAATTCTGAATAAAAATTTTCCATAAGCTTTGCAGATTTTTTATCATCTATTTTCCAAAGTGTATAAATTAAATTATTAGAGCCAGCATAGAATACACCTTGCATTAATGATAAAATTCCTTCACCAGAAATAAATTTACCTTCTCCACTTTCACAACTACTTAGAACAATCAAATTGGTATTTAAATTTAAATTGTATAACTCATTTGCGTAAAGTATACCATCTTCATTTTCATTGGTATTGCTTAAAATTAGCGATGAAAATTTTGGGTTTTCCTCATTTAAAATTCCATGAGTAGATAAGTGAATTACATCATAATTATCTTGTAATAGTTGCTTAAAATTATCTTCATTAGCATCATGGAATTTTTTTATGGTAGAATTAATATTATTTTTGGTGCTTATCTTTTTAATAGATTCAACTTCATTTGAACTGTAAGGCAAATTGGGCAAATTATAATTATCTCTACGAGAAAATGAACTAATAGGGGAAAACGCCAAAATTGAATTGAACTCATTATTAATATTTTTATCTAAGAAATAATCACATCCTATTATATAATTAACTTCCATATCATGAATAAGATAAGGTAAATCTGAATATTTATTATTTTTTTCATTTTGCGTATGGGTCAATATTAATTCAAATGGTATTTTTGAAATCATTCCATGAGAAGAGATATAAAGTTTTTCAATATTTTTTACGTTGGAATCAATTTTATCAAAAAACATACCATATAACTCATGCCCCCAACGGAGGAATTGCTTTTTGTTAACCTTTCTTATCGATGTATTGAAAGCTGAAATCATATTATTTAGTTCATTTACAGTAGTGAGTTTAATTATTTTTTTATCAATTTCGTTTATGAATACCATATAGTAATACTCACCATCAGATGTAAATGTTAAAAACAATTCATTAAAATCTAAATGTGACTGTATTTCTTCATAAGATAAAATTTCATAATTATATTTGATTTTAAAATAATCCGGATGATTTTGCTTTACATCTAAAAGAAAGTGATCATATTCTAACATGCGTGTCGCTAATTCTTTTTTAATCAGTGAAACATCTCCATTCATAGTAGATATTTGTGTTTCTAATGAAGATATATCACGCCGAAGTTTATCCTCATTTTCTTGAATATTTTCACCAAGTCCTGAATAGTCGCTTATTTCAATTTCATTAATTACAGATTTTAAAACTGCATTTTTATTCTGTTCAGCTAGTGTAAAAAAATACTCGAAATATTCATCATTATTTGTGGTTTCAAATAGATGAAAGGTAGCACGTGTTGCAATATTATAGATTTCTTGATAGGATTGTGAAATTATATATTTTGAATCATTAAATTTTACTCGATCTCTTAAAAAAATAAGGAGATCTATTGCATCCCTAGAATAGCTGATAATTTCAATTAAATGTGAAATATCATGAGTTACATTAAATAATGCTTGATGTATTTTCATTAATCCTACATAGGATTGAATTAATGATGAACGAGAAATTATATGAATAAATGAATCGCCTGTTATGTGGATTTCGGCATTTGTATTTTCGTTTATAGCTTGTTCATAAAAACCTAAAGCCAGTGAATAATTATTTATACTTAATTCAATCTTCGCACGTTGATTTAAACCTGTAATTTTAACCGCATTATTTATTGAAAATAGAGAATCAGCCACAAAAATTATATTATTTGCATACTCAATTGCTTTTTGAGGGTTTGAGTAAAAGTAAGCATTGGAAAGATTGAGAAGTGGGAATGTTTTCGTTCTGACCAAAATATCCATTGAATTATAAGTATTTATGGATTTTTTAAAGTAGGAAATGGCCATTAATGTATCTTGTTGATCAAAAAATAATTTACCTATATGATTATAAATATTTGCTTCATGACGTGCATCACTTTGCGAATTAGACTGTACAATATTTAATGCAATATTTAGATTTTCTTCAGCTTTAACAAAATTCTCTTGCTGACGATAAATATCACTTAGAGCACTATAAATTGAGTGTTCATTGCTTGATTCTTTTAGTTCACTGGCTTTGATAAGATATGATTCAGCAATATCATAATTACCCAATTTTGTATTTGCAATTCCTAAATTAAAGTAAATCTTGGATAGTGTTGTTTTATCTTCATTAATTTCTTTGAATTTTAATGCAAAGGTAAAATATTCGATTGCTTCATCAAAATTGGCCATTTCGTGATAAAGTGTACCAATATTATTGATAGTGATAGCTAATTTGGGGCTGTCATCACCATAAGTTTTTTTCTTATGTTCTAAAGAGATTAAATAATTATCTAATGCTAAATGGTATTGATTTAAATAGTTATAATTATTTGCCACATTATTATGAAGTTTACCCAGTAAATGATGTTTAGTATTATCCAGAGAGTTTTGAATGTTGATTATATCTAAAAAAATATTATTTGCCATTTCATACTCACCTTTAATAGATGAAATAACAGCCAAACTATTCATGGAAAGTATGAGTTGCTGATGAATATCACCGAAAAATTCTTTTGTAATTTCTATTGATTTTTGAAGTGGTAACTTAGCCTCATCTAAATTCCCCAATCTAATGAGAGAATTCCCAGAATTACGAAGAGAGATTATAGATAATATGGGATTATTATTAACATTGTGGGTTGACGTAAATTGAGTAAAATAAAAATGTGCACTATCCCATTTTGCCGTCTCATAATATTGAGTTGCAATCTTATAATAAAGTGAATCTGTACTAGAAAATAACAGCGTAAGCAAGGATAGATAGAAAAGAACGTTTTTCTTCATTATGATTATCTTGATTCGTTTGATGTATTTTTTACATCGATCCTAATTTCTAATTCTTTTTTATGTATGGGAATATCAAATTGAATTTCCAATTCTGCGTTTGAAACCGTAACAGGCCACCCTAATTTTGTAAATGTCTTTTTACTTTCATCTGAATATGTCGAAACCGTTCGCTCTGGTAGCCACGTATCATCTACAATTAAGTTATATATTCCAACTTTTAAGTCTGGTATTTCATACCTTCCTTTTTCATCAGTATAAACTATATCCTCAGTATTATCTACCCTTTGGACAATAATTTTAGCACTTTTAACTACAATTTCTTTTTTATCTCTCTTATTATCCATGTCTTCATCAATATACATTACCCCCTTTATTTTACAAACAGGAGATAAGGGGAAGTTTTCATAGGATTTTATACCCTCAGAAATAGAGAGAGCGTGGGGGAATTTATCTTTAAACTTATATTTTGCATCCAATGTATTTGGGTCATAATTCAAATAATAAACTCCGGGTTCAAGTGCACCAAATTCAAAATATCCATTGGCGTCCGTGATAGCAGTAGAACCGTTTAAAAAGAGCATTAAATTAGGAACGCCTGCTTCATTCATATCCCGTTCACCATTTTCATTTTCATCGATATAAATTTCACCAGCATATTGACCTTTAACTTTAATTAATGGAAATGGTACTTTTATCTGTGATGATTTTGAACGGTTTCCTGAAGGTACCAAAGCAAAGGTATATGTAAATGACTGATTATTGGGGACATATCCTATTCCTAACTTTAACTTATTTTGCATCCCTAAAAAGTTAATGAGTAGAATATTTTCAACTGCAAATGTTCTAATTTGTCCCTTTTCTACTTCACCAGTACACAGGGGACAAAGGTTATCAACAATAAAAATATATCTCCAATTAAGATTAAATAAATTAAAGCGTCCATCAATTGATGTTAAAAACTCCGTAGGTCCTTGCGTAAAAGGGAATGTAATATCTTGATTATAGTTTAAACTGAATGAAGACCACAATGAGCGATTACCAAATGATATTAAAGTTCTGTCAATTTCACTTCCATCCACATCTGAAAAAAGCTCTTTTTCAAAATTAAAATAAGGTTGGTGGACTTGGAAAGATTTTAGCAATCTTATTCCAAATTTCGTAGCTGAACTTACATCCCCATTTGAATAATTATTTAACTCATATCCAACACCTACATTAAATCGAATTCCATTTTTAAACTCATAAAATAATTTTGGATCAAACTTAAATACACTTACATTTTCCACATAAGTTGTATCTACATCAAATACACCATTTTCATTATCATCGTTAAATACTTCTCCTTCGTCAAATTCTCCATTATTTTCACCTTCATCATACAATTCGATTTCATCAGTACATTCTTGGTCAATTCCACAATCTTCAAATTCCTCTTGGGAATAAATTGCATAAGAATTGTATAGCAACTGGTTATAATACTGAAATCGATTAAATGAATATAAATTATCAGTGAGGTTTATATATGTACTCAAATCAATTCCAGTATAACCTCTGATTAAATCTTCGAAGAATTCTCCAAAATGATAAAAACGGGATATTAATTTTATTTTTTTAAACTGTTTATCAAAAACCAATTGAACCGCACCATCTGTTGCAGTAGGGGTAGAGGTAAGCGCTAAAATTTGCCCTGTATTGAAGTTTTTTGACGTTGATACACGTTGTACATCAATAAAGTGATTTACGCTTGAATTACTATCAATTTTTGCGTGATAGTACATTGAATAAAATGAATTACGATTTTCTTTATAATTATGCCCCAGTGAGAATGAAATAATTTTATAATCCTTATTATACATAGGACCATTACCACCGCCCAATGTGGTATAAATATTTTCAAATTTGTAGTTTAGAAATGCACCTCTAAAATTCTCTGCCCCATTTAATCCATAAATGGGAATGGGACTTATATTGGTAACTAAATTGTATTTATCAACATAGCTATCACCTAAATATAATTCCCAGTTTGGGTGGGATAGGTAAAATTGTAATTTATCTATGGTATAGTCATTTAAATATAAATTTGCATTTTCACTGGTCTCCAATGAATCTGATAATTGGTATTCATTAAAGCGTTGGCTATAGTTAAAATTCATTTTGTATTTGCCTATTTTAACAAGAGGTGCCTCTACAAAAAATCGTGAGTTTGGTAAATATTCAGATTGATAATTTCCAATTTCTGAACCAATAATTAATGGAATGTAGGCAAACATAGATTTTGATTTACGTTTTGATTTTTTTAAACGTGAATAGAGTTCAACCGTTGCATCTTTAATTAGTCCAGGTGGATTTTCACAATCTAATTGGGAAGTAGATACTAAATCTGAACAGTATGCAGGTTTTCCTATAATTGGAGGAGTCCATTCGTAAGTTTGAATGCATTCAAGTTCAGTTACAATTGTTGAATCAGAGCAATATGCTTCTTGAAACTCTGTAGCTTCAAACCATTCACCTGATGCTTCACATTCTTCTTTTGTTGTTGATATCCCATCTGAACATTTTTCTTCATTAGAAGATGTATCATTAATCCATTCGCTTTTTGACTCACAATCAGCCTTATTAGACCAATAGGATTCAGAGCAATGGGCATCAGACTCATTAATAGTAGGATGCCATGTATTAATCATTTCACAATCTTGTTGACTTATTGAACCTTCGAATGCAGGAAGCCAATTACCAATTTCAACACAATCTGCTTCAGAGGTTCTATTTGGAAAAGATTTGCAATATGCAACTTCAGATTTTATTGTTGGAAGCCATTCCCTTTCAGCAATACATTGCTCTTTTGATGTAATTTTTTTCTCAGAACAATATGCGGGCGTGTCTGGTGTTCCTACCGTCCACGCTTCACCATGATCGACACAATCTTTCATAGATGTGTATTTTTCATCAGAACAAACAGAAGGTACACCCTTTACTTCTTCTATCCATGTAAATTTGCGTTCACACTCCTCTTTAGTTGTAAATAACGAATCAGAACAATGTGCAAGTTTTGCTTCAATTTTTGGAATCCAGATACCCTCAGTAATGCAATCAATTTCGTCTAACCGTGAAGGAATTGAACATTGGGATGGACGTTGATCTGAGCAATATCCATCTTTACTATCTATAGCATCATGCCAAACTCCTGAATATGATTTTATGAGTTTTGAAGCAGCTTGAACTGTGAGTTCTTCACCTGCAATTTTCTTTGTTTTCTTTGGAGGAATTATTTTCAATTTAAAGTGATGCGATGAATCTGGAGGGAGTTCTATAATTTCAGGGCTATCTACTAACTCCCAATTTTCAGGAATGGTTGACGTAATATTATAACTATCTGTAACATTTCCTATATTCCGTAAAATGAACTCTAATGGGTTTTTCTTATTTACAAAAACTTCTTCAATTTCTTTATATGCTTCAAGTTGAAATGCGGGTTTCTCCTTAATATTAACATTAACAATGGACATCATAGAAACCATATGGTCATAGTCACCAATTTTTGCCACTAATCTAATTTTATGAGGAGTATCTGCATTTTCGTTATATGGTATGTTGAATGTAACGCGTAATCGTTCAACTTTATTTGGTTTTAATGATGTTGGTTTTGATATTGAAATAATTTCCCATCCATTTGGCATAAGAAGATTTAGATTTATATCTGTTTCTTCATCAGATAAATTCAGCAGATTAAATACTAATGTGGGGAAGGAGTTTGGATTGTAAGTTTTTGTACGGGGACATGAGATAGTAAATATATCATTCGAAAAGTACATTCCACTATTTCCAGAATCTACGATGCCATCCTTTTCCTCCTGAGTCAATGTAGGGTATTTTTCATTAACATTGATGGATTCTACATTAACGGCAGTTTCTCCGTTTATATCTATAACCCTTGCAGAAATTAAGTAGTCACCATAATTACTATAATAGTGAGTTGGAAGAGAATTATCAGTGGAATTTCCATCACCAAAATCCCATGCAAAGGTGTTGGTTTCTTTAGCACCATAAAGATCTAGGGGTAAAATAATTACGGATTGGTGAAGGCTATCTGGTGAGACTACAGTTGCTCCCATTGCTGGGGTTACATTTGTAATTGTAATAGTTTGATTTAAGGTATCTGCTCCTTTATCATCATCCATGGCAATAATGGAAACGGGGAAAACTCCATTTCGAGAATATGTATGTTGTACTTCAGATTTATTACTTGATGTTCCATCACCAAAATCCCATACAAAAGAGTGTGTATCAACGATTCCAGAATCTATAACTGTTGCTTTGAAATATACAGTGGCATCCTTATCGCCAGTAGGACTTCTATGATCTGTTGCTTCTTGAGCGATATCAATAGTTTGATTTATTTCACTCACGCCTGTAGAATCTGATTCCTCCTCAGGAATTTGTACTTTTGACGATGAAACAAATGATGCTGAAAGGATTGGAGGTAAATTTTTCACCACAATCTCGTGCAATAGTGAATCTTCACCGCCATCATCATCTATTACCTTGAGTTTAATTTCAAATTTTCCATTATCTACGTAGGTATGCTCAGTAAGTAAGGTTGAATCTTGACTTCCATCACCAAAATCCCAAAAGTATGTGTGAGTATCTAAATTTCCTGGATCTTCAACGGAGAGTTCAAAACGTACTAATTCTCCTTCATTAGAGTTAGATTGCAATTCACCTAATATTTTTGGAGGTAGGTTTACAATTTCAATTTGTTGGGAGATTGTATCTGAACCTCCATCATCATCAAAAAGCATGGTTTGAATTGTAAACTCGCCATTATCTTGATATATATGAAATGGATCGCTACTAATAGTACCATCTCCATAATCGAATTGATAGGTATGTGTGTCATCTGTCCCAGGATCACTTTTTACTTTGGCATCAATTTTTACTTTTTTCCCTTCATGTTGTTTTTTGGGGAAGGTAGCCTCAAGTACTGGTGGAATATTTTTAATCAATAATTTTTTACTTAACGATGATGTACCACCGTCATCATCTTTTACAGTAATATATATATCAAACTCACCATTATCAGCAAATTGATGTTGTGCAGATTTATTGCTATCTACATTTCCATCGCCAAAATTCCATAAATAAGTGAGTTCATCATTAATTCCACTATCTTCAGCAATAACATTAAAAAGAACGGTTTGACCTTCATAGGAAGAGTCTGCAAATGCAAACTCAATTTTAGGAGGTAAGTTATATATTTGAATTTTTTGGATCCAACTATCCGTCCCCCCATCATCATCTTCAACATTAACATTGATGGTAAATTCACCATTATTTAAATAATTATGTGTAAATGCACTAGAAGAATCAATATGACCATCACCTAAATCCCAATGAATTTTATGCGTATCCTTTTTTCCTGCATCTTTTATGGAAAGAGAGAATGGAATTGGGGTGCCTTCATCACCAACTTCTGGAATAGTTACCTTGATTTTAGGTGCTAAGTTTTCAATAGTAATTAAAGACATTAATGTGTCTGAATCACCAGCATTGTCCATAATTATAAGCTGAATTTCAAAATTTCCATTATCTTCATAAATATAATCTACCAAATTATTAAATGTGGTATCTTTACCTCCATCACCGAAACTCCAGTAAAACTCATGAATATCATTTAACCCTTGATCAAAATAAGTTGCACGAAATGATATTCTATCACCCTCAGAGCCATTTTGGGGATGCTCTAATCCCTCTAATAATGGGGGAGAATTTTTAACACGAATTTGGTGATAAACGGTGTCAGCATCTCCATCATCATCTTGTGCGAAGGCATAAAGGGTGTACAAACCATCATCGTAGTAGGTGTAGGTCATGTTACTCGTATTTTTGTAACTATCGTTAGGGCCAAACAATTTTTTCCCATCAAAATTCCAATAATATACATGCTTATCTGCTGCACCCGGATCAGTATGACTTCCTTTAAAAAAAAGCTCCTCACCCTCAAAGCATTCAGTTGGTGCTTCTAATAAAGACACAGAAGGAGGAACGTTTAAAATTGGAATGAATTTTTCATACTCGGTAATTTTGTTTGCACGATCAATTCTATCTTTATAAATGGTTACTTTTACGGTAAATCCATTATTTCGACCTTGTCCTGGATATGTAAATTCAACTTTGTTTCCCATTGAACGATCTTCAAAACGTTTCCAGTTAAAAACTTCATATTGACTACTATGACCAAAATCCCACACATAATGATACTGAGGATCAATAGGTTTCACTTCAAAGACTAAAGGTGTACCTTCATATCCTTTATCTGGAAAAATAAATATAAAATCATCCTTCAAAACTGGATTTTGAGGAATTGCAAGAGAGAGAAGAATGAAAATTAAAGAGTGTTTTTTTAAAAAGGTAAACATTAAAATCCTCTGATTTTATATTGTTTACGCTTATTTTTCTTGATATTTTCTTCTTTTAATGAAAACGTTACAGGTATAGAATATTGCCCAGGAGGTGTATCCCAATCTACTTCCATAATAAATTGTAAATTTACATGTTGATTGATAGAGTTAGATGAAAATAGGGGAATATCCTCTAAAGTAAGAGATTTATAACTGTTGTGGGATTGATTGGCTAACTTCCATTTTACTTTATTTATAGGAAGTTTATGTCCATTTGATTGGATAAAAAAATCATCTGCTTTTATGGACAAAATCCAGTGGTAATCTGTTTCTATTTCAATTTCAAATGGAGAGATATAATTAAAATCAGCCTCAACATATCCACGGTTTAAATCATCAACAGATATTTCTGTAAAGTAAATTTTATGTTGGGAGACCCTAAATTCTGTGAATACAATACTAATGATTATGAATAATATAGGGGAATAAATTTTAGTCATTGAATAAAGGGTCTATTCTAAAAATTGGAGAATAATTCCACTCTCTTAAATTATTTTTTTGCCATCCCACAATACGCTTACAATCTATTGATAATAACTCACCAGAAGTTGGTTGTGAGCTTTGGAATAGTATTCTTGGAGTTGTAGATGGAGAGAAAAAGGGTTGATATTCACTTCTCAATTGGAAATCTTGATTTTGATGCAGTGACTCAAAGTACACAGAAACTGCCCAAGGAATATTGCTTTTTACCTCTAATGATACACAATCTTCAACTAAATAATACCCATCATGTAAATGGGTAGCTTGTAGATTATCAAAATTTTTGGATTGGGATAATTCTAAAACCTGTAGTGGGGGAACAATAGCTTCAATTTGAGCGACTTGCTCATTATGGGCAAATAATAATGCACTCAATAAAATGGGATAAAAAAAAACATTAATTTTTTTCATCTAACTGAGAGTAATTAAAAATGATTTCTCCTGCAACCAGTTGAGACCCACCATAGTCAATTATTGCAAGTGCGGAATATTCTCCAGTAGGTAAATCTTGCGGAACTTCAATTCTAAATTTTCGTCTTTCCATGGGGAAAATTTTAGGTATATCTTCTAATTCTATTTTATTTACAGTAAGTCCATCAATATCCCTGAATTCAATCCAACCTGTACAATATGAAATTGCATTACCGTTATTATAAAAACTAAAATCAATGAGTCCTGCAGTCTTATCGTCATTATACTTGAAATCTATAGTATCAATAATTCCACTTTTAATAGTAGTTCCAGGTACCGTTTGTGTAATGAGTACACCCATTCTCATATTGATAGCTAGATTAAAAGTATGGCCGCCAATTTTATGTACTCTTGGTTTAGGAGCAGATGTTTCTTCAATAAAAAGATTTGACCAATAAGTACCTTTGGCTGAGTCTGGAACATTTATATTTACACGTACCGTTTGGGTTTCTCTCGGTCCTAAATTTAGAATTCGAGGGGTAAAAAAGATCCAGTCTGCACATGACTTTTCAAATGTTCCGGGTAAGTCTTCAGCTTCTATACCATCAATAAACGCTTTATCCTTTAAATACACACTAAGTTGAAGTGGTTCAGACTTGTTATTTTTAACTTCAATAGTAGTGGTTCCAGTTTCGTTGTTGTGAATGAAGTTTTCCACAATCATTGGGGAAACTTGAAATTGAGCCAATAATAAATTGGAGAATAAGAGGCATTTCCCCACGAAGTTTATTTTAGGGAAATTAAGTAAATTAAAAGTCAAAATAAATTCCTGCTATTGTGAAGCTACAGTAATTGTTAATGCAAGGGTATAAGTACCGGGAATATCAGTATCCCAATCCAGTAGAATTTTGCCATCAATATCAAATGCAGCATTTTCAACGCCATGTGCAGAGCCCGTAGAACTTAACGTACCACCAGAAGCAATCACAGCTCCAGAAGTTGTGGCCGCTTGATAAGAACTATGAGAATTTGCTACTGCAAGTCCATCAGAAGCGTAGCCTGCAGTTATATTATTTACGATGATTAAAAAATCAGAATCAGATCCATTAGCTTGTTTTGCACCAATATAACCAGTGGGTAGTGTCCATGTTCCTTTTGTTGCCGTAATATTAAATGCATAATTTGCATCAAAATCAGTCACACGGATGATATCCGTAAATATTAATTCATCACTATCATATGCATTAATATTTACCGTTGAAAAGTCAGGTGCTGTAGTTGATGTTGTCCATGAAGCACAAAATGGAATTGCACCAGTACCAGTTACAGATACATCTGCATCTGTGTCTGTATAAACCAATGAAAATAGAATAAAAAATATAATCTGTTTCTTCATACCTTCTCCCTAATAGTTGGTTACTGTAAATTCAAGAGTTAAGTTATAATTACCTGAAATATCTTTTGCCCAATCAAGTAAGATTCGTGCATTTATATCACCAGTAGCACCCGATTCAGATGTACCAGATTCAATAATATGATTACTACCGCTATTTGTTATTTCAGTATAAGCTGTGCCATAATTTGACCCTGAATATGCAGTAAGTCCTCCTGTCAAATTATCTACAAAAATTTGAACATCCCCAGTAGTTGAAGTTTTATTTCCGGTATATCCAGTGGGAAGTGTACTCCAACCATTATGTGTAGCGGTAATTTTAATTTTTGAATTTGAAGATAATTCACTTATTACAACCAAATCATTCAATTGAAGATAACCAAGATCAAAATCAGATATACTTACTGAAGTGAAATTGATATTGGTTCCATTCCAGTTAATAGATGTTAAATCTCTATCAACACCAGAAAAATTCACTCTTACTTCATTATCTAAAGATTTAGAATAGAGGATGGTAATGAAAATAATTACCATCCACAATTTTTGAGTCATGAAAAATAAAGCTAACTAAATTAACTGCCTTCAACAACAGAAAGTGTCAATTGTACGCTATATGTACCTGGGATATCAGTGAGCCAATCGAAGAGCACACGAGCATCAATATCAAAACTTGCATTTTCTACACCATGTGCAGCGGTACCCCCTGAAATTATTTCCGTAGCTGTATCACCTAATCCAGTGTAGTCAGAACCAAATGTTGAGCTTGTTGTAAGTCCTTCTGATGCATTTGAAGGATATCCTGCATTTGTAACATTAACTCTTACCAGAAATTCTGTAGTTTCTGTACCACCCACAGTTTTTGCACCAGCATAGTCTGAAGGAAGTGTCCACCCACCTTTAGTCAGTTTTACTTCAACTAAATGGTTGGTATCAAAATCAACAATATTTATAATGTCTGGAATATCAAAATAATTAGTTACAGCTGATTCAGTTTGTCGGTCATAGTCTTCATCGGTTACCGTAGCAAAATCACCTGCAGTTGTTGTAGCATCTGCAGCAGCATCTTGTCCTGTACCATCACTATTAAATGAAACACAAAACGGAACTGTACCAGATGAAGTTATATTTATAGGTCCATCGTTATCAGCTAAGAGTGTGGAAAAACAAATAGCAAAGGTTAAAACTAAGAATTTCATATTTTCTCCTGATTAGTTTTTGACTTCGTAATGTAATTGTATAATCACATCGTTATTTAAAGTTATTAACTTGTCAAGTAAAATGCAACTGTTTAAATTTCACTTAAGATATTATTTTTATTTGGAATAATTGGAGAGAGAATTTCTTATTCAATTTTTTAAAGTCATGAAAAACTCAATAAAATATATTTTAATAATTTTGACATTTTATGCCTGTGAGCGGAAAATGGAACATTTTGATATTAAAACTCGAGAGTTTAATCAAAAAAGTTCACATCATTATAGTGAAAAGTTTGAAAACCAATCCAATTCCTTTGATAGCTTAAAATTAGAAATAGAAAAAGAAGAAAGTGAATCTGTGTCCAATGTGCCACAGAAACCTAATCCAAACTCTATCCAAGAAATTGAATATAGTGAGGAACCAGCTGCATCCGAAGAAACTGGGAAGGGGGTACTTTCATCTTTTATCGATATATTTAGTTCTTCAGATGAAACTATAGATTCCCTAGATCAAGTTATTGTGGATTGTGAAGAAAGATTATACACAAGTAAAGATGAAGTAAGTTCACAACAATTTGCCATTAGCTCACTTATAAATGAGCGAAATCAACTATTAAAGCAATTAGATTCTCTTCAAACATTAGTGGTTAAATCAAAGAGAAGTTCTTCAAATAGAGTGAGAGATTTAGAGAGAAATCAGAAAAAGTTAGAATCATTAATAGAAATTCTATCAAGGGAGATTGAATAATGAGATTAACTGTTTTATGGATATGTTTCTTCTTTATTGGTTGTGAACCCAATAAGTTTGAAAAATGGAATGAAATGAAGAATACAGTGGTTCAGCAATCCAATGAGATTGAAGCGTTAAATGAATTGGTAAATAATTTAAATGTCCAAATTACTGAGTTAGATAAAAAAATAAAATCTATACCTAAAGTAGATCCACAAAATATAAACTACTATTCAAAATTATACACAATTCCACTGTTGCCGAAAATGGATAAAATTAATGTATTGAAACTTATAAATAAAAAAACAGGAATGTTTGAAGTGGATGTTGTTTCATTAGAAGATATAAAATATAAAAATGTAAATGAAACAATAGACTACCAACTTACGCTTCGTTCAGAATTGATAGAGGGTAAATATCCAATAAAAGGTTTGGTGAGTTTTTATCAGTATTCAACACCTGAAAAAGGTATTATCAACTCAGAAAGCACAAAATTATTGGTGAATGAGAAGAATCCACATATATTTTTAGAAGGAAATAAAAAATATAATCTATCTGGAAAATTAACACTTAAAATAACAGGTAAATTTTAAATTAATCTCATTTTGTTTTTTACTGAACAGAATTCTAAATTATCTGGCGATGTTCATCAATTTATTTCGCAATTTCAATCAATGTGCAATGCCATTGAATATAAATATTCAAAAATTTCTAACCCCCCTAACTTATATTGGAGGCTTTAATGCTTAAACCTATTTTAGCAAGCTGTTTAACACTTTTTCTATTTTTTGGATGTGAAGAATCACCCACAGCTTCTACAACTAATTCTAATTCATTTAAAACTTTTGGTTTAGAGTATGATGATACTGGAAATGCCGTAACCCAAACTCCAGATGGTGGTTACCTGTTGGTAGGTAGTAGTTTTAGTGAAGCAACATTATCTGATTTATATGCAATTAAAACTAATAGTGAAGGAAGTGTTACTGCAGACTCAGTATATTCTTCTATTACTGATAAGGATGTAACCTCATTTGAAAGAGCTTCAGATGTAAAAGTATTGTCAGATGGAGGGTATATTGTTGTTGGAAGTAAATATTCAACAGACACACAATATGATGTGTGGTTAGTAAAGTTAGATTCAGATTTAGCTGTAGTGTTTGACAGTACCTATAATTCCAGTAGTACTAATAATGATTTTGGATATTCAGTAAACCTTTGTGATGATAATGGGTTTATTATTGCAGGCACTACATATGGTTCTAATGGATTTGATATGTGGATTCTAAAAACAGATGCTGAAGGAGCATTAGATAATTCATTTAGTTCAGATGGAAAGTTTAGTTTAGATGGAACCGCTAATGGTGATGATGCAGCCTATAGTGCTCATCAAACTGATGATGGGGGATATATAGTTTCTGGAGAAGCGAGAACTACAGGTAATAATGCAGATATGATAATTGCAAAGTTTACATCTGCTGGTGCACTAAATACTAATTTTGGAGTTGATTATGATAGCAATGGTACGCTTGATGGTTATGCTACTTTTGGAGGTTCATTAGATGAATCTTCAAAGTTCGTTGAAGAATCAACTGATGGTGGATTCATTTTAGTAGGGAATAGCTTCTCTTATGGTTCTGGACAATCTGATATATACATCGTAAAAACGGATGCTGACGGTGGTAAAGTGTGGGATACATTTATTGGTGGAACCAGAAATGATTTTGCAAATTGTGTAAAACAAACTGCTGATGGTGGTTACGTCGTTGTTGGGAATTCATACTCTACTAATAGCGATGTACTTGTGATAAAATTATTACCAAACTCTCAAGGGGATGTGGAATGGCAACATACTTTTGGAAATGATTACGATGATGTGGGTAATTATATTTCACAAACTTCTGATGGGGGATATATATTAACGGGAAGTACTTATACTACAGACAAAATGAACCAAGTATTGTTGATTAAGTTAAATGCTGATGGTTCACAAGAGTTTTAGGAGCTCTTGATGATTCAAAAAACTTTACTCACACTATTTACATTTATTGTATGTGGATATGCTCAAGTATATGATACGTTGAGCTTATTGGATATTGGTAATGAAATTCAACTTTTAGAGAAACAGTATAAAAATATTCCTAAACTATTTAAGCAACAAGTACTTGTTGAGTTTGAAAATAAGTTAGATACACGATTAAATGTAAACCCCTCTACAGATAGCAATAGATTAATGGTAAACCATGCACCATATCATTGGTGTATGTCGAAATTGTATTTATTATCAGGAAATACAGAAAAACTTTCTAATCATTACTCTCGCTATTTAGAATTGGTTGATTCACAAAAAAATATTCCTCAAATATTTAAACAACCTATACCAAATGTAAAGATTGACTCAACATTAGACGTTGTTGAAGAAGATTTAGTAGCTGAAGAAGAAAAGGTTAGTGATAAACTTGAAGAAAAAGTGGATGTTTCCCATATTAATGAACCTGAAAAAGATGAAGAATCTTCTCCTGCTTCTATAGAAGCTAAATCATCTGTAAATAACACTTCAGATATTTCGGTAATTTCAGATTTTGAGAGTTTAGGAATTTTTTCATTTAAAGATTTAATGGAATATATCTCAGGAATTCATGTTGTTTATAGAGGAACATCGCCATCGCAATCTACATTGAGTTCTTTGGGGCATGGTTCAAATCAAATTGTGTTTTTAGTAAATGGAATGAGATCATATCAATCAACGGTATATTTTGATGATATAAATTTCCCTTTTGATTTGAATGATGTAGAATCTGTTGATGTTGATTATATGCCATCGTCTTCACGATATGGTTTTAGTGCTTCAGGTATGGTAATTAATTTCAATTTGAAGTCATACGATTCCTTTGTAGCAAATACACAATTTTACATGGGTGATTACTCAAATCAAAAATTGTATTTTGATATGAATCTTCCTGTAAAACAGAGTAATCATACTATTTCTTATTCCAGTAATAGTAATGGAGGTTATGTATACAATGCGCATCATGAATCTACCAAAATGTTGTATAGATATTCACTGAATGATGAAAATTCAACAGCAAACTTATCTTTTGGTTCTCATACTGAAGAACAGGGGTATCTCACTCAATTGAATTCTAACTATCCAACAGAATCCTATAATAATTTATTTTTCGATTCTAGGCTTACATGGTCATTTGGTGCCATGGAATTAAACTCATTGACACATTGGAATGAAAGTGAAAATTCATTTTCATATGGAGAAAATATACAAGAATATACCGTAACTGATCTGGGTTACGATATTGAAGGATCAAAACAATATAAAAACGGTAGCGGTGAGTTTGGGTTTTCAGCAGCTAGAGAAATGGTAACTAATCTTTCAAATAATGAATTCCAACGAGATAGGCTAAGTTTTTTCTATAACAGAACAAAATCAAAAGAAAATTCAAATACATCTAAAGGAATTTCTGCAAATTATTCAGAAGATTTTGGATGGAATTTTGCCTATGGGTTCGGTTATGGGTATAATTTATCTGATAAAGTGAATTTGAATTATGATTTTGATAGTGGATATTCATTACCGACACCATTTCAACAACATGCAAATTTTGGTCTTTGGAATGGAAACAAAGATTTAGAAAAATCAACTACATCTTCATCTCAATTTACATTTTCTATGGTGAATGATGATTTGAAATTAACTTCAAAAGTATTTCACTCAAAGTCACTAAAAGTTATTGATTGGACTTTAAATTCAGAAACTCAGTTATGGAATAGTGTAAATATTGATGAAGTAGTGATGAATGGGCATCAACTATCCACTGAAATTAATCTTTATAATTGGCCACTCATAAGTTTTATCAAATCAATTAGCTTCGATTATACATTTTTAGATTTAAACCATTCTGAGGGTAGTTTTAGGCATACATCAAATTATTTGGTACATGATTTTGTAACTTCCTTTAATTATGGATTATTCTTCGGTTTATCACAATCGTGGAATATAAAATATGAATCACCTCAATTGTTTGATTCAAGATGGATTATTGATACATCATTTTCAATTCCAGTGTGGAAGTTTGATACCGTTCTCTCTATTGATAATATGATGGGTGTTGAATATGAATATGAGTCTGGATTATCCGCACCTGGGCGTTGGGTAAATTTTGGGTTACAATTTCAATATTAAATTTGAGTTATAAAGTTTTAACTATAAACGGGGTAAAATTCTTAATTTTACCCCGTTTATTTTTATTAAAAATTTCTCAATTAGGAGCTGATTTAAATGTCAAAGCATAATTTTCAAACGGAAGTATCCCAGTTACTACATTTAATTATTCATTCGTTATATTCTCAAAAAGAAATATTCTTACGTGAGTTGATTTCAAATGCATCCGACGCATTAGACAAATTAAAGTACTTAACGCTTACAAATAAGGACTTTAAATCAATCCCATTTGAACCTCAGATCGATATTGAATTTGATAAAGATGCCAAAACATTAACTATTACCGACTCTGGAATAGGTATGAACGAAGATGACCTAAATGAACATTTAGGTACTATTGCAAGATCAGGAACAAAGAATTTCCTACAAAATTTATCTGGAGATGAGAAAAAAGATTCAAATTTAATTGGACAATTTGGGGTGGGATTTTATTCATGTTTTATGGTTGCGGATAAAGTTCAGGTTATTTCTAAAAAGGCAAGTGAATCAACAGCCTATATGTGGGAGAGTGATGGTAAAAGTGGATACTCTATCGCAGAATCAGAATCAGATGTTCACGGTACTAAAATTGTATTGTATCTAAATGAAAATGGCACTGAATACACAAATAGATGGTCTATTGAGCAAATTGTTAAAAAATATTCAAATCATATTTCATTCCCAATTTATCTTCATTATACAGAAGAAAAGACAGACGACAAAGAAAATACAACCATTGAAGATAAGACCGAACAAATTAATGCAGCATCTGCATTTTGGAAGCAACCAAAAAGTAGTCTGAAAAAAGAGGATTATGATTCTTTTTATACTACAGTCGCCAATGATTACCAAGAGCCTATGCATTATATTCATACACAGGCTGAAGGGGCTTTGGATTATACTACTTTATTTTATATTCCCAGTGTTGCACCAATGGATATGTACCAACCTGACTATAACCCAGGTGTGAAATTATATGTAAAACGTGTATTTATTACGGATGATGAAAAAGAGCTCATGCCTACATATTTACGTTTTGTAAGAGGGATTATTGATACTGAAGACTTACCCTTAAATGTGAGTCGTGAAATTTTACAGCATAATAAAGTATTGTCAAAAATTCGTTCAAATTCGGTGAAGAAAATTTTGAGTGAAATTGAAAAAATGGCAACTGATGCTGAAAAATATAAGTCCTTTTTTGAACAATTTGGTCGCCCCATTAAAGAGGGATTATACCAAGACCATGAAAATAGAGATGCCCTTCTTGAATTAGTTCGCTTTAAAAGTACAAAGTCAGATGATTTAGTGTCGTTTACAGATTATGAATCGCGTATGCAAAGTGAACAAAAAACAATTTATTATATCACTGGAGGTACTGAGAATACACTTCGAAATTCACCCCTATTAGAAATGTATAAAACCAAAGATGTTGAAGTGCTTATTCTAGATGATGAAATCGATGAAATTATCATTTCTTCTGTACCTAAATACAAAGATTTTTCGCTAAAGTCTGTTACTCATAGTGATGCTGCAGAAGAGTTAAAAGATGAAACGGATAAAGATGCTGAAAAATCAGTAAAACCACTCATTAAAAAGATCAAAAAAGTGTTGGGCGATCAAGTTAAAGATGTAATGGCATCTACACGGTTAACAAACTCTCCATCATGCATTGTAACTGACCAAAATGATCCCAGTGCTCAATTACGAGAAATGATGAAAGCAATGGGACAAAGTGGAAATATCCCCGAATCAAAACCAATTTTAGAAATTAACCCTGAACATTCTATTGTTAAGCGGTTAAGCACCATGAGGAAGAGTAAAGCATTTGATAATATTTGTCAATTATTGCTTGACCAAGCCTTGTTGGTAGAAGGGTTGAAATTAGAAAATCCAGCTGAATTTGTAGGTCGGTTAAATTCAGTATTAGAAGAAACCATTTAGGACGTAAAATGTCAGAAACTTATTCACCTTTTGTAAAATTTACTTACACGGTTTTAGATCCTGATGGATTACCACAACAAAAATCGTGGTTATTAAATTTATCCTATGTTGTTAGTATAGAATCTGGAAATAATAACGATGTGAAGGTTTTTATGAGCAATGACCAAATCATTGTAATAGAATTAGGTAGAGATTATACTGCAACCAGCTTGATGAACGAAATTCTAGATTTATCGGCTGAAGGTTTAGATTACAATGTTTACAAAATAAACAGTTTTGAAAAGAAATAGGAACTATTTAAAATCAATTTTTACAATTGTATTTTACACAATAGGATTCCTGTTTTGTTTTTCATGTGTTTATTTTAACACATTTTATAATGCTGAAACATCCTTTGAGGATGCAGAAAAAATAATCGATGAATCCCCACTTTTAGAAGCGGGGGAAATTCCTCCTCAAGCAAAGAAATTGTTGGGTGAGTCCATTGATAACTGTAATATTGTTCTAGAAAAATATCCCACAAGTAAATATGTGGATGATGCCTTTTATATCATCTCAAAAGCACGGTTTTTACGCAACGAATATGCCCTTTCCGTTAGATATATCGACAGACTTATTGGAGAATATCCTCAAAGTGAATTTGTCCAAGAATCTAAAATACTCAGAGCATATGCACATTTCAGAATTGGACTCATAGATTCAACTCAAAATCAACTTGATGCCATTGAATTGCTTCCCAAACTTACTCGAAAAGAGAAGTTTCTCCTCCAAAATTTAAAAGCTGAATTACATCTCAGTAATAATAACATTGAAGAAGCCCTATCATTATATGAATCTGCAATAAAATCCACGAAGAAAGTTTCAAACAAAGTTGGACTCTATTTAAAATTAGTTAAAATTTGTGAAGAAAATAAAAATTTTGATAAAGTAATAGCTTACTTAGATGAGTTACTTGTGATTGCACCATTTGAGATTAAAAAATCAACGGTATTAGATTGGATTGCATATAATAGAAAAATTGGAAATTATGATTCTATAATCACAAAGATGGATGAATTACTTGGACAATCAGATTTTAGTATTATTCATATAAAGCTCTCTTTGGAGAAAGCAAAAGTATATATGGATTTAAAAGATTTAGAAACAGCTAAACTTCTTTTTAGTGAGTTTACAGCTACCTATGAACGCAAGGCTGAGACTGCTGAAGCCTATTATCATTTAGGGTACATTGCATTGATGGAGGATTTTGATTTAGCGTTAGCTAAAGAGTATTTTGATGATTCAAAGAAAGCAAAATCAAATTCAGAATATGGAAAAAAATCTAAAGAAATGAAAGTGGTAATAGATGATTTTACCGCGTTGCAGGAGGAGTATGAATATAAACGTGATAATCCAGAAGATTTTGAAGCTGAAGAAGAAATAGAAGAAGATAATACACTTGAACGGTTTGATACCATGCGAATGCCATCACCACGTAACAGTGTAGAAGCTACTCCCGATTCAATCTTATTTACTATTGCAGAAAAGTTGTTGTTTGATTTTAATCATGAAGAAGAAGCACTATTGAAATTCAAGGAGGTTATAGCTGAGTTTCCTGAGTCAAAATTCGTACCTCAATCTTTATTTGTATTATCTAATTATGAACCCAATGAGGCGTGGAAAACAAGACTAGAAACTGACTTCCCAGAATCTACATTTAATTCAGATGTGGATGATACTCAAATTAAAAACTCAATCAGTGCAAAAAGGGATGACATTTGGAAGAATCTATCAGACTCGTATGAAAATGCATCGTCATCTTTTTATCAATTGTTTGAAAATGAACAAGATACATTATCACTTTATTATTGTGCATTTATTCAAGACCACTATTTAAATGAGTTAAAATTAGCCTTAGAAAATTATATGCTATTTCATGCCTTTGAATTTGATAAAGAATTTACAAATTTAGCAAAATTTAGAATTGATGAAATTAATGATGGAGTATCAACTGAAGTTGAACTATTAGAACAAAAACTCAATTATAAACTGGCCTTTGATCGATTTATTGTAGGTGAACCCTTTGATTCAGTTGACACTGCAATTGAGGCTGTACTCCAAGGAAAACATTCTCAATATAGAAAATCTGCGCAAAAGCTAAAATCATCACTTCAAAAATTAGACTTATTTAGAAATTTACTCATCCCCGATTCAACAGGAATATTAGATACTAATATTGTTCAAAAACTTGATTCAATCTATTATCATATTGGTGATATTTTTGACTACTCATTGGGATTAGAGGATTCTGCAACTCATTACTATGAGTATGTGGTGAATAATTATAATGAATCAAAATTCGGAGTGTCTGCATTAGAATCCCTTTGTTATTTAGATTCACAATCTAAATTTTCAAATATGTTATTAGATGCATTTCCTGACAGTACTTTTGTGATGGATTCTACTCGAGTAAAAACTGAATTTATAGACGAAATTTTATTATCAAATTTTCAACAAGAAAATGAAGAAAAATTGGCGTTAATGGAGGAAATTCAGTTACTGATAAATCCACCTGAAATAGATACAAGCATGGTAGATTCAACAGAGCAGATGATAATTGAAATGCCTGTAGACACTACAAATGCAATAATAGATTCACTGGGGAATATCCCTACGGTGATTGATAGCACACATAAAGATTTATACGAAGAGGGTAAGCATTGATTTCTAACGAATTGGTAACGGTAATTTCAACAAAAGAGATTGCCCATAATACCTATCAAACACTTCTCAAATCCTCATCCATATCTTCTGTGGTGAAGCCCGGTCAATTCATAAATATTTTACCGTCAAACAATTGGGATAAAATGATGAGACGACCCATGAGTGTAGCCAGTCAAAAAGAAGGTGAAATTAGCATTATTTATAAAGTGGTAGGAGATGGTACCCAATATATGAAAGATTGGGAAAAAGGTGATACGGTTGATATTATTGGTCCATTAGGAAATTTCTGGGAAAATTACAAAGGTACATTTCCCATTCTTGTTGGTGGAGGTGTAGGTATCGCCCCAATTTTAAATTTTCATAATCAATTAAATGAACAAAATATAGCACATGCACTCATTATGGGGGCACAAACAAAAGTTGACCATTTCATGGCACATGAGCCATCTAAACAAATTTATATGACAACAGATGATGGCACATTTGGAATCCACGGGAATGTATTACAACCTCTAATGGAAATTATTGAATCTAATGGGTATTCAGAGCCAAAAGTGTTTACCTGTGGCCCGCCTGCTATGATGGAGGCTATCAAGCATTACACCGATGAAAGTGATATCCAATGTGACGTGGCGTTAGAAACAATTATGGCATGTGGATTTGGAATTTGTCAAGGATGTACTGTTGAATATTCAGAGAGTGAAAATAAGGATGCACACAGCTATCGCCATAAGTTTGGGTTGGTGTGTTTGGATGGTCCAATTTTTAATGCCAAGGAGATAAAAACATGTCATCTGTAAAACTTGGAGATATTACATTTTCATCACCAATTTTGGTGGCAAGTGGTACGTATGGATATGGACATGAATCTGCCCAAATTGTTGATGTAAATAAAATTGGTGGAATAGTCACTAAATCCGTAACTCGACATCCACGTGAAGGAAACCCACCGCCACGCATTGCTGAAACACCATCGGGAATGTTAAATTCCATTGGGCTTGCCAACTTAGGAGTAGAGGAATATTGTAATTCTAAACTCCCTTATTTAAATGAGTTAAAAACTAATGTAATAATCAATGTGGCGGGTACCGCTATTGATGACTATGTTGAAACACTACAAATCCTTGAAAATGCAGGGGGAAATCATGTGGGATATGAGATAAATATCTCTTGTCCCAATGTGAAAGAAGGAGGAATGTCATTTGGAGTCAGTCCTCAAATGACAGAGTCATTAACAAATGCATTACGACGATGTACTAAAAAGTCATTGATTATGAAACTTAGCCCCAATGTTACCTCAGTCGAAGATATTGCAAAGGCAGCTGAAAATGGTGGTGCAGACGCTGTAAGTGCTATCAATACAGTTGTGGGAATGGGCATAAATATTAAAAGTAGAAAAGTTGAATTAAACACTGTTTTTGGTGGACTCTCTGGTCCTGCTATAAAACCTGTGGCATTGGCAAATGTTCATAAAGTATTTAAGGCTGTGAATATTCCCATTATTGGTTTGGGTGGAATTGCTTCCATGGAAGATATAGTTGAATTTGTATTGGCTGGTGCAGATTTAGTCCAAATTGGAACCCTAAACTATAAAGAGCCAGGCATTGCCATTCGTTTAGTAGAAGAACTTAAAGAATACTGCAATACACATAACTTAAAATCAATCCAAGAATTAAAAGGACAAGTTCAATACCATAATGAATAAACTACTTATAGTTTGTTTCCTATTTTTTTCTTGTACACCTGCTCCTCGCTATAAAGCTGGACATGTAAAGCCGCCCAAAAAATCTAAATCTGGGAAAAAGGTTAAATTTATCCCCGTAACAAAAGCACCCACTTTAGCTGAGTTTGATACATCCAAAAAAATATATAAAGGTATGGCATCATACTATGGAAAAGATTTCCATGGCAAACTTACGGCAAATGGTGAAATTTTTGATATGTATGGACTTACCGCAGCCCACAAAACCATCCCATTAAACACAGTAGCACGAGTCACGAATCTATCAAACAACAAATTCCTCATTCTGAGGATTAATGATCGAGGTCCTTATGTAGAAGGTAGGATTCTTGATTGTTCCTATGGTGCCGCCAAAAAATTAGATTTCATAAGTACAGGCACAACAGAAGTGAAAATTGAAGTTATCGAATGGGGCGATAACGAATACATGCATCACTAATTCCTCCTCAATTTCTCTCATAAAATAGATATACTTTGTTACAAGATTACTTTTTGTAGTTTTCTTGTCTATTTTTACATTCAATTGATGAAATATGAAATGATTAGAATGTTATGGCGTAAATTATTATTTATCATTGTGTTGAGTGGGATAGCTTTACCCAATAAGGTCTATGTTGCTATGCAAATGCTAGATCAAGTTGGTATACTCAATATGGACACCCATGAACTTATTGAAACTGTTGATATTGACCTAAATGATATGATGGATTGTAGCGAATATTCAACCCAAATGGATTGTGAGATGGCAACACAATGTGAATGGATGAATGACCATTGTATGGAGTCTATGGACAATTGTATGGATATCTTAGACGAAATGGAATGTACCATGTCCAGTGGATGTGAATGGATGATGAATATGTGTATGGAATCTGATGATGGTGGTATGAATATGGGTAATAATACTCCTCATTTTATTGCCATCGATGAAACCAATGGATATTGGTTTGTATCTGCCATTGCCAGTGGATATATTGGCAGGTATGATGTAGAATCAGACCAATATATCGATAAAGTTTTTGTAGACGATTCCCCTGCAATTCTCACTATAAATGAAAATCTACAAAAATTATATTGCTCCAGAATGATGCCCATGGGTGGTATGATGGAAGGTTCAGAATCTACTATCATTCAAGAAATTGATTATTCTTCCCAAAACTTAATAACCACCAATGAGTTTACCATTCCATCTCCAGCACCCCATGGAATAACCATAAATTCAGATGGTTCTGAAGTCTATGTTGCCAGCAATACTGCCGACTGGATATATAAAATTATTCCTGAGACTGGCGAAATTATTGGCAGTGTAATGGATGAATCAGTATCAAACCCAGAAAATATTGAAACCCAGCGGTTAAAACCAATACAGTGTGAATCTGTAAACGATTCATTATTATTTGTAACCTGTTCTGGTGGAATTTGGTTTGATGCATGGACTGGAAATCAAGAGCATATTCCTGGTAAACTCCAAATGTGGGGTTCTGATAATTTAGAATTAATAGATGAATTTGAATTTGAATGGTACTCTACACCATGGCATTTGATTAAATCTCCCATTGAAAACACCATTTATGTGGTCCTTTCTGGCGATCAGCTATATGAAGGAAGTGCAGGGGTAGTTTCTATTTCATTTACAGAACTTGGACTTGAACAAAATTGGTTTTTAACCCATGATAATTTTAGTACTCTACATGGAATTGACATCTCAAAAAATGGTGAAACATTATATATAAGTGGGAGAGGTGATGGACATCTGCATATAATTAGCACTGATGAAGGAACTCTTGTTGAATCAATACCATTATCACTACAACCTGAAATGGTAATGGCTGGGGGAGTTGCTGCGGTACATCCATCAAATTTTTTGTTGGGTGATGTGAATAGTGATGGAGTAATTGATGTGTTAGATATTGTAAACATGGTGAACTTTATTATGGGAAATACATCTGTTATTCAACATGCTGATGTGAATAATGATGGTATTGTTGATGTTTTAGATATAGTATTGGTAGTGAACATTATTGTTGGATGATGTATAGGCATTACATATTATGGCTATTTGTATTACAATTGGTTAATGCCCAATGCATCAATTCTTTATTGGCCGATGCAAATGAAGACGGTGAGCTAAATGTGATTGATGTACTGGCTACCGTAGATGTTATTCTTAGTTTAGATGCGCATTCTCAGGAAGAAATATCATTATTTGATATAAATACAGACGATTTAATTGATATTTTGGATGTTTTAAAACTAGTGCATAAAATTTTACAACCCTACCCCTCAGAAAGCCATATTACCAATATTGAATCAACTTTATTTGAATTAGATATTCTATGGGAATCTTCTTCTGATCATACCTTTTCACATTATGAATTATACATTTCTTTTACGGAAGATGACACTGACAGAGAGTTCTTGTTTCAAACTTCAGAACAACAACAGACAACAACGAGCATTACGGGACTCTCTCTTTATAATGACAATTGGTTTTGGGTAGATGTAGTGGACTACTGGGGCTGTGCCACATCTAGCCAATCATATAAAATAGATTATATCGAAAAAGAATATATGGTTGATGATTCTGGTAATATTGTACATACAGAGATGGTTGTGGAAGACTTTGCGCCATCAACCAGTTGTGTAAATTGCCATGAAACACATGTGGAGGAGTGGGCAGATTCTCGTCATGGCCATGCCATGAAGGATCCTGTTTTTTTTCAAATGTGGAATGACGAACAACAACGGCATCCCGCAACGGGTGAACGTTTTTGTGTACAATGTCATAGTCCTGTTGCATTTGTTACAGGCACAGATTTACAAGGGTTCGAAACACCAGAAGAATTACAATCTTCAAACCTTCCATTACAAATTAAAGAGGGTATAACTTGTGCAGTATGTCATTCGTTCACAGGGTTATCCTCCACATATTTTGCCAACGATGAATTGCATCCCAGTGCAGAATATCACATGTACCCTGGGGAAAATGTATATTTTGGACCCATGGAAAATGTAAATGATAATATGTACCATGCTTCTGTTTATAGCCCCATGTTTAAACGTTCAGAGATGTGTTTACCCTGCCATGATTTAGTCATGAGGGATGTGGAAGCAGAAATCACTTTTACTGAATGGAACAGAATCCCTGGATTTGCAATGTCGGGGGGAGTTCCATGCCAAGAATGCCATATGCCACAAAAAGAAGATGGTACCCATGACCACTCATTTATTGGTGTTGATTTAGATTTGAGTTATCCGTTAGGTCAGGCTCCTCAGCATAATGCCGTCAAAGAAATGCTAGAAAATTCTGTAGAATTGGAATTTGGTGCTGAAAATTATACATTGCCTGCATCTGTGCAGGGAGGAGATAATTTAAATATCCCCATTACAATTACCAGTTTAACGGCACATAATTTACCATCTGGGACTTCATTTTCTCGTGAAGCATGGCTACAGCTAATTGTAACCCATAATAATGACACCTTACATTCTTCTGGTGTGGTTGAATCTAATACAGATATTTTAAATCGCTATGAAGATGACCTTTTGCTATTCACCTCATATTTTTTGGATGAAAATGGCGATACCACACTTTCAGTAACAGATACTCATGATATGATTAACCAAACACTTCCAGCTATGGGATTCAGATATCATATGTATTCTGTGGACATTCCAGAAAATATTGACTCTGGAAATATTAATATTGAAATCACCATGAGATTTAGAGCATTTTCACCCATCATTCTTATGGGGAATCATGATGAATTACTAGAAAATCAACCCATTTTTGATATGGAAATCTTAACCACTCAAATCCCAGTTTTTGGAGAATAAATTGAAAAAAATAATTCCAATAATTTTAATAACCACATTATTTTCACGACAGCTTGATGTTCAATTCTTCTCTGATATTCAATGGTTGTTGGGCATGCCTGTAGCCGGAGGTGAAGCCTTTAATAATGGTGTCATGTATGGCATGGGGCTATATGGAAATTCAACATTGGATGTAAATGATGCAATTAATGTGGACATCCATCTATCAACCCATGCAGATAGTCAGTCCGTTGCCTATGTATTTTCAGCAGAAAATTTGGGTGCACCTTTGGATGTGGGGCAATTCCCAGGAATGGTGTGGGATGTGTCAAATCCTCAATCACCACGACGGTTAAATGTATGCTTCTTTGAAAGAAATGATGGTGATAGAATTTGGAATCCTACCACAGTTACAGGAATGGATTTGGAGTATTTGCTCATCATGGATTCAGATTATGATGAGTCGGGTCAATATTATGCAGATATGGATATTACCAATTCAGATGTTCACTATTTTTCATGGTTTAGACGATATGCTGGACAAGACTGGTTTGCCTCTGAACCTGCAATTTTAGAATATAGAAATTTCTGGGAGTTCTCCCATTTTGATGTAAATGTGGATGAATCGTCTGCCACGTTAGAATGGACCCATGAAAATCCTGAAATTGAAGCCAGTGAAATTGAAAACTATGTTGTGAAAGTCCGGCAATCAGAAGATGAAATATGGGAAACAGAAGTTTTAGCCAATACCATTCATGAGTACACTTTTTCAAATTTAAACATGGGTGAAGATTATCATTTTCAAGTTTGTGGACTTAATTCCATTGGCGAAGAAATTGTTCAATCTGAAATCATAATTTCAACACCCATGCCCATTGCCAGTAATACAACATTATTGGCACATTGGGATGGTGCTGATGAATCCTTGGTGGGGGCATCCAATTATAATGATGTATGGGGATTTACTGCAGAAGATGGCACCGAATTTGCCCTTATAGGACAATGGAATGGTACGTCAATTTTAGATATTTCTACCGATGAAGCAAACCCCACCTTTATTGACTTTATCCCAGGGAGCTATTCTTCTCACCGAGATATAAAATCCTATGGAAATTTTATATATATTGGCACTGAAGCAAATCGTCCAGATCCATATATTGAAGATTTTGACATTATTGAGCAAGGTGTACAAGTGGTAGATATGACCAATCCTTATAATCCCCAATTGGTGAATGAATGGGATGGTGTGGTTCAGTCTCATAATTTAATGAGTGAAGATGACCCATATCTGTACGTATTAGGTTCTACGGCTCACGAAGATTCTTGGGGTGTGGCCGATTTAATCATTTTGGATTTAACTGACCCTGCCAATCCCACCAAAATTGGGGAATGGAATGGCGATTATCTACATGATATTTGTCTAGATGGTGATATTCTCTATGGTATGGCCATCTATGCCGATGCAGTTCATGCCATTGATATTTCTGATAAGACCGACCCCCAACTCATTACCTCATGGGATGGCATCCCCAGTTCTCATGCATGTTGGGTATCTGACGATGGTGAAACGCTTTTTTCAGCATCTGAAACATCCTATGGGCATATCATCTCTTGGGATGTGTCCAACCTTAATAATGTGAACATGTTAGATGAGTGGTTTCCTTTTATGGGCGAGGAATGGTCAGTACATAATATTTTTTACAAAAATGGGTACATTATTGCCAGTCATTATGCATTTGGGCTTCAAATTGTTGATGTAAGGAATCCTGAGGATATGCAAACGGCAGGATTTTATGATACATATAATTATTCTGATGCAGATTTATTCGATGGTGCATGGGGGGCATTTCCATATTTTGATTCCAATAGAATTATTGTATCTGATAGAAGCACTGGACTTTATGTGATTCAATTTGATGAAGAAGGTTGGAATGAACCTTTTATCATGGGAGATATAAATTCTGATGAGGTGATGGATGTATTAGATGTGGTGATGCTGGTAGATTATATTATGGGTAATGCCACATTTACCAATATTCAGTTTTTTAAAGCCGATTTAAATTTTGATGAAATTGTTAACATTTTAGATATAATGATGATGGTATATGCCATCGTTCATTCATAAGGAGAAACATGAAAAAGTCGATATTACTAACCATAATAAGTATGTTGTTTGCTGAAGGCTTAAATGTACAATTATTGAGTTTCCTTCCCTACGATGAGGAGGCATCTGACATTACAGGATTTGCCCAAGATGGTCGTGAATTTGCAGTCATGGGACTATATGATGGTGCTACGTTTGTAGATGTTACCGATCCCTATAATCCTTTCGAAGTGGGATTTATTCCAGGTTCAGGGAGTATTTGGAGAGATTTAAAATATTGGGATGAGCATGTGTACATCGGTACGGAAGCGAATGATGGTATCAAAGTGGTAGATGTGTCTGACCTTGATAATCCCACCTTAGTAAATACCATCACCGATGTAGATAACAGTCACAATATTCACGTGGATGCAGATGGTTACCTATACATTGTGGGTGCAGATAATTATGATATATGGATTTACGATTTATCCGATCCTGCAAATCCAGAGTTGGTGGGAACGTGGTTAGGTGAATACCTTCATGATATTGAAGTATATAATAACAAGATTTATGGAGCTGCAATCTATTCAGGATATTTTTATATCATTGATGTGAGTGATAAATCAAACCCACAAACGTTGGTGTCATACGACACCGGTGGAGGCTATATTAGTACTCATGATTGTGCCGTTACCTTTAACGAACAATATCTCATCACTGCCGATGAAACCATGAGTGGTCATATCAAAATTTTTGATGTATCAAATTATAGCAACATTAATCAAATAGGTGAATATTATACTCCCGATTATGAAACGCACACCTCTCACAATATTTATATCCAAGAAAGCACAGGTCTGCTCATCATCTCATATTATGCAGATGGCACTCGATTTGTAGATATTTCTGACCCTACCTACCCCGTAGAAGTGGGCTACTATGATACAACTCAACTTGAAGATTTATATACGGGAAATTGGGGTACCTATGTGGATTTACCCAGTGGAAATATTGTTTCCAGTGACATTGAGCAAGGGCTCTTTGTGCTTAAATTTGGAGGACTAACTATTGAGCATGACCCCATTACCGATACAGAAAATACGGATCAAATAGATGTTGATGCCACCGTAACCTCTATGACGTCTCAAGTAGAATCGGTATTACTCAATTTAAATACAGGGAATGGATTTACATCTACAGAAATGGAACCGCAAGGTGATGATATGTATCACAGATCTATCCCCTCAACTGATGGTGGAAACGTCGTTCAATATTATTTAACGGCCACAGATGGAACCGGTGATGAAGTTAGGTTCCCCATCGATGGCTATATTGAATTCATCCATGGAGAATTAGACCTCTTGGAATGGTTTGATTTTGAAGATGGAGAAGGAGATTGGACGGCAGGAATACCATCCGATGATGCTTCAGCTGGAATATGGGAGTGGGGAAACCCCAATGGTACTGAAGATTCTAGTGGAGAGGTGCAACCAGAAAATGACCATTCACCCTATGGTACAAACTGCTTTGTAACGGGAAATGGTGGAGGCTCCATCGGAGCTGATGATGTGGATGGCGGCGTAACCACACTATTATCACCCCAATTAGAATTAGAAGGTTATGGTGAAATTTATCTTTCATATTGGCGATGGTATATCAACAATGCTGGTGATAATCCCGGTTCTGACCATTGGCGAGTAGATGTGAGTAATAATGGAGGTACCTCGTGGGTAAATTTGGAAGACACACAATACTCATCACGTCAATGGGTGAATAATCGGTACATCCTTTCAGATTATATAGAAGTATCCAACAATATGCAATTTCGATTTACCGCTGAGGATATACAATATCCAGGCGATAATGGAAATGGTGGCTCTTTAGTAGAGGCAGCATTGGATGATGTTTATATCTATGCAATTCCTGAAAATTCTTGTGCCTATGATGGCGATACCAATGGAGATGGAGGGGTGAATGTATTGGATATTGTAAATACTGTCAATGCCATTCTTGATGAGGTTGCCAACACCAGTGAATTTATTTGCATAGCCGATATGAATATGGATGGTGTGGTGAACATCCTTGATATTGTAAATATGGTAAATATTATTTTGGATTAATGCAGTTCATCCTTGCCATCATTATTTCATTCACGTTTGCTATTGATTTTCAGTTTGATAGCGGTGAAGATATTGTGGTTGAAGTGAATGGGCAAGAATTAACCAATCCATTTATGGGTGGATTTAATGGCCCGCAAATTCAATGGTTAGATGCAGATGATGATGGTGACAGCGATTTATTTGCCATGGATGAAGATGGCAGAATCCGCCATTTTGAAAATGTATCCACTGATGGAGAATATCACTTTCAGCTCAATTCATGTGCCTATGCCAATCTACAAACGGGGGGATGGTTCTTTTTTGATGACTTTGATAACGATAATCTCACCGACCTAATTATTCAAGATCATATAGATTTAAACCATGCCAGATTTCTAAAAAACTCAGGCGATGGCTATACCGACATGGGCAAACTCACATCTGTTTCTACCGATGGTTTTGTGGTGTCTGATCCCGTCATGACACCCACATTTGCCGATATTGATAATGATGGTGATTTAGATTTCTTCACGGGAAATGTGGTGGGCACCGTATCATTTTATGAAAATTTGGGATTTGTTAATAATGTGCCTCATTTTCAACTCATAACCACCATGTGGGAGGAGATTTCCATCATTGGACCCAGCCAACAACGCCATGGTGCATCAGCCATTAATTTTATCGATTTAGATGGTGATAATGACCTCGACCTCACTTGGGGCGATTATTTTCAGCAAAGTTTATATGTGGTATGGAATATTGGCAATATGGATGAACCCAATATGGACAATGTGAATATCACATCTCAATTTCCCATCAACGATCCTGTATTTTCCGTAGGGCAAAATATGCCCTCTTTTACCGATATTGATGGGGATAATGACCCTGATTTATTTGTTACCGTATTGTCTGGGGCCTATGGCTCACAAACCGTAAACAATTTTATTTATTATGAAAACATTGGCACCGCCAGTAGTCCATTTTTTGAACATCGTACCCATGATTTTATGCATGCCATTGACCTCCTCACGTACACATCACCCACTATATATGACATTGATGGTGATGGCGATGATGATTTATTTATCGGCAGTAAAAGTGACCCTAGTTTGCCCTCATGGTCGGGGAAAGTCCATTTTTATAAAAATATAGGCACACCTACACAACCTCACTTTCAATTACAAACGGATAATCTCTTTCAGGGCATGGTGGGGCATAATGTTGCTCCTGCATTTGGAGATGTAAACAATGATGGATTAGTAGATGCCATTATAGGCGATTCAAATGGGTATCTACACCGATTTAATGGTATTGGCATTTTAGAATTTGAGTACATGGGTATTGCCCCCAATATTGACCTTACGGGCAATGCGGATCCCATTCTCATGGATTATAATAGTGATGGAGTATTAGAATTATTTGTGAGTGAGTCCAACGGATTTGTAAATCTTTATGAGATTGATGGAGATACAATCACGCTTATTGAAGCCAACTATTGGGCAAATATGGGTGATATTTACACCACCCTTGATCATTATGATGTAGATAATGATAACGTGAATGAAATTATATTGGGATCATACCAAAGCGGTATTGCCATTTATGATTATGAAAATGGTTCATGGAATGCACTCCCCATTACTCAACCCTTTGTAACCTTACGGTCATCACCAGCCATGGGAGATGTGAATAATGATGGTCGATTAGATTTATTTATAGGCAACCCTTTAGGGGGGCTACATTATGTACAAGAATTAGGGAATATCTCCTGTACCCCCGGCGATATGAACACCGATGGACTTTTTAACATTTTAGATATTGTTCAAATAGTCAATGTTATATTCTATGAACCTCTCCCCGATGAATTTACCCAATGCGCAGGCGATGTAAATGAAGATGGACTTATCGACATTTTAGATATTGTTACCCTAGTGAACTGGATTATGGGGTAGGTGTTTACTTCATCACAAAATATTACTTTTTAATTTTTTACCTACATAAATAGTATAAAATTAAGTAGTATGCAAATACAGAAAAATTATAAACCATTGAATTAAATGCTTAATTTGTCTTATCTTCCTCATATGAAAATAATGTATTTATTGCAAGATAATAGTAATGAGTTTAAGAAACAATTATTAAACTTGAATCATTTTGGAAATGGTACCCGCCTAATATTAGGTATTATCTCCTGTATGACAATTCTTTTCTCTCAACAACAAGTGTATTTAGGCGACTATAATGATGAAATAACCA
>CAYFMU010000009.1:0-72052 GCA_964344315.1 uncultured bacterium | reverse complement strand
CTACACGTGCCAATCCATCTGTAGATGGGTATTGGAATTCTAGGTCTTCCATGCCAACTAAGAATATTTCATAGCCATCACTTGGGCACATGATGTCTAACGACTCAACGCCAAACCCAGGCACATAGTAGTTACCACCATCATCTTTCACAATAAGTACTCGATCTTCAAGACCAGCAAACACATGCGATGTTGCCATACAATCTGCTGGCAAGAATGGCATTAAGTTCACCTGTAATGCGTCTAAATGAAGCGTTGTAGATGGATCACAAGGCAGACCCTCAGTTGTAATCGTAGCACTATTCATTCCTTGCAAGAATGCAGAATAACCTTCACCACATCCCATTTCTTCTATGGAATCAACACCAAAACTCGGTACATAGTAACTTCCACCATCATCAGATGCAATGAGTAGGTTTACACCGTCAAAGAAGGCACCTGTACTCACATCATCTGCCATAACATTAGTAGAGAATAAATTTACTTGAAGTGCATTTAGATTAATCTCTTGAGTTACAGAGAAAATTGGTTCAAGCAATGACACTGAAGTAATGATATCACCCCAAGTACCCGTACCTGCAGCATATGTCGCCTCTGCATCATAAACCATATTTTCAGCGGCTTTCCACACTTTAAAGTGAATTGGATTACCTTCTACATAACCTGCGAGTTGAACACCACCAAATGGACACATATCAACAGAACCTACGCCCGTTAAGTTTAGCTGTGAACCTGTCCAAACACCAGCACCTACTAGGAGCTCCCCATATTCAGTGTCACAATCATTATAGTTCAAAATTGCATTAGAATCGAATAATCCAATCTCATCACCAGGTTCTAAACCATCAACACCTTGGATGATTACTAAAGATGTAACACCAGTATCTTCAGGTAAGTCTGTAAAATGTTGTAATGATTGCTCGTTTGTGGTAGCACAAGCTTCGTTAGAAGCATCCATTACGGCACCATCAATCGTTAATTCAACCACATAACAATATTCAGTAGAATGCTCAAGACCCATGTCAGTATATGAATAAGTGAAAGTATAAAAATCAGTTTCAATTTCATCTTCAATTATTACACCATCTCTTAATACTCTAAAGAATACTTCGGGGTATTCACAGCAGTCATCACATTCAATTGTTGCCTCTTCATCGTAGTTATTAGCATAAGGATCCATACAGCCTGCACAAGATTCAAACTCACAACTTCCATCATCAAATGTGGCATCTTCGTTATAGTTACACGCAGACATATCGGTACAACCCTCAACTTCAGAGCCACCATCACCACCGCCTTCACCATTACAGCCACCAAGTGCATAATCAACTGAGTTACCACCACCATCTGAAATAGTGGCAGAAACAAAACAAACATCATCACCAGTACTTGAGAACTCTAATGATGTTAACACACCTGAGCCTGCAGGAATTGTAGTCCCTTGCATGGAGAATCCAAGTACAGTTGTCCCATTTGCTGATACCATAAATCCATTATCTGCAGCAGAACCACCCGAAGCTGCATTTACATTAATTCCACTTACAGAGAATTGGAAACCGCCCACTTCAACAACATTATCCATAACGACATCTAATGTACCTGCATCATGGTCAATATTTGCAAATGATAATACTACATCTGCATCAGGTGTAGGTTCATCATCTTCAGGATAACATCCACCTAATGTAGTAGAGAGTGCACTTCCACCTGCATCAGAAATTGTTGCACTTGCAAAACATAATTCATCGCCAACACCAGATAAATCAAGTAGAGTCAGTACACCTGAACCTGCAGGGATTGTCGCACCTGTCATTGAGAATCCAAGTACGGTAGTACCACTTGCTGAAACCATAAATCCGGCATCAGTTGCAGAACCACCACTTGCAGCAGTTACGGTTGCACCTGAAATTGCAAATTGGAATCCACCAACTGCTTCAGAATTTGTCATTACCACTTCAGCTGTACCAGCTGCAAGATCAACATTTCCAAATTCTAAATCAACAACGTCTCTGCTTCTTCCATCTACATTCACATGCCATGTTAACTCTATTTCATTATCTCCACCTTCAGCAGACAATTCAAGCATTGGTGCTGGAGGTTCAAATGGATTAATAAAGTCAGCACATTCAGCAATTGTTAAGTATTGAGTTGCAGATGGATTTGAAATAATAAATGTGGAAAAACATAATTCAGACATAAAATCAGAACCATCATGGTCAACTTCAACTTCTACGATTGCACCAGAACCAACATCAATAGTTGAACCAGAGAATGAGAATCCTAACATACTCATTTCACCATTATTATCGTTTCCACTAATAGACCAATCTGTTGGAATTCTGTCTGTCCCTGACGCATCTACAAACGTATAATTATCAGGTGAATCTGTAACACCAAATTGGAATCCAGATACTACATCTAAGTTATCCATGTGAATTTCAAATGTATAATCACCGGTTTGAACCAACGATAAGAAAATATCTGGAAGTCCTAGATCAAATGATGTACCAAAACCATTCCAATACATAGCTTGACCTTGATCATTTGAGAATGTAGTTGCATCACCAAACGAAACATCAACAGGTCCATCTGCAACATCGTCTGCAACAAGATAGTTTACTGTGAATAAGTCACCAAAATCAGCCGGAATTTGAGTCCCTGTAATGCTAAACCAAAGAACAATTAAGTTTCCATTTGATTCACTTACTGAGAACATACCGCCCAATGCATCTAAGTTTTCGCTCGGTACAACATCATCAAGCGTTGCAGATAATGATTCGGGAGAATCACCTAAGTGAATTTCAAATCCTGAAATTGGATCTGGGTTTGACATTGACACATGTACTGCAGCAGTCTCACCTTGATCAACAGGACCATCTTCGTAATCTGCATATATTTCAATTCCTTCTACAGTAACAGCAATTGAACTACAATCACCATCAACAGGGAATTGATTTGCATTTTGATCTGAGAAAATTTCAGCATCTGTACAAATTTGAACATTGCTAGGTTCAGATGCAAATGCAGAATAAACAATTTCTAACACTACACCATCACCTGGCTCTATCACAGAGCCATCAATTGAGAATCCAAGAACATGACCTGCCGCATTTGAAGATACCATCCATGATTCAGGTATTCTTTCAGATGGCATAACCTCTAATACTGTGAAGTAGTCTGGAGAATCAGAAAGATCAAACTCAAACCCTGAAATAGGATCATCATTTGATAGAGATAATGACAATGTTATTTCATCACCACTTTGTACTGTACCACCAGAAAGTGATAATTCAACTTCACTCATTGGCATTGCAGTAGCAATGTTTGAGAAGTCTGAAACAAACGCACCATTATCATAAACTGCAGTAACTGCATATGAATATTCTGTACCATTCATTACGTCAGAATCTGAGTAAGATTCATCATTTGCACCTAATTCAGCAATTACCTCGAAATCAGTACCTTCAGATGATCTCCATAATTGAATTCCAGTCAACTCATCACGAGTTTGCTCAACAGGTCTAGCAAAGTAGTATTCTTTACCATCAATACTTACTATAGATACGGGTTCGGCTGAAGTTTTCATTTCATCACCATTTGATGATGAAACGCCATCGCAGTCACCACCATCATTATCGTAACAGGTTAAATCACAGCCAAATTCTTGATCTTCACAATCACCATAGCCATCGCCAATCCAACTTGCTGCACAACAGTCAGAATCTGCACAATCATCAACTTGAGTACTAGCATTATAGCCATTTACTGTGCAGTCATCTGGACAAGTAGCATTAGTTTCATCACCATTACAGTTACCATCACCACATGTAGCTTCACCATCTCCTGGACAATTACATCCTGAACAATCCCAGTTATAGTTCGCTTCTAAATCAGCACATGAAATTCCAAATTGTGTCCATGCGGCATCACAACATTCTGCACCATAAGGCGTAAAGTCAAATTCACAATCTTCACATTCAGCACTACTTTGTGGGCAATCTGCTTCTGTTTCTGCACATGATCCATCAGGACATGTAACAAGCCCTTGTTCTTCACAACTTAATGGAGGTTCACCACCATCACAGTTTAAATCTGGGCAGTCACCGCCATCACAATCAAATTCTGGACAATCTAAATACATACCCCATGTATTATCATCACAGAATCCATCACCAATCCATGAAAGTAAGGTTGCTTCATCAACACATTGCAACCAACAGTCAAATACCATTCCATCACCACATTCAGCACCAATTGAGCTATCGCCACCACTTGCAGGATTATTCCATGAAAGCTCAACTACACCGTTTCCTGGTGTAGCCACTAAGTCTGTTGGTGGGTTCACGTCAAATGGAGCATATTCAGTGGTGATTGAAACATCTGCAGACATTTCAGATGTACCTGAAATATTGGTCGCAGATACTGAATATGTGTACTCTGTTAATTCTAATAATTCAGCGTCATAATATGAGCCCTCAGTAGTTTGGGCAATTTCAAAACCATCTCTATATAAAGTATAGAAATCTACTTCTGCACCTTCATCCCATGTAAGTTGAACATTAACGCTTTCCACTAATTCTGCAGTTAGCCCACTAGGTGCAGCAGGTACATCTGGTAAATCACCAAATGTAAAGCTATCACCGTACTCCACTGGAATTGGATTACCATCAGGATCTGAGAAAATACCATCAACTAAATCTAAAATTGCATATGCATTGTTGATTGTAGCAGAGACGTTTACTAATGCACCTGTACTTGGAGGCACAGACAACCCTGTAAGCGAAAATCCAACAACAGTACCATCTGCACTAAATGAAATACTATGTTCTGCATCGGTAGCTAATCCACCACCTGCTGCAGTAATTTCTAACACCCCATCAGGAAGTGCACCGATGGCAAATTGCCATCCAGCAACGGGTACAGTATTGTGAATATTTATTGGGAATGATAGGCTGTTTCCATCAATTTCAACATCACCAAATGATAATTCTACAAGTGGGATACAATCTTCGGGTACTTCAGCAACACCAAAACATACACCGCATGCATCTAAATCATCTTCATAACAACATTGGCCACCAGCACCGACAACGGCACCACCACCACATTCATCGTTACAATCTACAACGGCACCACCATCACATACACCAGCACAGTCTAGTTCTGCAGTTCCACCGCATTCACCTAGGCAGTCCTCAACAGCGGTTCCACCACATTCACCGAAACAATCATATTCATAATAACAATCTGCTTCAAATATAGCTGTAGGATCAAAGTTACATGCTGTATTATCCATACAACCAAAGCCAGTATAACAATCGCCTAATTCAACATTATAAGAGTTACCATCAGAATCTGATAATATGGCATTTGCAAGGCAAACATCACCATCATAGCTTGAAAATTCAACGGTTGTTAATACACCGTTACCTGGAGGTATTACCCCACCAGAAATATTAAAACCTACGACTGTATTTCCACCTGCAGAAACCATAAATGCATTTGCATCAGCAGAACCTCCAGATGCACCCGTTAATGCAACACCATTAATTTCAAATTGAAATCCAGCCACATCAAACTCATTGTTCATCACAACATCTAGCGTTCCACCCATTAAATCAACATTGGCTAATGACAGTGAAAACCCTTCCATAACACAGTTGGCAGGGTCAGTTTCAGTACCTTCACATACTCCACAAACATCTTCTACGGCATCACCATTACATTCACCGGCACAGTCTTCCATTGCATCACCACCACAATCGCCTGCACAATCGACTACTGCATCACCACCACAATCACCATTGCAATCTTCAACAGCATCACCAAAACATTCACCTGCACAATCCATGTCAGCATTGCCACCATCACATACACCACAATCATCTACAACAGCAGATCCATTACATGTACCAGCACAATCTACTACTGCTGACCCATTACACTCATCTGCACAATCTACTACTGAATCACCACCACAAACGCCAGCACAGTCAACTACAGCTCCTTCGCCATCTTCACAAGTACAACCTTCAGAGGCTTCCCAGCAAGTGCCATCATCAACTTCTGCATCTGCATCATAGTTACATGCAGCCATATCTGTACACCCTGTAGCAGGAGCAAAACATTCGCCTACAGTTGTAGTAATAGGTGTACCACCAGCATCAGACAATACCACATTTTCAAAGCAAATTTCTCCATCATTACTATCGAAAGCAAGAGCGGTTAATACGCCTTCCCCAACAGGAATAGTTGCCCCAGTCATTGAAAATCCTAATACTGTTGATCCACTAGCAGAAACCATAAATCCAGCAGCTGCAGCAGAGCCACCACCCGCTGAAGTTATATTAATTCCATTAACATTAAACTGGAAACCACCAAGTTCAACATCATTATCCATGTACACATCCAAGGTACCATTTGCTAAGTCAACATTTGAAAATGAAATTGCAATACCTAAACAGGAGCTACCATCACCCCCACATTCACCACATGCATCTTCTACAGCATCACCACCACATACGCCAGCACAATCAACTTCTGCAATACAGTTGCCATCACAGTCATAGTTTTCTTCTGCAAATTCACAATCACCTTCTTGGCCATAGTTACATGCAGATTCGTCATCACAGGTAACCACAACATCACAACCTACACCATAACAAAAATCCAATGCACCACCAGATGCATCAGAAATTACAATTGCACTTAACCCTGTTGGTTCACCAGCAACAGTTAATGTTGTCATTAAGTGCTCACCTACAGGAAGTGTTGCTCCTGTTAAAGAAAAACCAATTACCGTACTACCACCTGCAGAAACCATATAACCTGCATCACCAGCCTCGCCGCCAGCACCAGCAGATGCAGTTGCACCATCTAAAGTAAACTGAAAACCACCAATTGCAGAATCACTACTATAGTTTACATTCCATGTTCCATCGCCATTATCTTCCAAATCTAAGTAGTTGGCAAAAATTGCCCCAACCATAAGGAAGGAAACGAATATGTTAGTTAGCTTTTTGAATGTTGACATTTTATATCTCCATTTTTTATTATTAAATCAAAATCTTATCAATTTTATAATGGTAAAATTCATTTTTACCGTAGCTACAAATTACGGAAAAATTAGCTTATCATTACTATTTTTTTGTGTCGAGATGTTACAGTGTTTTATATATTTTGTAACGCCGTTTCTATATCCCCTAATAAATCCTCAGGATGCTCAATACCTACGGATAATCTTACAAGTCCATCTGACAGACCCAATGATTTACGAACGTCTTCAGGGACAGAGGCATGTGTCATGGTAGCAGGGTGACATACCAAGCTTTCCACACCACCTAAACTTTCTGCCAATGTAAATATTTTTAAATTTTTAACAAATGCTTTTGCTGAATTGATAGAATCTAATTCAACAGAAATCATACCCCCATACCCCGATTTACCATGAGGATTTTTTTGCTGTTTCGAAGCCAACTCATGTTGAGGGTGAGAAGTTAAACCAGGATAAAACACATTATTAAACTTATGTGAATCTTCTAATGTTTTTGCTATTGTCATGGCATTGTTATTGTGAGCTTCCATGCGAACAGCTAATGTTTTAAGTGATCGTTGAGTCAGCCAGCAATCAAAAGGTCCAGGCACTGCACCTACAGACATCTGAATAAAATGTAATTGCTCCATAATAGCATCATCATTTCCAATTACAACACCACCCACCACATCACTATGACCATTTATATACTTAGTGGTACTGTGCATAACTAAGTCTGCACCTAGAGTAAGTGGACGTTGGTAATAAGGAGACATAAAAGTGTTATCAACTACAGATATCAAATTATGTGTTTTAGCCAAATTTGCAATAGCTTCAATATCTGTTAGTTGCATCATGGGGTTTGTTGGTGTTTCTACCACAATCATTTTTGTGTTTGATGTTACGGCTGCTTCCGCTTCCTCCAAATTTGAAGTATCAACCCATGAAGCAGAAAGTCCATAATTTTCCAGAATTTTGCTCATTAATCGATATGTACCACCATACACATTCCCCGATACGATGACATGATCACCTGCATTGAGCAACGTAAAAATTGCCGACATGGCGGCCATACCCGAACCAAACATAACTGCATCATTACCCTCTTCAAGTGAAGCAATTGTCTCCTCTAAAGCATTTCTAGTTGGATTGCCGGCACGGGAATAATCATAAATATATTCACCAAATTCTTCCTGCTTAAATGTTGAAGTTTGATAAATTGGCAATGATACTGAGCCATATAATTTTTCGGGGGTTTGACCTACATGAATAGCCCTGGTTTCAAATTTTTTCTTCATGATATAGCTCCATGACATTTCTTATACTTTTTACCACTTCCACATGGACAATCATCATTTCTTCCAACTTTTTTATCTACATGAACCGGTTGAACTTTTTTCATTTGCTGTGGCTGAGGAGCTCCCCCGCTCTGTGGAGGTGGTACAAATCCTGGTCCAGGTGATTCATCATGCTGCATTTTCATATTTCGAGGCATTTTTTGAGGAGCTTGAGTTGACTCTGCAAGATGTGAAATATTGGTTCTAAATATACGCTTTAATGTTTCACGATTAGTTTCTATCATCATTTCAGCAAACATTCCAAATCCCTCTTGTTTATATTCAATAAGGGGATTTTTTTGACCATAAGCACGCAATCCAATACCTTCACGTAATTGATCCATTGCATAGAGATGTTCTCTCCATTTTTCATCGATGGTACGTAATAATACAAATTTTTGAAATTTATCAAACATTCCATCTTCAGAAGTATCACGCTTAAACGACAAAATAGAATTTGCACCTTGCTTGACTAAATCTTTCAATTCCTCAGCTGTACTAATTTTATCATTTTCAGAGCTTATATCTAATGAAAACGTATTGATTACCTCATGGCTGATGGCATCCCAATCCCAATCAATGGAGTTACTGCTTTCACAAAATTCCATGGTAATTGAGTCTAAATATTCACCTAAAATAGTATCAATTTCTTCAACAATTTCATCACCATGCAGGGCATAGTCTCGTCTATTGTACACAATTTCACGCTGTTGATTCATTACATCATCGTACTCTAATAGATGCTTCCGAATGCCAAAATTACGTCCTTCAACTTTCTTCTGTGCACGTTCAATGGACTTTGTTACCATAGAATGGGTAATTACTTCACCCTCTTCTACACCCATTCGGTCCATTACTTTAGCAATTCTGTCTGAGTTAAATAGACGCATTAAATCATCTTCAAGGCTCAGGTAGAAAATAGATTCACCAGGATCACCTTGTCGTCCAGAGCGACCACGTAATTGGAGATCAATTCTTCGGGATTCATGACGACCTGTACCTAAGATAAATAACCCACCATTTTCTTTTACGCCATCACCTAATTTAATATCTGTACCACGACCAGCCATATTGGTAGCAATGGTTACAGCACCATTATGCCCAGCGCGAACAATTACTTCAGCCTCTTTTTGATGCTGCTTAGCATTTAATACATTATGAGGCACTTTTTGACGACGAAGCATTCGAGATAAAGTTTCAGATTCTTCAACAGATGTGGTACCGACCAATACAGGTTGACCTTTTTGAAAAAGCTCTTGAATTTTGACTATTGTGGCGTTGTACTTTTCTCGTTTTGAACGATAAATAATATCTTCATGGTCATTTCTTGAAATAGGTCGATGTGTAGGGATTTCTACAACATCCAATTTATAAATTTCCATAAACTCATTGGCTTCAGTAATTGCAGTTCCTGTCATGCCTGAAAGTTTATCATACATCCTAAAATAATTTTGGATGGTAATAGTCGCCATGGTTTGAGTTTCTTTTTCAATAACCACATTTTCTTTAGCTTCTAATGATTGATGCAAACCATCACTAAAACGACGACCATGTAATACACGTCCCGTATGCTCATCCACAATAAGCACTTTACCATCTTGAACAATGTAATCCACGTCTTTTTCAAATAAAGAGTATGCCTTTAATAATTGATTTATCGCATGGATTCTATCACTTCGTTCTGCATGTAACGATTGGGCATCTTCTTTCTTGGCCAAAATATCCGATGATGAAATTCCAGGTTCAGATTCTATTTCATGGAAAAGTTCACCTAAATCGGGAATAACAAAATTTTCTGGGTCCGAAGGAGATAAAAATTCTCTTCCTAATTCAGAAAGATCAATAATATTAGCACGTTCATCAATACTGAAATACAGCGCCTCATCAATTTCATTTAATTTTTTATCACGAATGTATTCACTTTCCATTTTCATCACCATTTGCTGTGTGCCTTGTTGCTGGAAAATCTTCATCAATCGCTTATTTTTGGGTGCACCTCGCTGAACTGTCAGCAATTTAATTGCAGCTTCACGTTCATCATTTTCTAATAATTCTTCTGCTTCTGAAACCAATTTATTAATCAGTAAAGTCTGCTTTTTTAACAGACCCTCAACGCTGGGTTTCCACTGTTTATATTGTTGATTTCCTGGCGCATCCACTTGACCTGAAATAATTAATGGCGTTCTTGCCTCATCTACAAGAACAGAGTCAACCTCATCAACAATGGCAAAGGCATGCCCCCGCTGGACTTGGTCTTCTGGAATAACGGACATGTTGTCACGGAGATAGTCAAATCCAAACTGACTATTGGTACCATATGTAATATCACAGGCATACATTTGTTGGCGCTCTTCACTACCCATTTGATTGAGGATACAACCAACGGTTAATCCTAAAAATGAAAACAAATGCCCCATCCATTGACTATCACGTTCAGCCAAATAGTCATTGACCGTAATGACATGAACACCTCTACCCGTTATAGAGTTAAGTACAATTGGCAGTGTAGAGACAAGCGTTTTACCCTCACCTGTTTTCATCTCTGCAATTCGACCTTGATGCAATACAATTCCACCAATTAATTGAACATCATAATGAACCATTTCCCAAGGTTCATCTTGGCCCATTAATTTAAAAGTTGTACCACATAGCCGACGAGAAGCATCTTTAACAATGGCAAAAACCTCAGGCATTTTTTCATCTAAATATGCTTGTTCAACTTTTAGAAGTTCATTATCAACATCTTCTCGTTTCAGTCCTTCTGCAGCAAATGTCTCTTTTGAAGATGCTATCTTCGCTTGCAAATCTTCTTTTACGGTTAGAAAACGCTTTTTTAAATCCTCATCTGAGAGCGACTCTAATGTGGGATAAATGGCATTAATTTCATCAACCAGTGGATTTATTTCTTTTAAATCTCTATCAGATTTTTTTCCAAATATTCCGGTTACTATTTTTGTAAATACTGACATATTAATTCTCGAAAACTATAAGACCTTTTAATGAATCATTGTATACTGAATCCAAAATTCCATTTACGAATCGGCTACTGTCATCAGTGCTGAAAACTTTTGCAATTTCAACACCCTCCACAATGGATACTTTGGGAGGAACCGAATCTTCAAATAACATTTCCGTTAGTGCTAAACGTAAGATAAGTTTATCCATTATTGACACGCGCTTTAGCTCCCAATTTTTCAATCTTTCTACGATTAATTTATTGGTATCTTCACGCCGATCATTGGAGAGTCGAGCTAATGTCCCTGCATAAGTAATGACTACAGGAGCTGGGGTCTCTTCCATATCTTCAACAATAGATGCTATTGCGTTCCCTGCATCGGTTTCAGCCATTTCATATGCATAAATAGCTTGAAGTGCAATAACGCGAGCAATACGCTTTTCTTTGCGTGTCATTTCCTTTTTAGTCACGGATTTTAAATGATTTCTTATATGGTAAATAAAATGACTTTAACTCACCAATCTGACGAATTCTGTCTTCAGCTTGTAAGTCTGATGCTTTATTGGTGGCAATATTTTCTTTCTCTGATCGAGAGAAAATTTCCATCAATGTATCATAAATTCCTTCGGCTTGATTAAATGCACGCTCTCGGTTATATCCCTCTAATTCATTTGATACATTTATTAACCCACCAGCGTTAATTGCATAATCGGGAGCATAAAGTATTCCCTTTTTCATCACTTCAAGTCCGTGAACTTCGGGATCTTTAAGCACATTATTTGCCGCACCAGCAACAATTGAGCATTTTAATCGAGAAATAGTGTCATCATTAATTGTGGCACCCAAAGCACAAGGCGCATACACATCAACATCTAAGTCATAGATTTCATCTAATCCAACTTTAGTTGCACCATATTTTTTTACCACATTATCAATAGCATCTTCATCAATATCTGTGACGAATAATTCTACACCATCGTTGTGTAAATATTCTGCCAGATATGTCCCCACATGTCCTAAACCTTGAACAGATACTTTCAAACCATCCAGAGAGTCTCTGCCTAGCTTTTGCTTAACTGCAGCTTTCATTCCCACATACACACCGTAAGCAGTTACAGGAGAAGGATCTCCACTACCACCTAATGTTTTGGTGATACCGGTAACATAGTTGGTTTCCATTCTTACATGGCCCATATCTTTCATGCTCGTACCCACATCTTCTGCGGTAATATATCGACCCCCAAGGCCTTCAACAAAACGACCAAACGATCGGAATAAATCTTCAGATTTATCTTTTTTAGAGTCACCAATAATAACTGCTTTACCGCCACCTAAATTTAATCCTGCGATAGCTGCCTTATATGTCATACCCTTAGATAGACGTAGTACATCCACGAGCGCTTCTTCTTCAGTGGCATACTTCCACATTCTACATCCACCAAGTGCAGGTCCTAATACTGTATTATGAATTGCAACAATTCCTTTTAATCCTGAGTGGGGATCACAAAAATAAGCAACTTGCTCATGACCCATTTTAGTCATTCTTTTAAAAATATCCATTATTTCTCCAATTTATTTAAGTAATGCTCTTGCTATTACTAATCTTTGAATTTCAGACGTACCTTCATAAATCTGTGTAATTTTTGCATCACGCATAAGGCGTTCAACACCCGTCTCTCGAATGTATCCATAACCACCGTGAATTTGTACACAATCTGTAGATGCTTTCATGGCCACTTCTGAAGCATACACCTTTGCCATTGAAGCCATATGCCCATAATCATGACCATTTTCTTTTGCCCATGCTGCTTTGTGTATCATTAATCGTGCCGTCTCAATCCCCATTGCCATATCTGCCAATTTGAACTGAATACCTTGATTTGATGATATAGGTTTGCCAAACTGTATTCGCTCTTTTGAATAATTAATAGATGCATCCAAAGATGCTTGAGCAATTCCAAGTGCTTGTGAGGCAATACCAATTCTGCCTCCATCCAATGTAGCAAGGGCAATCCTAAAGCCATTACCTTCACCGCCAACTAAATTTTCAACAGGAATTTTCACATTATCAAAATATAACTCACTGGTATCAGAGGCTCTAATTCCTAATTTATCTTCAGGTTTTCCTGCTTCAAATCCATCCCAACCTTTTTCAACGATAAAACAAGAAATCCCTTTATGTCCAATACCTTGTTCCGTTACGGCAAACAACATCACAAGGTCTGAGTTTATACCATTGGTTACCCAATTTTTTGTTCCATTGATGATGTAAAAATCGCCTTCTTTTTTGGCAACGGTCTTCATATTAGATGCATCTGACCCAGATTGAGGTTCAGACAATGAATAAGCACCTAATTTTTCACCTGATGCCAACGGCTTTAAATATTTTTCTTTTTGGAAATCGCTTCCAAATTTTTCTAATAAAAAACAAACTAGGGAATTATTTACAGACATAACCACCGATGCAGACGCATCAACTCTGGCGATCTCTTCCATGGCTAAAGCATATGAAATTACATCCATACCACCACCGTTCCACTCTGGAGAAACCATCATTCCCATAAACCCGAGCTCACCCATTTTTTGGATGCCTTCTTTAGGCCAAATTTTCTTTTCATCACGCTCAACTGCCCCTGGTGCCAATTCATTAATGGCAAACTCTCTTGCAGTTTGGCGTATCATTTTTTGTTCTTCTGATAATGAAAAATTCATTTTAACTCTTTAATTATAATTATAAAAACCTTGCCCTGTTTTTCTACCCAATGTGCCTGTAGCAACCATCTTTTTCAGCAGGGGACAAGGACGATATTTACTATCACCCAATTCATTATGAAGCACTTCCAAAATAGCAAGACACACATCTAACCCAATTAAATCTGCCAATGTAAGAGGCCCCATGGGATGTGCCATACCTAATTTCATAATATCATCAATAGCCTTTGCCTCAGCCACTCCTTCCATTAAGCAAAAAATGGCCTCATTTATCATAGGCATCAAAATACGATTTGCTACAAATCCTGGATAATCATTACACTCAACAGCAATTTTATTCATTTTTGTTGAAAGCTCTTGAATTGATTGTACCGTTTCATCGCTGGTAAGATGTCCACGAATTACTTCAATCAATTTCATGATTGGTACAGGATTCATAAAATGCATACCAATTACTTTATGGGCACGACTCGTCTTTGCTGCAATTTCAGTTATAGAAATTGATGATGTATTACTAGCTAAAATACAATTCGGATTACAAATTTCATCTAATTGTTTAAAAATTGATGCCTTGATTTCTTTATTTTCTGTAGCTGCCTCAATTACTATATCACATTGAGCAAAATCGTTAAAATCTGTTGATGCAGTAATTCTATTCAAGGCATTTGATTTTTCTTCAGTAGAAATTTTTTCTTTTTGAACTTGACGCTCCATATTCTTATCAATGGTAGCCATACCCTTATTCAAAAAATCTTCATTGATATCCACCAATACAACATCAAATCCACTCAACGCAGATACATGAGCGATGCCATTGCCCATAGTTCCAGCACCGATAACTCCCACTCTTTGCATTACATTTTCTCCACTATTACCGCAGAAGCTTCACCACCACCAATGCAAATAGAAGCCATCCCAGTGTTGGCATTTTTTTGATTCATTGCATTTAGTAGCGTACACATAATTCGTGCACCCGATGCACCGATTGGATGTCCCATTGATACTGCACCACCATATAGATTCACTTTATTTTCATCTAAATTCAATTCTTTTTCTGCTGCCATGGCTACTACGGCAAAGGCTTCATTGACTTCAAATAGGTCAATGTCATCCATGGATAACCCTGCTTTATCCACTACCTTTTTCATTGCCTTAACAGGTGCGGTGGTAAACCACTCAGGTGCATGAGCCGCAGATGCTTGTGCAACAATTTTTGCAATGGGAGTTAATCCCAACTCATTTGCTTTTTCTTCAGACATAAGTACCACTGCTGCTGCACCATCATTGATAGTACTTGCATTTCCTGCAGTAACGGAACCCTCTTTATCAAAGGCTGGGCGTAATGCTTTTAATTTATCAAAATTTACTCGGCTTGGTTCTTCATCCGTATTCACGATTATAGGATCCCCTTTCCGTTGGGGAACTTCTACAGGTACTATCTCATCACTAAAAATACCATTGGCAATGGCATCTTGAGCTCGAGAATAAGAACGGATTGCATACTCATCTTGGGCTTCTCGTGAAAATTTATATTCATTGGCACAAATTTCAGCACAATTACCCATATGTTGATTATTGTATACATCCCACAACCCATCGTGAATCATCCCATCAATAAGCTTTCCATGTCCTAATCGAACACCATCACGGCTACCTAAAATATAATGTGGCGATTGGCTCATATTTTCCATTCCACCCGCTACAACAACCTGAGCATCTCCAGCTAAAATTGCCTGTTGCCCTTGCATGATAGCTTTCAGTCCTGATCCACACATTTTATTGATAGTTAAAGTTTCCACATCTTCAGGAAGCCCTGCATAAATAGCTGCTTGACGTGCTGGTGCTTGGCCTAACCCTGCAGGTAATACACATCCCATAATTACTTCATCAACATGCGATGCATCCACATTGCATTTTGACAATGCTCCACTTATAGCAATGGCACCAAGTTTTGGTGCAGATACCGTACTTAATGCTCCTTTAAATGAACCCATAGGTGTTCGAGCATATGATACAATTACCACATTTTTCGACATGTTTTAAAACTCCAAATTTTACTTTTTAGTAGATTTACGCTTTTTACTATTTTTGGCATACGCCTTGATGATATCTTTCACCAGTCGGTGACGAACCACATCTTCTTCATCGAAGAAAATGAAATCTATACCATCTACATTTTTTAATATTTTTGTGGCCTCTATAAGTCCTGATGAATCTTGTGGAGGCAAATCTATTTGGGTAATATCACCCGTAATTATAGCTTTTGATGTAACACCCAACCGTGTTAAAAACATTTTCATTTGCATGGTTGTGGCATTTTGGGCTTCGTCTAAAATCATAAATGCATTGTGGAGTGTACGTCCTCGCATATAGGCAAGCGGGGCAACCTCAATGGTACGTTGCTCTAGATACACCTTCAATTTATCCCGTGGAATCATATCATTTAATGCATCATACAATGGTGTAAGATATGGATCTACCTTATCTTTTAAGTCTCCTGGAAGAAATCCCAAACGTTCACCTGCCTCAACCGCTGGACGTGTAATTACAATCCGCTCCACTTCTTTATGCTTTAGGGCTGCTACTGCACTGGCCACAGCTTGATATGTCTTACCTGTTCCAGCAGGACCCACTGCAAACACAATATCGTTTTTTAGAACCGCCTCATGATACTTTTTTTGTCCCGCAGTCCGTGCTGACACCATGCCTTTGTGGGTATGTAAAATAATGGGCATACCGTCACCATTTTCAGAAACAGTGCCACCTTTTCCGCTTTTGGCTAAATTGATGAGAGAATTTACATCATCTACATCTACAAAGCCTTTGTGATTGATGGTTGACAGCATATCATTCATGATGATTTGGATAGTTTCAAGATCATCCTTTTTACCATCTAAATTCACCGAACTACCACGAACAACTATTTTTGAATCAAATTTTTTTTCTAAAGCTTTGATGTTTTCATCTCGCATGCCCACAAAAGACAAGGGATCAACACCTGAGATATCAATCTTTTTTTTCAATAATCACCCTTTTAAAATAGAAAAAGCCCTCTCCCCAGTAGGGTTAGGGCTTTTTTCCTAACTGTGATAAATCTGTTTTCATAAAGCCGAGTAATTTACACATAAATCACTCAATTTTCAAATCATCCATCGCTATCTTCAATTATAGATAAATGAAGTTCATCTAACTGTACATTATCCACAGGAGATGGAGAATTGTCCATCAATGACATGGCTGAAGTGGTTTTAGGAAATGCAATTACATCTCTAATTTGATTAGAACCAACCAAGAGCATAACAATTCTATCAAAACCAAATGCCATTCCCCCATGAGGTGGTGCACCATACTTAAATGCATTCATAAGGAAACCAAACTTTTCATCAGCTTCCTCATCGCTAATTCCTAATAGCGTAAATATTTTACCTTGTAAATCTTTGTCATGAATACGAATTGAACCACCACCGAGCTCATAGCCATTCATCACAATATCATACCCCAATGATCTTACATTCCCTGGATCTGTATCCATTTTTTCAATATCATCAGGATGAGGTGATGTAAATGGATGATGTAACGCATCCCACCGCTCTAAATCTTCATTCCATTCAACAAGGGGAAAATCAACTACCCACAAAGGTGCCCATTTGTTTTCATCAATGAGGTTTTCACGTTTTGCTAATTCAATTCGTAATGCACCCAATGCATTAAACACTACTTTTGCTTTATCACCCACAATAAAAATAATGTCACCATCATTTACAGATAATTGAGAGATAATATCATTCTGAACATCTTCAGGGAAAAATTTACTGATACCACCATCAAGTGCACCATCTTTACATTTCATCCATGCAAGACCTTTTGCACCATAGTAGGTTTTCATTCTATCTGTAAGTTCATCAATTACTTTACGGCTATATGCTTCACCATTGGGGCACACTACTGCTTTTACTCGACCTGCAGCATCTAACACCGATTTAAAGGCATTAAACTCAGACCGCTCCACATAGTTAGAAAATTCTTGAAGCTCAATTCCAAAACGTGTATCAGGTTTATCTGATCCATATCGCTCCATTGCATCAAAATAAGTAAGTACTGGAAAGGACTCTGGCAAGTCAACACCAATGGCAGACTTCCATAAATATCGAGTTAGATTAGTACCCAGACTAACCACATCATCTTGACTTACAAATGACATTTCAATATCAATTTGTGTAAACTCAGGTTGGCGATCTGCTCTAAAATCTTCATCTCTAAAACATTTTACTACCTGAAAATATTTATCCATCCCAGACACCATAAGCAATTGCTTATAGGTTTGCGGAGATTGTGGCAGTGCATAAAAACGGCCTTTATGAATTCGGCTAGGTACCAAGAAATCTCGGGCACCTTCAGGTGTAGATTTCATTAATACGGGTGTTTCAATTTCAATGAAACCATCATCATTTAAAAAATTACGAGTGGCAATTGCAGCTTTATGACGCATAATCATATTTTTCTGTAAGTCTTCAGTACGTAATTCTAAATATCTATATTTTAACCGATGGTCTTCCCCTGCAGAGTTTCTATCATTAATATCAAAGGGAGTGGGCTCTGACTCATTGTATACGGTTAAGGCGGTAACTTCCACATCAATTTCACCGGTGGTGATGTTGGCGTTTTTAGCTTCATCTGGACGTGACACTACCACACCCGTAATGCCAATCACATCTTCAAGGCCTAATCGCTTTACTTTTTCTAAAGCATCTTTGTTTAACTCTTCATTGAAAACAATTTGAGTTTTTCCATATCGATCACGTAAGTCTATAAACCGTAATCCACCTAAGTCACGACTCTTTGAAATCCAACCGTTTAGCGATATTGTTTGGCCAATATGAGATGCACGTAATTCTCCACATGTATGTGTACGTTTAATCAATTTTTACTCCCAGAATTAAGGGGGAAATTTACGGCATAGAAGATTTAAGATTGAAGATTTATGATTTAGCTTTGAAATAGATGCTAGGTTTTAGTTATAATATATCAATATTGTGGAATCTATTGATTATTACTATAATACCTTATTCTCCAAATAGGGTAACTACAATTTTTCGGGGACCTCCATGGTCTCGATGTTCACATAAATACACTCCCTGCCATGTACCTAAATTCAGTTTTCCATTGGTAATGGGTATACTTACACTACTCCCTAGAATAGAACTCTTTAAATGGGCTGGCATATCATCTGGACCCTCAAACGTATGACGATAATAGGGGGCGTTCTCTGGAATCATCGTATTAAAATGAGATTCAAAATCTTCACGCACAGTAGGGTCTGCATCTTCATTTATTGTAAGCGATGCAGATGTATGTTTTATAAATATATGAGCCATCCCCATTTTAATTTTTTCTAAATCTCTAACTTCATTTTCAATATAATGTGTTATTATATGGAATCCACGGGGGTGCGCAGGCAAGCTTATCTCTTTTTGAAACCATTGCATGTTGAAAGTTATTTACACTCAGCCTTAAAATAAAACAAAAAGGGGTATGGATCTGTACCCCTTCAAATTTGGTTTCAAACTAGTTAACTATTAACCGATTTTTACCAGTCTTCGTCATCCTCTTCATCACCAATTTCTTCCGCTTGTTCTGCTAACCATGCTTCAAATTCTGCTTCAGTTTCTACGGTTAAAAATCCACGCATGCGATAGTGGGCGTTTCCACATAATTGCGCACAGGCAATTTCGTATCCCATTCCTTCACGTGCAGTCCCTTTAATTTGCTCTAAGAAATCCTCAGAGGTTAATGTTGGGGTGAAGAAAATGGGTACGGACATACCCGGGATGGCATCTTGTTTTACTCTCATTTCTGGCAAGAAGAATGAATGAATAACATCTTTAGATGATAGATATACCATGGTCTGCTTATCCACAGGTAAATGCATTTGATTGATGGTAACAATATCATCTGCACCATAAGGAGATGAACGATCCAAACCAATTGGATTGGTTTCTTCATCAACCAAATGAGCACTGGTACGACCAAATTTTCCATCTTCACCAGGGTAATGGATATTCCACGCAAATTGTTGCGCAACCACTCTCACCTCTACAGTCTCTTCCGAAACATCTGGCAAATCTGTTTTTACCATGGACCAAAGGGGAAGAGCAAATCCAATCAACAAAAATGCTTCAAATAAAATAACGGCATATTCTGTATATGAATAGGCTTTAGATTTTACACCTTCAGGATCAACTTTTTTATTTCCACCACCAAATTTAATTAATGTAATGATGAAGAAAATTCCCCAACCGATAAAGAGGGCAATCATTAGCCAATGTACCCAACCATTCATATAATCAAGCATTAAGCCATGACTGGATGCATTTATTGGCATTCCTAAAGATTCACTTAATTTTCCAAGTTGTTCAATCATTCTTGATTCCTTAATTGTTCACAAGTTTAGCGCGACGCGCAAAATAAATTATTACCGTAACCACCCCCATCAATACAAACCCAATAACGCCTATTAAAAATAATATGGCCATATTCATACCATTGGTCATGGGATCATCAGCTGCACCATAGCACACAGCACAAGCATCCACACTCGATGGTAATAATAATAAAATGGTTATAAGAATGGAGGTAAATTTGTTCATTACATAAAACTCAATGATTTGAATTTATTTAAAAACTGCTTTCCATAATAAATAACTGCAGCTCCTGAAATGAGAGATAATCCCATATACACCAATGATGATGTAAATCCAAAACTCACCCAATTCAAGTAATTCCATACAGCAAGAAATACCGAAAGCATCCCCGTACAGAAAACAAAAACGATGTGGAGTGATTTTAATGACATTAGTGATGTTCTCCCTGAGTAAGTGGAGTTTGGTCAAAGCTAGTTTCACCCATAAGATTTGACTCCCACATTACAGGAATAGATAGGCATACTGCGAAGAAAAACACCGTTAAACCCAAAATCCAATATATCATTTTTTTCTCATTGTTCAAATGCATGAACTCTGATGCTACCATATAGCCTTTAAAACTGGCGATGAGTAAACCCACAAAAATGGCACCAGATTTATAAGATGGTGCAATATCAAATTCTATATATGATGCAACTACCGTAAGTACCGTTAAAAACATCAATCCAATAAATACATTGATATACACTTTTACATGTTTTTGAATATCGTCGTGACTCATGCTGTCCCCTTACAGTAAATAAAGTGATGGAAATAAGAAAATCCACACCAAGTCAACAAAGTGCCAGTAAAGCCCTGCAACTTCAACTCGGTTGGTAAATCGTTCTGGATTTGTTTCCCACATTTTACTTCCTGGCAACCATAAGTAACCGTTTACCAGCATTCCACCAATAATGTGGAGCACGTGTAAGCCAGTCATGGTATAGTAAATGCCTAAGAAAGTATCATGTGCAGGAGTATATCCATGAGATAGTTTTGCTGAATATTCAAAATATTTCACCACCAAGAACATGAGTGAAAACAAAAGGGTTAATCCCATATGCATTTTGAATTTAGCAAAGTTATTCATCTTTAAAGATGCCCATGCCATCACCATAGTTACTGATGATGAAATCAGAACGATCGTATTAAATGTAGCTAATGGCACATTTAATTCAGCCGTTCCCAATGGTGGCCATACTGGAGCACCTACTCTCAACAAAATATATGCAGAGAATAATCCACCAAAGAGCATAATTTCAGAGGCGAGGAAAATCCAAACGCCTAATTTCGCATTATATAATCCCGTATCCGGGCGTAATTCTTCATTATAAGGTATTTGCATTAATTCCTATCCTTACTTTTGTGTTTGAGGGATATAATCTTTTGACGCACCATCTACGTTATATTCGTAGGCACCTCTGTACACCACTGGTACTTTTTCAAAATTTCCATGTCCAAGTGGAGGTGATGTAGTATCCGTCCACTCGATGGTTGTAGATTCCCATGGATTTGGATCAGCTTCACCCTCAACTTTTTTAAATATTGTGAGGAAGAAATTGATGATAAATGGAATTTGTGCCACACCCAATAACCATGCAGATACAGACATAAACTCGTTCCAATGTAATACATCTGCTGCGTGGGCATAAGCAGCACCACCATCAGCCAATCGGCGAGATACACCTGCAAGCCCTTGAATAAACATGGGCATAAATACACCATTTATGAAAATTAGTGAAAAGAAGAAATGAATTTTACCTAGAGTTTCATTCATTTTCTTTCCGGTAATTTTTGGGAACCAGAAATATATTCCTGCAAATATGGCAAAAATGGTTCCTGGAGCTACTACATAATGGAAGTGTCCAATTACATAATAAGTATCATGCAAATGGATATCTGTTGGTGCAAGACCAAGCGGTAATCCAGTGAGGCCACCAATACCAAACATGGGTAAAAATGCCAATGCAAAAAGCATGGGAGTGTTAAACCGAATGCGGCCACCCCATAGTGTAATAAATAATGCTGATAGAATTATAACTGAAGGGATGGAAATAATCATGGTTGTGGTTTGGAAGAAGGTGCTCATGGCCTGCCCCATACCCGTAATAAACATGTGGTGTGCCCACACGATAAATGACATAAAACCAAGCCATACTGCAGCAAATACAAGTGATTTATACCCCCATAATGGTTTACGTGTATTATTGGCAATTACCTCGCCTACAATACCCATAGCAGGAAGAATCAAAACATACACTTCAGGATGGGCTAAAAACCAGAATAAGTGTTGCCACAATAATGGACTTCCACCACCACTGATATTGAGTACTTCACCCCCAACAACTAATCCACTTGGCATGAAGAAACTCGTTCCAGCAACTCTATCCATTAATTGAAGAACACCTGCAGCTTCCAACGGTGGAAATGCCAATACCAACAAAAATGAAGTTACGAACTGTGCCCATACAAAGAATGGTAATCTCATCCATGTTAGACCTTCGGCACGAAGCTGAACAATGGTTACAATAATATTCATTGAACCCAATAATGATGAAGTAATGAGGAAAATCATACCGATTAACCATACTGTTTCACCATTTTTTGCAATTACCGATAGTGGCGGATACATGGTCCATCCAGATGCTGCAGCACCACCTTCCATAAAGAAACTGGCAAACATAACCACACCACCAATAAAATATGTCCAATAACTGGCCATATTCAATTTGGGGAATGCCATATCTGGAGCACCAATTTGCAATGGTACAAGATAGTTACCAAATGCACCCACTACCATGGGCACAACACCCAAGAAAATCATAATGGTTCCATGCATAGCTCCAAAGGAGTTATACATATCTGGAGAAAGCATACCCCCTTCAAACATCCATCCAACCAATCGGATGACTGTATCAGGATATGCCAATTGCCAACGCATTACCATCATAAGGGCAAATCCAAATAATAGGAATATTAAGCTCGTTACTCCGTATTGAATTCCAATCCACTTATGATCAATAGAAAATATATACTTACTCACGAATGATTCTTCGTGGTGGTCATGACTACTCAATGGTAATCCTCCTATATTCCCTGCAAATCAGGATTATCTAACTATATGTTTTGTTGAGTATCCCTGCCAAGGTTTACTACAATTTTATTTAAGGAACTAGTCTATAGTGATATCATATCGTTCTTCGAACGTATCCGTAGGCATCATTCTAATTGAATCCCATGTTAGCTTTTTACACACTTTTGCACAGATTTGACAACCAATACACTCGTTAAACCGCACTTGAACGGGTGGAATTGGAATTGTGTATTTCTCACTAGATACAGGTTCGATGCAATCTACCGGACAGAAAGGAACGCAGGCAGAGCAGCCAGTACAATTATCTTCATCCACAACTGCAATGAGTCGTGGTCGAGTTTTTTTTGAATTGATTTTATCTGGTAATTCTGGAACTGATTTTAAATGGTCAACATATGCCATGAACGTCAGTTGCTCCTACGATTTTAAAATATAATTTTCTATAACCCATCCCATAAAGAAGAATGACAGACCGAATCCAAAAAAACGCGGGTCCATCAGGGCGGGAAATTTAATAATAAAACCTATTCCAATAATAGCCATTCCCAAAAATTCTAAAAATTTTGCTACATAATACATCATACAGCTTCCTCAACGGGATTTGAGCCTTGCACATTTTCGTATAAAGTAATAACTAATTCGGTATTTTCTTTAAAACATTGATGTTGAATAACAATACACCAGACAAAATGAACGAGTCCACCCAAGAACATATAACCATGAGCCCACGCAGGAAATGCCCCATTATGTACCGCACCCCCTAAAATAAATACCGCCCCAATAACCACCATATTTAATGTTACATGAGGAAAGAGCTTCATTTTCATTTTAATCACATTTCGGTATAATTCAATATCACAATTATTATCATTGATGTACTCTTTTATTTTTTTGCCTGTGGCAATAAAGTAGAACATAATGAGAGATTCAGTAAACATATATGTAATTGAACTAATGAGTGCAAACTCCATATGATTTGCCCCCAAAAATTCAAATTGGAAGTATCCCATTAACCCTGTAATTGACAGAAGAAGAAATGCAATCGCCATAAGCAAATAGCTGATGTACATAAGTATCCACATAGTAATCCTTTTTGATGGTAAAACTCGGTGGAAAAATTACAACTTCATAGATAATCACACCAAGGATGGTAATAAAATAATCTATATACAATCCTTGTGAGAATATGAATAAAAACGGTAAATTTTCCCATTGAAATTTCAATAAAGAATCTATTATTTAATCAGGAGAAATAATGCGTTTTTCAAAGTTTATGATGATGTTAGCTGTGGCTGGATTGTTGGTTTCAACGGCAACTGCTGGCACATTAAAAGGTAAAGTAAATTATCAAGGGAAAATCCCTAAGAAGAAAACCTTAAAAATGGATGCAGACCCCGTTTGTGGTTCATCTCATAAAGGTAAAGTTTACAATGAATCTTTCATTGTTGATGAAAATAACAACTTAGCCAATGCTATGGTATGGTTAAAAGATGTTAAATACTCAGGCAAAGCACCTACTACTCCAGCAGTATTAGACCAAAAAGGCTGTATTTATACACCTCATGTTCAAGGTATCATGAAAGGTCAAGACTTACTTATAAAAAATAGCGATGCAACCCTACACAACATCCACTCTATGGCAAAAGATAATAGCCAATTCAATTTTGCTATGCCGAAAGTGGTAAAAGAAAAAACGGTATCATTCGATAAAGTGGAAGATCCATTTTATATTAAATGTGATGTTCATCCATGGATGAAATCTTGGGTGGCCGTGTTTGATCATCCTTACTTTGCAGTAACAGATGCCAATGGGAACTTTTCAATTGAAGGTATTCCTGCAGGGACATACGAAGTGATTGCATGGCAAGAAAAATTCAAAATGAAAAAGCACCTTACTGCTACCGTAACCATTGGTGAGGGCGAAACAACTCAAGATTTTACCTTCATTCGTAAAAGTAAAAAGAAATAACAACTAAATATTTGTTACATAAAAAGGTGACGGAATCCGCCACCTTTTTTGTTTATATCATGATGAAAAAAAACCTACTCATTCTTTTAATTTCTTTGTGGGCCTGTGAATCTCAAAAATCTTACCCCGTAGTGGGTGTGGTTACAAAAATCCATACTGATCGACACGAACTCACCATCCATCACGATGAAATCCCTAATTTCATGATGGCCATGACCATGAATTTTAAACTAAAACCTGATGAGAATATTCAACAGTTTTCCGTTGGTGATAGTATGCATTTTAAACTCATTTTCGAGGAGAATGCTGGATATGCCACTGATTTTAAAATCATCGAAAATGTAGAGGTTGAGGTAGTTGATGAAGATGATTTTTGGGATGATGATGACCCATACGCCCCTATAGATATTGGCGATACCCTCACCGATGCCACATTTATTGATATGTTTGGTAAGACGGTGAATCTCTCAGACTCTGATGGTAAATACCGATTTATTTCATTCATATTTACCCGTTGCCCCATGCCCAATATGTGTCCTGCACTTCTCTTTAAGCAACGATATTTGGCAGAAGCATTTGCAGGGGAAAACATTGAATTTATCATGATTAGTTTTGATTATATCTACGACACGCCTACCGTATTAAAAAACACCTACCAAGCCACCTTTGAAGGATATGACAATTGGCAAATGTGGTCAAGTCATGGACATATGGATGATTTATATAAAATTTCAAAACAATCCATGTTTGGGTTTTGGGGTGTGGAAGAAAATGATATCGGCCATAATATGCGCTGTGTGGTGTTAGACCCTGATAGACGAATGATTAAAACCTTTGATGGCCTAGATTGGTTACCTAAAGATGCCAAAGCTGATGTGGAAAAATTGATGAAGTTAGAGACAAAAAATTAGATTTTAGTCGTTAGAGTTTAGATAGCCCATTATTCATTATTTACACAGGCATCCTTTAATCTCTTTTTTCATTATCCCACTCCCATTTTAGTGGATTCGATTCAATATACATTTGTGTATGATAATAATCTTCATTATTTCGTATAATATGATCATAAAACGAACGTTGCCAAAGTTTTGCCCCTGGGCTGTTGTTTGTTTTATTAATTTTTCGAGTTGAGAAACTTTTAAACCCTCGAATAACTTCCGATAATCCATGCTGTTTTGTAGGGACGGGTTTCAAATCCGCCCTATCTATAATATTTCGGGACGAATTAAATTCGTCCCCTACTTTTTCAAATATGGATATTAACCCATGAAAATGATTGGGTATGACAATAAATTTGTCTAATACAGTGTTTGGATAGTACTGTGGAAGGTTTAACCAAGTTTTTTCAACAATCTTTCCTTTCCAATTCAATTCCATTTCTGCCTTAACTATTTCTCCAAATAAATTTTTCCTTTCATGGGTGCAAACCGTAATGAAATACATATTTGTTGATGAATAATTAAAATTAGTTAATCTGGGCGATATTCGTTTTGGGAGTTTGGGCATGAAACTTCATTATATTATATTTTATTAGATTAAATGTAAAAGGGATTTATTAACTCATTCTATTCAACACCCAAAATAATATTCACCATGTAGACAATATCCAAAATATTAAACGTTCCATCTCCATTGAAATCTGATAAATAGGCTTCACATTCGTTTAAAATATAACAGGCAACAATCCAATTTACTGCTAATACAATATCCTGCACATTAATGGACCCATCTTCATTAATATCTCCTGGCTGAGAGTTGCACGCTGCTTCACAAAACCCTAAGGGGTCACTGCCATCCCAATCGGGATTACAATCACCGCAGTCATAGCCGAATTCAGGGCAATTCCACCAAGCACCCCAAGTAATATCATCACAATACCCATCTCCTAAACTTTGCCAACCAACAGACATAGTTTCAGGAATACATTGCATTACACAATTATAAAATCCAGCCTCACTATTACCGGTAATACACTCATCCCCAATTTGGGGGTCTGGTTCAACTACGGTTATGGTGCAAGTATCTGAAACATCTGCATCTATAAAATGTGCCATTTCATCACTCATTGTCACATTTACAAATGAGAACTGAAATTCATTACCTGCGTCACCAAGCGAATTAAAATGAATATTTAATAAATTACCTGTACCAGCTAAAATAGAGGGTGTACCATTAAAATTAAAACTAATTATTTGAAGGGTGTCTTCATTGACTGCCCAAGCCATCATATCATTCAACATTTCGCCAAATGATACATTTATTATTTCAAATAATGTATTGTCAAAAGGTACTTCAAACTGAAATCCCATAACATTTATTAAAGCATCTACATTAACAGGAAATATATTCTCCTCACTCCCCGCCACCACTTCATCGGGGCAGTCAAAGGTGAGGGTGACGTCTTGAGGAAACAACACATTGAAGATTGAAGATAGAAGAATGAAGATTGATACTACTTTCATTCTACTCATTACCCAAAATAATATTCACCATAATGACAATATCCAGTACATTCACAATATCATCATTATTCATATCTGGATAACATTCACCACCACATTCAAATGGATCCATCAAAATACATACAGAGCTGACAATATCTAACACATCCAATACCCCATCATTATTCACATCACCGGGGACGGTGCAATCTTGGGGAACTGATACACAATCGCCAACTGTCACATTTTCAACAACGAGACCTATTGAGTTAGACATTAGAACCTCTGAAATGCATAATTCGTTATTTATGAATTCGTCAAATACTAAAGTGAAAGCCACTCCCTCACGATCTTGAATTCTAAAGTCACCAAACGAAATTACCAATGAATCTGAAGTAGAAATCATGGCAAAATAATCCCCCAAATATCCCCAATCATTTCCCCAAAGCGCTTCATTAATAAATCCTCCATTTAGGACAAATTGAAACCCAGTTACCCCATTATCATCAGGTGGATTATTCACATTCATAATAATTTCAGCGGTTTTGGCAATAGGATCAACCTCACCAAAACCCAGATAGACCTCCAATTCTTCCTCGGCTGGTTCAACCACTGAAATGGTGCAGGTGTTAGAGAAAACATAATCCATTGGTTGTCCATCATCAGTTGAAAAAATGATATTTGAAAAGCTGAATGAAATATCTTCTGTACTTCCAATAATATCATATTCAATTTCAAATAATATACCATCCATAGGTAGAATGACTTCATCGCGTAGTAAGTTAAACCAAACAACTGTTAAAGTATCTTCACTTTCATTATTACCAGTACAACAAGGAATATCACCTGGGTTCACTGATATGATTTCAATTTCACTTGATGGAAATATTATATCCACCATAAATCCACCCACATTATCTTCATTCAACATATTTATCGGTAATATATTTTCCTCACTCCCCGCCACCACTTCATCGGGGCAGTCAAAGGTGAGGGTAATATCTTGAGGAAATAGTAATGAGATACTAGTACATATAAGGCATACATATAGGGGTAATTTTAAACGATGTTGAGAATATTTGGACATAATTTCTCCTTTCAACCTAAATTTACGAATACCCCACCCCACCCCTCAATATTTTTTTAAAATAAAAAGGGGCACATTTCTGTACCCCTTCAAATTGGTTTCAAACTAGTTTACTATATACTTTAAACTATTACCCGATTTTTACCAGTCTTCGTCTTCTTCCTCTTCATCATCACCGCCAAAATCATACCCATGTTCTTTGAAATATGCTTTCACTTCATGGGTAATATCAGACTTCCCTTTAATATGGAAGATTCTATCTCTCAACCCTTCAAGCATGGCATCATGGTCACCTTGTAACTCAACCAAAGATTTGCCCCATGTTTCAGTGGCATCATCGGTGGTGAGGAGGTCTTCCGTTGGCAAATATGGTGCGGGCATTTGGGTTCCAGGCATTATTGACTGAGGGTCACGTAACCATTCTACCACCCATTCTGGACGGAGTCTGTCTTTGGTCATGGCTAAGTTTGGTGCCCACGTTTGCGCCCCTTGTTTAGGGAATGTGGATCCATAGAAGTGACAATTATTACATGCACCTAATTCTTCTAATTTTCCACCCGCTTTAAATTCAGTGGATGATGTATTAAATCCATGAGCTGATTCAAATGCCAATGTGTTTGCATCCAAATGTTGGAATGCCTTAATTACAGAATTCCACTCATCATCAGTTAAATCGAATGATGGCATACGTACTTGCAAACTGGGTCGTATGATGCTTGCATTTTTCAAGAATTTAAAGAGCCATTCTGGCTGTGTTTTTGCACCTTGTGTATTTAGGTTTGGTGGTGAAAATGCAGGATTACCAATTACATCTGCAATTTGTCCACCCATATCCTCAATGATGTGACAACCTTGACAATTTAAATCTTTAATGATTCGGTGACCTTCTAAAATATCCTCCGCCACTTGATCCGCAATGACATTTTTATCAAACTTATCATTGGTGAAGCTAAGAATTGCCGTAACAATAGCTTCAATTTCTTCATCATTAAAGTTGAAGTTAGGCATACGAAGTTTATCTTCAGGATCAACCACTTTACCTCTATCAAAAATACGAGGATCTTTTAATTTTTGTTCGAACCATGCATAATTGGTATGGTCAATGTCATGGATGTAGCCAAAGTCAAGTTTACCCGCAGGTTTTGAACCCTGTGTTGTAAGCTCAGTACCAATTGGCTTGGCATCTTCGTAACCCTTAATTTCGTGGCAACCAAAACAGCCATAGAATCGAATACTTTTATCGGCCACATATTCTACCTTATCATGGTAGTCCATATTGGAAAGTCTGTGAGTAGCTTCAGATTCTGGATACATTTTCTTTAACCAACCAGATGCAATATTATCTAATTCGGACTCATCAATTTCTGGTGTGGTCGTTTCTTCAAATTCTGCATCTTTAAATGACATGAGATATGCCGTAATATCTTTTGCCTCTTGGTCAGATAATCTCATATTAGGCATCTTTGTGTCTGACCAATATTGAGTTGGATCTTTTACCCATTTATACACCCATTCAGCCGATGTTTTTGATCCCATATTAATGAGGTTTGGACCTTGTGCAGCCAATAAGGTTTGTGTGGTAGTTTCTTCAGGTAAATCTTCAGGGGTTGGTGCCACAATATGACAACCTCTACACCCAACTGCATCAAATAGGATTTTACCACTATCTGCATCACCCATGTATTTTCTATCACGACGTTTAGTGAATTTTTCACCGTCTGCAAACAAGTATTCTGTAATAGTGGCAATTTCAGTATCAGTACGTTTTACGAACTCTGGACTAGAGTTATTATCTTGCCCAAAGAATGATGGCATTTTTGCATTATGTCTAAAACTTTGTGGATCTTTTATCCATTTTGATGTCCAATCCTTGGTGGTTTTCTTATCTAAATTCACCAATGATGGTCCTGCATCTCTACGCTTAGGGAAATCTTGGATGAGGTGGCAACCATTACAGCCATTTTTCTGGATAAGTGCTAATCCAAGATTAAGTTTTTCACCACCATCTAAAAATGGTTTATTTGAGTGACAATTAAAACAAGCCGATTGAGAATACCGGGTGGGCATCATAGGCTTTAACCAATGGTGCATTTGTTTCCAATCGTATTCTTCTTCCCATCGTGCTTTATCTTCTGGCGTATTGGGCATGTGGACAGCCGTATTAAACGTGGTTCCTCTACTTCGTCCATCATGACAACCAGTACAACCATATTGCTCAACCGGATGTGCAGAGTTAGATGTTAAATATAAATCTAATCGTGGATGTGTAGTAAAAGGTTGTGCTACATCTTCAAAATCTGGATTGGCAATTCCCAAATGACAACTTGTACATCTGTCCACAGTGGGGACTGCTGCAAAGTTTACATCATATTTCACATCTGTGATTACATGTTGTTTCACTTCATAGTATGGATCTAAAAAGTCAATAATGGGTAAATCACGAACGAAGTCACCAATTTTGTTGGCAATGGTCATACGTTCACGATCAAGTTTAGCTAATTTTTTCTCAGCTAAATTTACACTTTTAAAATATTGATTAACTTCATCTTCAACTGCTTTTAGCTCTGAACGCATTTCTTTTATTTTTTTCTCATTGGCTAATTTGGCAATTTCTTTTTCTTCTTTTACCAATTTTAGTTGATGAAGTTTGTCCGTGTGTGCAGTAAAGTTTTCCGTTTGATGATTTTCATAATGGCCCGATTCATGAGCATGGACTTCTTCTGCTTCAAATAGATATTTTGCCGCATCCACTTCTGCTTTTTGGCCCAAAAATTCCATATTGGCTTTATAAAATTCAGCGTTTAATTGAATTTGAAGTTCATTGGCTGCATTGTATTCTGCTTGCATGGTTTCAAATTCAGCCAATTTATCTGCATGCTTTTTCTCATAAATATCACGTTCAGCTTCAACTTCAGCCAGGGCACCTTCAAGGGCTTCTTCACCTTTAGCAATTTCTAATCGTCTAAATTCTTTTTGATACACTTTAAAGGCATCATCATTGTCATCAATGAACATCCATATAATGGATACCATAAATAAAATACTGGAAATGGCGAACCACTTATTAAGTAAATTTATATTCCAATATCTTTCGTCGTTAAAATAATCCACGTTCTAATCCTCTAAATATTGAAGAACCATTCAGGAATGGCCACAATGTATTTCAAATTAAATAGCCAACGAAGGTACATTTTAATGGGAAGTGAAAGCATTGACAATCCAAAGAATAAAAGGAAAGAATACCGTACAGGACCGTATGCTTCGTACATATCTTTTAAGATTGATTTTGCTAAAATTACAGGAAGCACTGCCATGTAAATAAATACAGCAATAAATCCAACTGACTCCCTTAGCATAATGTTTGCAGGTAATCCTTTATTTAATGCAATTACCCAAATGTATTCTGATAAATTAATATTATTAAGGGCCTCTACTTTATGCGGATCCCACCACTCAAATGGACCAAAGAAGTTCCAGTTTGGACCTCTAAAGAATGTACCGATAATGATGAGGAATATCCATAATACTAGCCAACCATACATAAATATAAACATCCCTACACGACGCTCTTTAAATGAATAGTAACCGTCACCTTTTTTATTTATATCCATATACGGGATGGCCATCATTCCAATGATAATAAACATAGGGAAAACAATACCCGCAATCCATGGATCGAAGTACACTAACATCTCTTGTAGTCCCAAGAAATACCATGGTGCTTTAGATGGGTTAGGTGTGGCGGCAGGGTTTGCAGGTTCCTCAAGAGGTGCACCTACCAATATAGACCACACAATGAGAAATACCATAAAAATTAATAATGCGATAAATTCAATATACACCAAATCTGGCCATACCAACACCTTGTCTTCGGGGTCATGATATTCTGATGGCTTTTCACCACGTTCTAATCTATCATCATTGATGTAGGCCTGTTTCATGCCCCACCATAAGTAGAAGAACATACCATATACCATGAGTACAATGGGGAAGTTATCAGGTTTGGTCAATGTTAAATTAAAGTTAGGATCATAATATCCTACCACAAAGAACAGTGTGATCAAACCCAGAACAATTACTGCACCCGTATTGGTCCAAATTTTATGAAATCCCATTTGTCTGCTTTTTTTATCAAACCAATCTGTTGGGGGAAACAGGAATGGGAAGAACACCGTCAACAATGTAAAAGAAATTGTTGGTGCTGATAAATAGTCTATAAAATGTTTTATTGAATCCACGAAATTTTCCTCTTATTAAAGTGGTCCTGAAATTCCACCATCTTTTCGAATTCGCCAAAAGTGAACGGCCATAAAAATCATTGCAATAAAGGGTACCGCTATACAATGTAATACATAAAAACGGAGTAATGTAGCTTCACCTACAAAACGTCCACCAAGCAATGCAAATCTAACATCTGAACCAGCATGAACCAGATTAATATCACCTATGGCAAGGAGCGATGCTCCAGGACCTTCATGTCCAATAAAAGGATGTGCCCGTGCCATATTTGTTCCTACCGTTACTGCCCAAATTGCAAGTTGATCCCATGGCAATAAGTAACCTGTAAAACTCATGAACATCGTAAGAGTCATCAGCATTACGCCCACACCCCAGTTAAATTCACGAGGGGGTTTATACGATCCTGTCATAAATACACGTAACATGTGCAGCCACACCGTCAAAATCATTGCATGTGCACCCCATCTGTGGATTTCACGCATGATGCCCAACGGTACTTGTTCTGCTAAATCAATGATGTCTGTATAAGCATATTCAACAGTAGGTCGGTAATAAAACATCAACAAAATTCCCGTAATGGTAAGTACCACAAAAAGGAAAAATGAGAGTCCACCCATACACCACGTATAGCCAATTTTTACCGCATGACGAGGTAACCGTGCAGGGTGCAAATGAAGGAATACATTTCCTAAAATTGCATACATTCGCTGACGACGAGTACGCGGAACACCCGAACGGAAAATGGATTTCCAAACTTGGGATTCCCCTAGTCGTTCTAATAATGAAGGTTTAGTATCTTTATCACTCATGAATAAATCCTTTATTAGACTTTAAGGAAAGATTCTTCTCTTTCCCACTCACCTTTTTCATATTTAAATGATTTTGTTTTATCGACAATAATTTGACCATCACCAGCAAGGTAGATCATAAATCTTTCTAATGGACGTGGTGCAGGTCCCTCAAAGTTAATTCCACTAAATCTGAATCCGCTACCATGACAAGGGCATTTAAATTTACGCTCTGCACCTAACCAATTTGGTGTACATCCTAAATGGGTACAAACGGTTGAAAGGGCATATATGCCTTCATCGTTTCTAACCACCCAAATATTATATTGCTTTTTAAATCGAATATCAACATTCCCAGGGATAAACTCTTCAGGATAGCCAATTTTAAAACTTTGTGGTGGTTCAAATAATACATTGGGGAACAAGAACCGAATCATAACTGTGAAGAATCCACCAGTGGCTGCAGCAAATGCCAACCAACCGATGGTTAACCAGTTGAGAAAACCTTTACGGTCTAAAGCAACTTGTTCACCGTCAGCGCCAATGGATGCCTTTGGAATAAATTTATCCTTAGCCATTAATTAACTCCATATTATACACTTTCTCTAATGTTTTAATCGCAGCATCGCGAATCTTCATATTGGGATCATCTTTTGCTAGCGTAAGTAAATTGGATTTAAACTGATCTTCACCCAATTGACTGCAGATTTTAATAGCCACTAAAATAGCTTTTTCCATTTCCCAATCATCAATTTCTTTAAAACTTTTGTAATACTGTCTATCAAGTAAACTATTTAATACAGATGCACCTGACAGATTCCCCATTTTAGCCAATGCGATGGCAGCATCCCATCGAATGTTGGGCTGTTCATCATTCAATAATGATTCAAGTGTTGGGATTGATTTGTTGTCCCCAATTTGTCCCAGTGAAACTGTAGATGCTAATCTAACTCCTTCAAAATCTGAAAATTGAGACAGTTGAATGAGTTTATCCGTTGCTCCTCTATATTGGAGTAATCCCAAAGCTTGAATAATTGCTGCTTGAATATCTCCCCTATCATCATTAATGGCAGATAATAAACTTTCTCCATAGGCATCATTTCCGGTTCGCCCCATTGCCAATGCTAAATACATTCTAACTTTAGGGTCATCATGCTGAGATTTTTCAAATGCTTTAATCAAACTATTTTCAAATTGTCCATCAGTGGGAACAAGCTCAGGGTCTGATAATAATTTTGATAATTCATATGCAGACTGCCAACGTTTGGATGCTGAGCCAATTTTAATTTGAGTAAGATATTCATGGGGATTTCCAGATTCGTAGGTAACAAATCTAACTACCATAAAAAATAGTACGCCAATGACGGTAATCATTAGCGGAATAAGGAAAAAAGAATAGAATAAAACGTAAACTCTACTCTGTCCTTCAGGTGTATTAATATTATTGTTTGTTTCTGCCATGTAAAAATTGGGGTTTTCTACAGCATCAAATTTAAAGAGATTTTACGGGGTATTCAAATGGGAAATCTGATATATTTTTTATTCTTTTTCTTTGGGAGCTTGCTTAAGTAAATGGTCTGTTATTTTATTAAGTTTTCTAACTTCTTTTTTGAGTTTAAATATTTCTCCAAGAGCAACAAGCGCAAATGCAACCAATAAGACCATATAGTAGTTCATCATCTCCACAGCTATTTCTCCTCAGACTTATACGCCTTGTTGGCTTCATCTTTTTCGACTTCATCTTTAATAGAATAACCCAACAAGATAGGAAAAATAAATAGAATTAGCATGGTTCCAATCATTACAACGCAAATCCATACAAGGTTATCCATCAACCATGTAAACGTTAGCCAATCAAAAAATATACTTTCATTGGTCATGCTTCATTTCCTTCAAACCAAAGGTTAAACTTCTCTTTTAAATCATAAAATTGTTGCAGACTCTCATTCACAATATTGTACTGTTCAGTTTTTTGTTGACGCTTATATGTTTCCACCACTTTCTCTTGACGTTTTATAAAAACTTTCAACTTCTGAAATTGTACTTCATTTAATGATGCTAAATACGAATCTTTATCCATGCTTTTTTCTAAAGGCAAAACTTCATCCTGTAAACTCAAATTCCCATTTTCATCATATCTGTTTGAAATATATTTTAGATGCATTTGACCGTTTTCTTCGAACATTTCAGTATAAAATTTCGGGAATTCCATTTGGGTAGATTTCATTATATCCACCAACCCACAATGAGGTAATACAAGAGCAATAAAATTGTACAAGCAAGCATTGAAATATTCTGAATTTGCTTAAACTTTTTCTCTTTCTCATGCTTTATTATCAATGCATCTGGAATGGTTAAAAATTCACCTTCAATTTCAACTTGGGGTTTTGTATGAAAGTCATTTAAACTAGATTCGGCTATGGGCTTCCAGTCATCCATTTGAGGAGAGAATGAAATCCCTTGAACAATCCCATTCACAATAATTTTATTGAGCTCAGAATCTATTTCATTAATAGACTTTTCATCTCCAGTAGAATTTTTCATCTCATTACGCTGATGTAAAAGAGTGTGGAAATTATCGTGGATTGCTTTTATATCTATTTTTTTAGCCATTTATAAAACTGGATGTATAAATTGTATCTTTTAGCACACTACCATCTTCGTAATACCAAATCCATCTTCCAGAGAGTTCTCCTTTATAATATATTCCTGATGATTTTCGATTACCATTTTCATAAAACCCCTGCCAATAGCCATGCGCCTTATCTTGTTGATAGCTGCCAGAAACTCTCAATAAACCATTTGGGTGGTATTGTACATGCTCGTTTTCATTTGAACATGCAAACAAAAATAAAATTAAAACTATACTAATAAATTTCGGAATGGGTATCATTGCCATCTTCGTCATACCATACCCATTGACCTACACGTTTATTATTGGCATATTTCCCTTGAAGTTTTACTTGCCCAGTTTCGAAATACTGTTTCCAGTCACCATCTAACAACCCATTGTTATAGGTTTCAATTTTATCTACAGTACCACTTGTATTCATAAACGTCCAACTGCCTTCTTGCAAATTATTGCGATATTGGCCATTGAGCTTTACTTTTCCATTTTCATGGTATTGAACATACATGCCATCAAGGTTTTTGTTATTGAAAAATGAAGAACGCTTCACATTTCCACTGCGATAAAATTCTACAAATTGCCCATTAGTTTTTAATAGGCCATGGTCTTCAAAATGATCAATCTCATGATGATGGTTATATACTACCCAAATTCCAGTGGGTTTATCTTCAAAAAAGAAACGTTCTGCTTCAATATTGCCATCCCGATGAAAGAAAGTCCATTTACCCATTTTCAAACCATCTTTTAAATAGCCTTTTTTACGCAATTGACCATTGGGGAAATAAACCTCAAATTTTTCATAACCCTTGCCAGAGCTTCTTGTAGTCCATCTATTCACCAATACATCCTGTTCGTATTGATCAACAATGGCTTCACTACCATCTTCAGCATAGGTAATTTTTTTCACCACTCTACCATCAACAATGGTCTCAATAGATTTGATGTGGTGGTCATCGTATTTTTCAGCAATTTTAAATTCTACAGATTCAGAACATGCTGAAAAGAATAAAATATTAACGAGTAAGCATAAAATTTTAATCATGATTCTTATTATTTAATTATGAAATTTGTAATTAATCCTGCCAAGACAAGGGGGGAAATTTACAATTTAATTTCTAATGCGAGAAAATGGAATTTAAAGTATCTTTTTTATAAAATTAAACTTTTTACGCCACGGAGCAAACCGAACCATGCTACTAAAGTCAATCCACATAGATTTTTTAAACACACTTTTAAAGTGAGAAAATGTATCAAAAGTGAACTTCCCGTGATATTGGCCAATTCCACTGTGGCCAACTCCACCAAAGGGTAAGTTAGGATTTGCATAATGAGTCATGGTGTCGTTTACACATGCACCACCAAAAGAAATAGAACTTAATAATTTATCAATTAGTTTTTGGTTTTTACTAAAAACATATAATGCTAATGGCTTTTCGTAATCTTGAATGAAGTTTATAGTTTCTTCCATATTATTGATGGTAATTATAGGAAGCAATGGTCCAAAGATTTCCTCTTTCATTATATCATCTTCTATAGTGATGTTATCTAAAATGGTTGGCGAGATGTACCTATTTTCTACATCCACTTCACCACCATATATCACCTTATTTCTATCAATTAATGATGAGATTCTTTCAGTATGCCTTTCATTTACAATCAATGGATACTCACTATCCTCAGCTTTCAAATCTCCATACATTTTCTCAATATGATGTATCATCATTTCTACTAATTTATCTTTAATAGATTGATGCACTAGAATATAGTCTGGAGCAGTACATGACTGACCACAATTTAAAAATTTTCCGAAGACTATGCGACGTGCGGTTTCGCTAATATTTACATTGGCATCTACAATACATGGAGATTTTCCACCCAATTCAAGAGTAACTGGTGTTAAATGTTTGGCTGCCGCTTCATAATAAATCTGTCCAACTGCAGTTCCACCAGTAAAAAACAAATAATCATATCGATGCTTTAACAATTCGTTTGCAACATCTACGCCTCCCTCAATTGATGCAATATGTTTTTCGTCAAAGGCTTCATTAATGATTTTCGTTATAAGGGTTGAAGTTGCAGGTGCTAATTCTGAAGGTTTAACGATTACTGTATTCCCTGCAGCAATTGCCCCAATTAATGGTACTATAGATAATGCCAATGGATAATTCCATGGACTCACTATTAGCGTAAGTCCATAAGGCTCAGGCTGTCTATAACTGGTTGCCATTGCCAGCTGAATTGGTGTAGGTACAGGCCTTGCTCTAGACCATTTTTTAATTGATTTTATCGTGAGCTTTAATTCGTCTCGAATTAATAAAAATTCAGTTAAGTATGCTTCAGTATTAGATTTTCCTAAATCTAATTTTAATGCCTCTAAACACTCATCTTCATACTTAAATACAATGTCTTTAAGCTTTTTTAGAGAAGCTTTTCGGAATTTTACATCACGAGTTTTGCCTGTGTGAAAAAAATCCCGTTGATTTTGAATTAGATTTTGGATTTCCATGCCATCGAAAATTAACATCTAATTGCGCATGGATGTAATAAAATAAATCAGCTTATTTCATAGGCAATATAACGAGCATTTCCATTTCTAAGGATTCTTAACATAACAACATCACCCGTTTTATATGTTTTTATTGTATGTTTATATTTCCGTTGCGTTGAAATTTCATTGCTACCAATAGCTTTAATTATATCACCTGCACGGATGTTTTGCTTCCTTGCATTTGATTTTTTATCTACATCAATTATTTCAATATCCCCATTTTCATTTTCTTTCACAATGAATCCCAGAACATCATAATTACTTTTACCTCTAAAATTCCCGGCTAACAAATCATCCTGATTTGGGCGTGTACCCAATGTGAGCGTAATTTTTTTGGTTTTCCCCTCTCTCATAATAATCAGTTTTACTTTATCATTTGGACGGCCTGAGGACACCATATTTTTTAGACTAGATGAGTTTGAAACGGATTTACCATCCACCGTTATGATAATATCATGGGGTAATAGTCCACTTTTTTCTGCAGGGCTGTCTTCAAAAACTTCACTGATTATAGCCCCCTGTTTATCATCCAGTTTCAATGCTTTTGCCATATTATCATCAATATCTTGAATAGACACACCCAACCACCCTCGAGTAACTTTTCCATCATTGATCAAATCGTCAGTTACTCGCTTTACTTGATCGATGGGGATGGCGAAACCAACTCCAGTATTCCCTCGTGAATAACCATCGGTGGCAATTGCTGTATTGATACCAATTAATTCACCATCAAGATTTAATAATGCACCACCAGAATTTCCAGGGTTTATGGCAGCATCATGTTGTATGAAATTTTCAAAATTTAATCGTGAAATTACATCACTTCGTCCAACAGCACTGACTATCCCTGCAGTGACCGTATGGTTAAGATGCAACCCAAATGGGCTCCCAATAGCGACAACCCATTCGCCTACTTTTAATGCGTTGGATTTCCCCAATTTAATTTGTGATAATGCTTTTGATTCCACCTGAATTATAGCCAAATCTGAGAGAGGATCTGTACCAATGATAGTTGCCTCCAACTCAGTTTTATCTAATAGGACAACCTTAATTTCATCGGCTTCTTCAATAACATGATTATTGGTAACGATGTAGCCCTTTTTTGCATCAAGTATTACCCCTGACCCTAAAGATTTATTGGTAAATTCTTCATCTGGAAATTTGAATCCAAATGGTGAGAAAAATTGTTGGTGATTAAAGTTTACTGTCTTTTCTGAGACTATAGAGACTACAGCTGGGTTACCTTTTTCAGCCACTTGAATAAAGGCTTTGCTAAAATCAGATTTTGAGGGGACTGCCCCTACAGTTGAAAATAATAATATAAGTGAAATAATAATTGGTTTCATAAGACCTCGTTTAAAGTTCGAATTGGAAATGCTCAATAAAAAAATTTGTTCCATTTGAATTTTGTGTCAATACGTAAAAGTTCTAAAAACTTAAATTAATCCTTAATAATTTTTGTCATGCAAATTTTACATATAATTCGCTATCAATGACAATCTCTGTTGAGCGCCGGTCGGCGTTTTTCAGAAATAAAAACTTACTAATCCCACTTCTTCTCCTGAAGTGTTCAGGGGACTTACATTCAAAATCAAATAACCGGAGACAATCATGAAAAAGGTTTTCATCTTTTTTGCTATATTCTTAATTTCTTGTAATTCTAATAATTCTCGATCATTCAACTTTACTTATACTGTAAATATTGATTCAACTCAAGGCGAAAAGTTAGAATTATGGATTCCAATCCCTACTTCTAATGAAGTACAACTCATCGAAAACCTTAACATTTCTGCAAATGATTTAACATATACCATTGAAAAAGATGATACCCATGGGAATTCATATATATATATCAATGAAAGTAATGGTATTGAGGAGGCTAAAGTTGTAGAAATTTCATTTGATGTACATCGGAAAGAAAGACAAAATGTAGAGTTTAAAAATGTAAACCCTGCACAATATTTAACATCATATAGCATGGTGCCAACAGGTGCCATTTTCACAAAAATTATTGCTGAAAACAAACTCAGCAATTTAAATATGCGTGGAATATACGATTATGTGCTTTCAGGTATGCATTATGGAAAACCAACGGATGATAACAACAGCCCTAACTATAAGTATGTAAACAGTGGAATTAATAAAAATACGGGCAAAGAATGGTTGCCAAAAGATATTACGTATGGCAGACTAAAGGTGAATCAAGATATGCTGGTGGAAAAACAAAATCAAAAAGAAAGTTATGCATATGGTAATGGGAACTCTTTATATGCCTGCGATATTGGTGTGGGAAATTGTACCGATTATCACTCATATTTTATGTCATTAGGTCGTACATTAGAAGTTCCCGTTCGGTTTCACATGGGCTTTCCAATCCCTCATGGTGATGGTGGCAAAGTAAAAGGGTATCATTGTTGGGCTGATTACCATATTGAAGGTGAAGGGTGGTATCCTGTAGATATCTCTGAAGCTGATAAGGCACCCGAAAAAGCCGACTATTTTTTTGGTACAATCTGTCAGAATCGTGTTGATATGGTGGTTGGACGTGACATAAAACTAAAAGGGTTAGCATCTGAGTTTACCAATCTATTCATTTATCCAATTATGGAAGTAAACGATATTCAATCATCATCATTTAAAAAATCATTTTCTTATAAAAATATTTAATTCAATTGATTTGACTTCAATGTAGAATTAATAAAAAATAATATTAAATTAATGGGGTGTTGATAGTTTCAATTCCCCATTAATTATTTATAAGGAAGAAAATGAAAAATATTAAATTTTTATTCATTCTATGTGCTTCACTTTTTGCATATAATGGAAGTATAACGGGCTCATCTTTTGTTCAATATACCAATGAATCTGGTGACGATGAGTTTTCAGTATCACGTTCATACTTTTTGTATAAAAACTCCATTACAAAACGTTCAATTGTTGAAGTCCTAATGGATGCCACTTATGATGTTGAGACCGGACATACTCTTATTTTAAATAATGCATTTTTAACCACTCATAGATTTGATCACAATTTTCAGTTGGGAATTATTCCCCTCACAACTTTTACTCAACATGAAAAAAATTGGGGATACCGCTATGTTGAAAAATCACCCTTAGATTATTATGGATTTTCCTCTGAAGCAGATGTGGGAATTGGTGTTTCTGGTCAGTTTAAAGATAAATTACAGTATTCATTTCAACTCACCAATGGTGAGGGCTATGATGCACTTCAACAAGATAATTCTGAAAAATTATCGGGACTCATTCACTACACACATCACAAGAAAGAAGAAATTCCCTTTAATGCAAATTTTGGTGGGGTATTTTCTTATGAAATCGGAATCAATGATGCCATTAGTTGGTTGAATGGATTCTTTTCATCTTTCAAATTTTTGAATGCCCAAGGTGGAGTTGAATTTACCATTTATAAAGATAATCGAGGGGCATATACTGAGGGTCAATTGGTTTCATTTTATGGTTCATATGAGTATAATCGAAAAATTTCATTTTTCCATCGACAAGACTATTATAATAAAAATAAAAAAATTAAGAATCTTGAAGATATAAAATATGTAGTCAGTGGAATGGAATACAGATTAAATGAAGAGGTAAGCATTGCACCAAATTTTAAACAAGAATACTTTCGGGGAAATGATGGAAAGAAGGATGAATTGGTGTATTGCTTAAACATAGAATATAATTTTTAATGTCAAAAAATATTATAATAACAGGCGTAAGTACGGGCATTGGTTATGCCGCCACCAAACGTCTTATTAATTCAGATTATAAAGTCTTTGGTTCGGTACGAACAGATGAAGATGCCCAAAAATTAAAGGATGAATTTGGCGAACAATTTTATCCACTTATTTTTGATGTTACAGACAAAGATAGTATTTATGAGTCCGTGGAGTTGGTAAAAAATGAAGTGGGTGAAGATGGAGTCTGTGCACTTATTAATAATGCAGGGCTTGCCGTGGGAGGTCCACTACTTGAAGTCCCTGTAGATAATATTCGCTATCAATTTGAGGTGAACGTTTTTGGATTAGTAACGGTAACTCAAGCTTTTTCAAATTTGTTGGGTGCATATAAAAATGCCAATCATACTGGAAAAATAATCATGATAAGTTCAGTAGCAGGGAAACGTTCTTATCCTTTTGTAGGACCATATTCTGCATCTAAACATGCCGTAGAAGGATTATCAGATGCCCTTCGTAGAGAACTGATGCTTTATGGTATTGATGTGATTTTAGTAGAGCCTGGGCCTGTAAAAACGGAGATTTGGAATAAAACTCCTGACCCTGAAGATAATGTGTTTATTGGCTCAGATTATGAACCTCCGTTACGAAAATTTAATAGCATGTTGAAAATGTTTGAGGAAAAGGGACTGGACGCAGATGTTATTGCAAAGCGGATTGAAAAAATAATTATCTCTAATTCTCCAAAAACCAGATATGTACTATCACCCAATAAACTGAGAGATTATATTCTACCCAGTTTACTCCCTGATAGATGGCTTGATAAGGCAATGGCAGCCGCATTGGGTATAAAGAAAAAGTAGGCTATTCACCCATAATTATATTCACCATGGTGACGATGTCTAAAACATCAATCACTTGGTCATCATTTAAATCAGCTGATTCAAATTGAAGTTCAGTAGGATTAATATTTCCCATGATAAAGTTAACAGTAAGTACTATGTCTAAGATATCCCAAATTTCATCTTGATTCACATCTAAATCATCATAATTTATATCTAATACGATGCCAAGGCATGATCCAAAAAAATTAGAATCAATCTCTTGGAAATTAATCCAATGAATATCATTCACATATTCTAATTCATATGAATATGATTCTCCCAATCCCATTAAACATGATAGTGATACATCAGAAGTTAAATGGGATAGTGTACCTGTAAATCCTAATACATGGTTTTGTGGAATTGACAAAAATCCTAAAAATTGAAACTGGCCACTTATTATATCATGAATCAATAAAGAGTCTGTGTTTGTAACTTCAATAAAATCCATATTATAAATCGTATCTGAAATTTCACCTGGAATTCCGTCTATTTCAATTCGTATAAATTCACTCTCATTGATCTGGTTTATTGCTTCTATACTATACGCTCGTCCGGGTTCATCCATATTTACATCAATTGAATTTGGTGAATCCACCAATTCAAATACACTAAGCCAATCACAAGTATGTACTTCATCCATCACTGAAAATCCATGTGAGCCTGTTGGATTGGTATCTATCCACATATTATCATTATAGCCAAATAACAAATCATATAAATCTTCGGCATGGGTGCGGTGTGGCTCTGATACACCAAAGTCTAAATATAAGGGTGTGTACTGCAAATTGTAGTGCATACTTTGGGTTGAATCGGCAAAATAAACTGCACTATTTCTATGATATTCAAATGGGACCTCATCATAGTTTCCCCCAAACCATTCTGTCATGGAATTATTTCCATCCATTTCTATTGCTCGACGTTCACAATCTAAAATACCAGAAGCAGAGGCTGTGGCCGCAACCATGGGTTCAGTGGGATCTAAATGATTATTTGCATAGATTGCACCTGCTGCACCACCCATTGAACCTCCCACCATATATATTCGACGATGGTCCACATTATAATTTTCCATCAGCCATTGGATGCCCAATTTTACCCATTCTTGTGCATCTTGATGATTATAATTATTCGAAGAACCTCCATAGGGTGACATAAATATCCATCCACGGGAATAGGCCTCATCATCAAACTGAGTACTAAAGGTGGAGAGTTGATTTCCCCCCCATTGATGAAATGCCACCAATAATGGATGTTCAAAATTTTCATTATAATTTTCTGGAAGTTGGTATGCAAAAACATCTAACTGATTTCCATTTTCATCTAAAATGGCATGCTCTTCAATAATTTGGGATGGAAGCCACTGAAGTAAGAATATAAAAACGATAAATTTTAATTTACACATCATGGTAAAATATACATTATTTTGGATATAAAAAGAAAAGAGCCCTCAGTTGGCACTGAGGGCTCATATTCATTAAGGAGGAGGTTGAATCGGTTAAATTTAAGGAGGAGGAAAAAGTTAACTCGATCAACTACTTAAAATTACAGGGTAAATACGGTTTTTCTAAAGGGGTAATATGTAATTTTTTGTAACGAGGATATTACAAAAATGCAACAATTAAGCTAACTGCAATGATTTGATTTTCTGTCGCATCCACAATATAGCTACACATGATGTAATTGATGAAGAAATTAATAAAGAATACCATGCAAAAATGACGGGTTTCCCTTGTATTACTACAAAAAACCACGCACAAACTGAATTAATAACCACCACACGGAGTATAGTAAGAATCAACATAGGTGTACCAAATCCTAATCCTTGCATGACGCGACTACTTGTCATTCCAATAGTTATAAAGGGATAGGCAAATACTAACACGCTAAAATATTCAATAGTATGGGCAATTATTTGGGGTGAATCAGTAAACCCTGAAATAATCTGTCTATTGAAAAAATAAAAAATAATTCCAAATATAATAGATATAGAAACAGAACGAGTGAGTCCATATTTAACAATTTCTTTTACCAAGTCAATACGATTTGCTCCTGAAAACATCCCCACAAGAGTAACCAATGCCGTTGCAATAGATATGATTGGTAAGAAAAATAAATGTTCAATTCTTCCCGCTGTTTGATATGCAGCAACTGCATCATTAGAACTTAAGATTACATTGTAAATCAAAACACCACTCGACATAATAATCATAGATAGAGATGCAGGCATTCCGATTCTAAATATATCCTTAATCATGCTTAAACTGAATTTAAAATCTTTCAATTTAAAGGTAATGTATGAATGATGTTTGAATATAAGGTAGTATACAAAAATCCCAAATACGAGGGCTTGAGAAATCACCGTTGCCGTAGCAGCACCTCGAATACCATCATACTTTATAAAAAATGGATCAAGGATTATATTTACAACGGTACCTATACCTAAAACTTTCATGGGGAATACATTGTCTCCTTCACCTGAGAGAATGGATCTAAAAAATACCCCTAGAATCATAAATATTGAACCAAATATCATTACTCTGAAATACTGGAGTGTAGCCTGTGTAGCAAGTTCATCGGCACCTTGAAGTTTTACCAAATTTTCACCTGCAAACAATAGGATACCCAATAATAGAACATAGATAAACACACCTAACATTATGGTATGTTCAGCGGCATTATCAGCATCAGATTTTTTATCGGCACCAATTAGGTTAGCAATAACAGCAGTGGCACCAGAACCTAAACCAAAGGTAATCCCCATGAGGAAAAATAAAAATGGAAATACATATCCCATTGCAGCCAATGCAGTGGCACCGACCCATCTGCCAACAAATGCAGTATCCACCAACATGTAAATAGCTTGCACAGACATCCCAAACATCATGGGAGTAGCTAGTTTCCACATTGCTTTTTTAGGATTACTTATAAATTCAGCCTTGCGGCTCTCTTTGTTTTGACCCAAATCCATATAATGATAGCGTTTATAAGTGTGAAATTTACACGTTAATGGATGTTAAAATGAGTATTTAAGACGTAAGGTTGAGTGTGAAAAATCTTCTAAAGCTTTAAACACATTGGGGGAACCATCATCCCCCCCATCAAATACGGAACTTGTTAGCTCTAATTTTACATTTTCAATTGGGGAATATTCAATGCCTACCGCAAACATATTACCTGTTTCAGATAAATTTTTCATATTGATCACATCAATTTCAAGAGTATCATCAAAAAATGATTTCTGACATGATAGTAGAAGTGCATTCTCAGTAAATGAAGCAAAGGGTGTACCTAAGCCCATATTGAAATTATCTTCATTTGCCTGAACAATCCCTTCTCCATCAACATAGTTTTCACCTGATACAGATAACATCTTATTGCCTACTAACTGTGCATTTACGGTTATGTCCCAATCTGTAGGATATTCAATTTGATACACATATTGCAAATATTCAGATTTATAGTCAGCAGAACTCTCTAATGATTCTGCAGTATTTGTTATAAAATATGCAGTTTCAGAACGTAGAGTAGCATCATTCCAAAAAGAAACTGTACTCAATCCAATTACATGGGTTTTCCTATATTCAAATTGAAATGGTAATTGTTGAGTTAAATCCATTCCTGCATAGGCTGGTGAAAAGTCAAAGCCATTAAAATAAGTGAGCATAAAATCACTTTCTCCCAACATTGACTGAAAACTAATGCCCCATTGCAATTCATCTTCATTTATACTTGGCGGAACTTCATTATCATCCATTTTAAAATCTGCATCATCAATAGGAAAGCGATTGGGTTCATGCTGAGGAATTATAACCGCTCCCAATTTATGGTCATTGATATAGGTTTCAAATGCCATTGAAAATGTGGCTACTTTTCTTTCTGTTCCCGTTAAAAATAAGTAGTTAAAATCATATGGATTCAAATTATCCGTAGGGCTATTTCCGTCTGCATATCCCCAAGAATTTACTTGATTTCCAATTCTAATTTCTCCAAATGAGGGATACCAACCGATATAGACTTCTTTCAAGTTAAACTCTGCGTCTGCGGTTTTATTTCTAAATTCAACGAAGGAATTAGTGATAAAATCTATATTTGCAAAAGTATATGAGAATTTCAACTCACCGAGGCGATAGGGAACATCAATCAACTCACCATTATTATGCCTAACTTTACTTTCAGCAGAAACATATCCAGAGTATTGCAATTGTGAAAACGAAATTGAAAATAAGAAAATTAATAATAATTTATTCATAAGATTAGTGTGTATGGCTCATAAGATGAATGGTGTAAATACCCGCAAATATTAGTGCAGTTTGTAGTAAACTCTCTTTGGGATTTGTATGTTCTTGTAGGTGTGGAATTAGATCACTAACTGCCACATAAATAAAACTAGCTGCAGAAATTGCCATGATATACGGCGTTGCACTCATCATATGATTCATAAAAAAATATGCTAAGATTGCCCCCGCCAACGATGCCATACCAGAAATAATATTGAGCATAAATGCTCTTTTTTTGGTGTAATTGTTTTTAAGTAGAATGGCAAAGTCCCCTACTTCCTGTGGAATTTCGTGGGTAATAACTGAAAATGCCGTAGCAATTCCCAATGGGATAGACGTAATAAATGTTGCTGCGATGATGATACCATCAACAAAATTATGAAATGCATCTCCAATCATAATAAGTGATCCAGATGCTTCATGAACATGGCATTGATCATCATGACAATGTCGCCATAGTACAAATTTTTCTAAAATAAAAAAGAGCAATAGTCCACCCAACACTGCAAATAAGGCTTGGTGTACATCTCCAAAATCTTCTGCTGCATGGGGAATTAGCCCTAAAAAAGCAGCACCTAATAAAGTACCTGTTGCAAAGCTAATACACTTGGGGATAAGCCCTTTTCTAATTTCATCTGGGAATACCAAAAATAATGCGCTAAAGAGGACACTTCCTAGACTTCCTAATAAACTAAAAAATATGATGTAACCTAAAACCACTGTTTCTCCTATTTGGGCATTCGCTTTAAATTTTTCTCATGAAACAATTTATCTTCAATCCCAGTATTTATCTCAATATTCTCAAATTCCAATACTGTTTGATGATTTTTTTGAACATTTTTTACAAACAGTTTTTTCATAATATGGAAATCTTTAATTAATTGATACTCAATAGCCTTCTCTTTTAAAAGATTCCCCGATTTATCAAAAGACTCCTCCTTTAATGCTAAATAATTGTCTTTTGAAATCCAAGAAACATGCTTTGAATACTCCGTTTTTATTCCTTCAGGAATACTCTCCAAAACATAACAATCTATCCCATTTATAGTTTCATTGTTTATTATTTTATATGTGTACTCTGAAATTTCACGGCTAGTCATATCTTCATAACTCATATCTGAACCCATAAACGATTCAGACTTTTTTCGAGATGAAATTCGTCTAATTTTTTTAAAATTAGGAAGCCAAAGCTTCATATCATCACTTTTATTCTCATGTTCAATTTTTAAATAAGATACTCCCTTGTCATCTGCTGGAGATAAAAACCACAATATTTGTTTTTTATTGTCATCTTTCGAATATGAACGAATTGAAGATGTTCTGGTTTTCCCTTTTTTATTGGTGAGTACCATGGTCATTGTAGATTTCATATCATTAGGAGAAATTCTATTTTCAACTTTTTGGGCCAATTCTATCCCTGTTAATCCAAAGAGAATATGAGAAAATATGAATAAAGAAATTATTTTTTTCAATGGTCTAATCCTATTTTTTATAAAGATGTTTTTTGAAAATTTCTACTGTTGTTGCTAGTAAGGTTAATGTACCTAATGATGTTGAAAGCATGGCAAATACCATTAATCCACCCATGTAATTTAAGGGAATTAATGCTGAGAATAATAATGCTGCAAATCCCATATTTGAAACCACATCTAACAAAATTGGATATCCTACATCTTCGGCAGTTTTAACGCTAACTTCATCAGGTTTATATCCACGTTTTGAATTCCGTCTAAACTCTGATATATAATGGATGGCAAAATCTACCCCCACCCCAATAATGATGGATGTGAGTAATGCAGTCATGTGACTCAAATGAACATTGAAATGACCCATTAAGCCAAAATTGAGAATCACCGCAGATGAAAGTGGAATAATTGATAATAAACCCCATCGAAATGATTTGAAGAAAATCCAGGCAATGGTAAAAATAACAAGGATTGAAATTCCAATACTTATGAATGAAGACCTTACCACCATATCAACAAAATCTCTAAGAAATACTGCCATTCCTGAAATGTCAATCTTTAAATCTGATGTTACATTTTCATGAATAAATAATTCTAAGTCTGTAACCATATCGACCACTTCATTGGTTGATAAGGAGTTAAGCATTGCAGTAATGAGCCCCGTTTCATAATCATAATCTACCAATGCACTAAAATCATCAGGATCCCCTGACATACTATACATGGTAAATAAATTATTCACTTTTCCTCGAGTTTCAGGGATAGTTTCATATTTAGGGTCATCATCCATAACTACTCTGTGCATTTGTTTAATTACATCTGCAATGGAAATTGACATATTTGATCTGGGATATGATTCTGATTTTTCTTGAATCAAAAGCATATCATTTAACACCTGTGGATCTTTCATATCTCCAGAACATCTGAGCAAAAGGTTCATTGAACCTGTAGATTCTCTATCAATAAACTCAGTGCTTTCTCTTATTGGATTCCCTGGCTTAAAAAACTTGACCACATTCACTTCAACGGTAACTTTCCATAATCCGAAAGAAACAATAAAGACCAATAGTGAGCCCATTAGTAATACTTTTTTAGGGGCAGTTAAAATTTTCTGTCCTAGTGATTCGGTCCATCGTTCTAAATAACTGCTCTTCATCACAGATTTGGAATTTAAATTCCACTTTTTCAGTAATATTATTGATGGGAGTAACAGTACAGAAAGTATCCATGCCCATAATATGCCAAACGCAATGGCAACACCATAACCCATCATATGTTTTATTGGTGAAGATAAAAGGGTTAAAAATGCTACGGAAGTGGTGAGTGATGTTAAAAATATAGGCAGAAATAATGCATCCAGTGAGGTCTCTACTGCCAAACGTACATCCCTTTTCTTTCTAAGCTCTCTAAAAAACCGAGTTAAAAAATGTACCCCATCTGAATTTGCGATGGTGAGTAATACAATGGGCATAGATGTATTCATCATCGTAAAATTGAAATACTCAATTTGAGTAATATGGAAAATCCATCCCATTGAGCCTAACATTGATAACATTGACATAATGATAACCAATAACACCATTCCCACAGCAGACACATTTCTAATATTTGCCAATAACATGACAACCATAATGAGAATCCCAATTCCCATTAGTGTAGAAACATCACCTTTTACAATTTCAGGCACGACCCCTGTAATGTAAGAATTTCCAGCGTAGTGAACAGAAAATTCGGATAATAATGGTTTGGTTATTTCCAATGCTTCATCGGTAAAGGTGAGAACATCATGACCATCTTTAGGTCGAATAGCTAGGCTCATAAATTCACCACTTTTGCTGATGAACCGTGAAGATAAATCAGGATTTTTGTCTAGATACTCTTTGATATCTAGAAGATCTTCCTGCGATAAATCCCGATGTGGTTGTAAATCATCAACCTCCATGAACCCATCTTCTGCATCCATACGATTAGTTGATGCAATCGAAAGCACCTCTTCGATAGACGTTTTTGCCTCTAATTTATCAGTTAAATCCCATAATGTGGAAAATACTTCTGGACGAAACGCTGATTTGCCTTCTTCTCCAAATGATACAAACATCAATTCAGATGCACCAAATTCTTCTTCAACTTCTTCCCACACTCGCCGTGATTCAATATCTTTGGGAAGCATATTCATGAAATTATCGTCAATTATTAGCCATTGTAACCCATAAGAAAAGATGGCCGTGAGGACCACAGATATTAATATCGATCGTTTGGGGTGGTATAAAGATTGGTTTTTAAACCATTGTTTCATTCGTTTTTATTCCTAATCTTGTCATAATAGTTGTGCCCTTCGTCCGTGAGTAATCCACCAGAAATTAAATCAACGTAGGCTGGCAATACATCTTGGGGAGATAGAGAATTATTTATAAAAAATTCGGGTTGAAATGTAGAATTAATAATATTGGTATAGATTGTAGCTATTAGATCAATATCTAAATCGTCCCTCACTAAGGATTTTTCTTGAGCTTCTTTTAAAATTTTATAAAAATCTTCACGGCGACGAAGCCTAAAATCCTCAATTTTTTTCCATAAATGTGGGAATCTATTCTTCAATACACCCATATGTTCAATTTTTATTTTTGCGGCTGCATGATAAAAAACATTCATTAATTGTAAAAATCGATGGATTGGATTTGGAGTTGAGCTTATAACATCATCCATTTCTTCTTCAATTTGATTTATACGATAGGTAATTATTTTATCAACGAGAATTTCTTTAGAAGAAAAATATTTATAGATAGTTTTCTTACTCATGCACAATGATGACGCAAGATTTTCTACGGTAAAAAATTGCAACCCATTTTCAATGAGCTTTTCAAAACCGTGTTCTAATATAAGTGTTTTTTGCTGTGAGTCTTTGCTTTTCATCAGAAACGTTTTACGTTTTCTTCGTTTCCAATTTATTGATTTTTTTCCATATCATCAAATAATTTTTTTCATCTTTCTTCAAAAAGAAGATTCGTAATTTTTCCTACAATTTTTACCCTCATTATCGGAGAAAAGGGCGTGTATAAAAATATCGATGAATTCCTGGATCAAGTTATTTCTAAGAATCCAGCAGAGTTTGAGTTCCATCAAGCTGTAAAAGAATTCACTCATTCTATTTGGGATTTCCTTCAAGATAACCCCCAATACCTCCATCATAATATTTTAGATAGAATTGTTGAACCCGAACGTGTACTTATGTTTCGTGTACCTTGGCAAGATGATAGAGGTGAAACACAGGTAAACAAAGGTTACCGCGTTGAGTTTAATTCTGCCATTGGTCCATATAAAGGGGGACTCCGTTTTCATGCTTCTGTTAAATTAGGCACATTAAAATTTTTAGGTTTTGAGCAAATTTTTAAAAATAGTTTAACCACTCTACCTATGGGTGGTGGCAAAGGTGGGTCTGATTTTAATCCAAAAGGAAAATCTGATAATGAAATCATGAGATTTTGCCAATCATTTATGACTGAGCTTTATCGGCATGTGGGGCATTTGGTGGATATTCCTGCAGGTGATATTGGTGTAGGTGGTCGAGAGATTGGATATTTGTATGGTCAATATAAACGAATTGCAAATGAATCTACAGGGATGTTAACGGGGAAATCTATAAATTGGGGTGGAAGCCTCATTAGACCTGAAGCAACGGGATTTGGCGTAGTTTATTTTGCACATAATGTATTAAAAAATATTGGAGAATCCCTAAAGGGTAAAACGATAGCACTCTCTGGATTTGGGCAAGTTGCATGGGGTGTGGCAAAAAAATGTGAAGAGCTTGGTGCAAAGGTGGTAACCATCTCTGGACCAGATGGATACGTTCACGATGAAAATGGAATTAATGGTGAAAAGATTGATTTTATGTTAAACCTACGTAACAGTAATAAAGACATTGTTGAACCGTATGCCAAAAAATTTGCGGTTCCATTTCATCCGAATAAAAAACCGTGGGAAGTTAAATGTGATGTAGCCTTTCCATGTGCCACTCAAAATGAATTACAAAAAGTTGATGCCCAACAGCTCATTTCAAATGGCGTTAAATGTGTCACCGAAGGTGCAAATATGCCATGCTCATTAGAGGCTATTGAAGAATTACAAAAACATAAAATTTTATTTGCACCCGGGAAAGCAGCAAATGCGGGTGGTGTGGCAGTATCTGGCCTTGAAATTAGTCAAAACAGTATGATGATAAAATGGCCAGCTGAAGAAGTAGATGCACGACTAAAAAGAATTATGAAGAGTATTCATGATCATTGTAAAAAATATGGTGAATCCAATGGTGTCGTAGATTACAATAAAGGTGCAAATATTGCAGGATTTATCAAAGTAGCAGATGCAATGATTGATCAAGGAATTGTATAAAATTTATTATTAAGGAGATGTATGTATTCATCTATTGAACATTTCATGGACAATGTAAAAAATCAAAATCCTGCTGAGGAAGAATTCCATCAGGCAGTACAGGAAGTTGTGGAGTCAATTTGGGACTATTTAGAAGAAAATCCACATTATTTGCATCATAAAATTTTAGATCGAATTGTAGAACCTGAAAGAGTTATTATGTTTCGAGTACCGTGGCGAGATGACCAAGGAAATATTCATGTAAATAAGGGCTTCCGTGTAGAGTTTAATTCTGCAATTGGTCCATATAAGGGCGGTCTTCGTTTTCACCCATCAGTTAATTTGGGGATATTAAAATTTTTAGGATTTGAACAAATTTTCAAAAATAGCCTCACCACTCTGCCCATGGGTGGCGGCAAAGGTGGTTCTGATTTTGATCCAAAAGGTAAATCTGATAATGAAATCATGAGTTTTTGTCAATCCTTTATGAGTGAATTATATAGGCATATCGGTCCAAATACAGATGTTCCTGCAGGTGATATTGGTGTGGGTGGTCGTGAAATTGGTTATATGTTTGGCCAGTATAAACGACTCAGAAATGAGTTTTCTGGTGTATTAACGGGGAAAGGATTAAACTGGGGTGGTAGTTTAATTCGACCTGAAGCTACAGGATATGGTGCTGTATATTTTGCTCAAGAAATGTTATCCGAAAAAGGTAAAAAATTTGAAGGAAAGACAGTAGCTGTTTCTGGCTCCGGAAATGTTGCACAATTTGCAACTGAAAAGGTAATTCAATTAGGTGGTAAAGTTGTAACCATGTCAGATTCATCTGGAACAATTTATGATCCAAAAGGCATAGATGAAGAAAAGCTGTCCTATATTATGGAATTAAAAAATAAAAAGCGTGGACGAATTAAAGAATACGCAGACAAATTTGATTGTGAATATTGGAAAGGTGAACGACCGTGGTCAACTAAATGCGATGTAGTTATTCCTTGTGCAACTCAAAATGAAATAAACGCAGAAGAGGCTAACCAACTGGTAAAAAATAGTTGTCTCTGTGTAGTTGAGGGCGCAAACATGCCAAGTGAACCTGAAGCCGTAGATGTATTCTTAAAAAATAATATACTATTTGGTCCGGGTAAGGCAGCCAATGCGGGTGGTGTTGCAGTATCAGGATTAGAAATGAGTCAAAATAGTATGCGTCTAAATTGGACACGTGAAGAAGTAGATGAAAAACTAAAAAATATCATGAAAAATATTCATGAGCAATGTGTTAGATATGGTAAGTCTGATAACTATGTTAATTATGTAAAAGGGGCAAATATTGCTGGATTTATCAAAGTGGCTGATGCGATGATTGACCAAGGCGTGGTATAGGCTATCGTCTACCAAAAAACAAGTATATACACGGTAAACACACTATATACATCATAATCCCATACACACCCGAAGTTAAACTGAGCATTGATAACCCTGTAGCCATGGGCATAATAATATTGCCAATAGTAATCCCTACAGTGGCATTTTGAATCCCCGATTCTATAGAAACTGCAATAGCTTTGGGTTCATTAAGATGTAATAGTTTGGCACTATTATAACCCACAAATAGCATGATGACTATCAATGTTACAATTGATGGCCCTAATACATAGAGATTTTCGATAAATGCTGTCCACTCACTGGCTAGTGCCCCACCCACAATTATTATGAATAATAAGGTAGAAATTCTATTGGCAGTTTGTGAAAATGAAATTGCAAATTGATGAAATTTTGAATTCACCATTAAGCCAATACATACTGGGACAGTAGTTACAAAAAACATGGTAAGTCCTAATGAAAGTATATTTATGGAAGGGGCATCAGCTCCCATAAAATATTGCATAGACATCCCTACCATTATTGGTAATGTAAAAACTGAAACTATACTCACGACGGCAGTATAAGAAATTGATAATGCCGTATCTCCATTAGCTAGCTTGGTAATGATGTTTGAAGTAACACCTCCAGGGCAACACGCTAATATCATTAACCCCACGGCCATCTCATTGGATAATGGAAATATATTTGCAATTAAAAATGCTACAATTGGGAGTATAAGCATCTGATTAATTATACCAATTAAAAATGCTTTAGGCTCTCGTGCTACATTTTTAAAATCAGTAAATGTTAATCCCAAACCCAGCGAAAACATGATAAACACCAATGATAGTGGTAAAAAAATATCAATAATCATAATTATTCCTTAATAAACTTTATATTCCAGAAGATAATTCTTCATCCATTTCTTCTTTTCGAGGGGGTTTAGGTTTAAGCACTACTCCTTCTCCAGAGCTACCATCAATCCGTACATATAATGGATGTTTTAATTCTAATAGTCTTAGATGTTCTGAGCGATCTTTCTCTGATGATTTTGCTAACCAGTCCCAATCTACATTTTTTTCATGATCACGTTTAGATATGGTAAAATATCCAATTTGTAAACTGGTCACATTCTGGAAAAAATGGCTCCCATAGGACGGATCTGGATTGAGCTTGTCCATCCCCACTTCAACTATAACTTTTGCGTTGGCAATTTGTCTCCAATTGACAGAAACTCCCAACCATGGGTCTGAACTCCCCCATCTCCCTGGACCTATAAGCATATAAGGATTCTCTACCCCTAATTTTTCATTTATATGTTCAATCTCTTCAGCAATCTCACGCGTTTTACTTCTATCAAATTTTTCAGGATCCACATACACAATATGTTTTATTTCACGATTAATACCATCGCCTAATACTTGATCACTTTTGCATAAAATATCTTCTATAGATTCTTCCTCAAGGAGTTCAGCAGTGTGCATCCCCCCAATAACCATTGGTTTTATTTGTAGTAGAGTGAATTCATCCTTTCGGTCATCATCAAACAGATTTACTGCAAATTCAATCTCAACTGGACAACCAAGGGCAATACATCCTAATTCTAGTAATTCATTAATAATATCTGCCAAGGGCAGTCGCTTATATTTTAAAATTGATGCAAATGTAATAACTCGTGAGCCATCATATTTTAATGAATCACGTAACACATTGTCATTTGAACATACTACAGATGCCAAATGTTTTAATTCTTTATCCTGTTCTGCATCTTCTAAGCTATACATTTTTAAGTTTTCAGACTCACCTTCTCGCAATGGATTTTCACCATTATGTAAATCTAAAGCAAAAAACTCATGTTGAGAGTTTTGAATAGTTGAACGAATGGAATAATATTGGGGTAAAATATTGGGGTATCGTGGTGAAAATCGTAAGGACTTTCCCCCATCAACAATAGTTCTTCCAAATCCCAATGCAACAAATGCAATGCCCTCTTCCCGCTCCATATACGAAACTGGATAGTAATTATAACTCTGGGCTACACCAGAAAATGTAGGGTAAAATCGTTGTCCATGTTGTTGGCCAATCAACTCCATGAGTATTACTGCCATTTTCTCTTCTTCGTGACGTTGAATGATATTATCCATAACCGTTTTGGGTTCTTGGAAAAACGTGGATGCAAACACACGCTTCACTGCTTCACATACTTGGCTTAAACGTTCCTTTAATTCCTCATGCGAATTGGGGAGCATAAATGTAGAATACATCCCTGCCAATGGTTGATATTGAGAATCCTCCATTAAACTTGATGAACGAACAGCTAAGGGATATTCAACTTCTTTCAAAAATTCTTTCAGGGAATGTACCAATTCACGGGATAGTCTTCCCTTTAAAAATAGTTCGACTAATTCATCATTATCCTTTGAATGAAGTGCAACTTCCCATAAATCATTTACCTCCATAAATCTGTCGAATTCATCTGTACCAATTACAGCAATTCGAGGAACTCTAATTTCTACATTGGGAAATTTTTCATCCAATTTAGTCTCTGAAAGTGAAAGATTAGCAAATGCAAGTCCTCTTGCTTTTCCCCCAAGAGAACCGGTTCCTATTCTCAAAAATTTTGCAGATCGTGTACCAGATTTTACTTTAAAATCAATTACTTGTGAAGATCGATTTTCCTTTTGAAACGCCTGAATAAGTCGGATGTGATTTTCACGTCTCTCCTCTAATGAATTAAAATCAGATTTTTTAATCTCTCTAAATCGTGATGCTAAGGTAAGTTCTCCGCGAGCGGCCAACCAATTTGAAAAGTGATTATTTGATGCATGATAATCCAATGATTCTTCTGGGATTTCCAATAATTGCTGACACAATTCTTGGATATTAGTTGCCTTTCCAATTCGTTCTCCATTTGGACTTCTAAAAATAAAATCACCAAAACCAAAATTTAATACCATGAATTCACGGAGATCTTGAAATAATGTAGGAGAATTTTTATCTAACAATAGAATTGATAAATCTTTACATTCTTGTTTTATTCCCTTTTCGTTAGATTGTAGAACTATGGGCATCGTCTTCTCAACAGAACGAACAAATTTGGCAAATTGAATTCCTGCATTCGGCGTCATTTTTTCATTTTTAGGGAAACGAATATCAGAAATAATTCCCAATATATTCATTCGATATCGCTTAAAATATTTTTCTGCTTCTTCATAATTTTGTGCCAATAATATTTTAGGTCGAGCTCGCATGTGCAATAGCCGATGAGTATTGTTTAAACTCTTATCGATAAGCTGTTTAGTATGGTAAACAATTTCCTTATAAATCATGGGTAGTAAATTGGAATAATATCGTGGTGTATCTTCAATGACAATAATAGCCCGAACATTCCCTTTTCTAATATCCCGTTTTATGTTTTTTCTATCTTCATAATATTTAATAATTGCAGGAAAAACATTAGAATTACCTGACCACATAAACACATTGTCAATCGCATCATGGTAATTTTCAGGAAGTTGTTTTATTTCTGATTCATCAAATGCTAACATAAATATGGGCTTATTGGGATAAAGCTCCTTAACTTTTTTCCCAAATGTAATGGGGTCCATATCGGCAATTCTTAGCATCACTATGATTAAATCGTAAGGTCGTTTTGAAAGTTGCTCCAATGCATGCGTAGCCGTTGCAGCACGCCATACACGAGGTGCATAACTAAGATTCATTCCCAAATACTCATGAAGAATTTGCTCAGTGAGGCGTCCATCTTCCTCCAAGATAAAAGCATCATATGGGCTGGCAACCATGAGGATCTCATGAATACGGTGTAGCATTAAATCTTGAAATTGTAATTCTTGAGATTGAATAGACTGTATTTGTATGTCTTTTTTCATAAATTAATTTTTTCTCTACCAGTAATAATATTCCAAAACATATAAAAATCACCCATTAAACTATAAAATGGATTTTTAAACGTTGCAGGTTTATTTTTTTCAAATACGAAATGTCCCACCCATGCAAAGCCGTAGCCAATCACTGGCATCAATAATAATTTTGGGGGTGAGTTAAATGATGTTAGGATTATACATATTACACAAAATGTGCCAATTACATGCAATAAGCGGCATATAGGATGTTGATGCTGTGATAGATAAAAAGGATAAAATTCCTTAAAACTATTAAATTGCTTGCCCATATTTTTATTTAATTTCTTCGATGTTTCGTTTTATTTTCTTGCTGTAAATCTAACACGAGTTAGCATGCTTTAACAAAAACAGTCTAAAGGAAATAAATATGTCACCCCAAGGTCACTATGCAAACTTACGCCAACGTTTTCTACAAAACGGTATTGATGGATTCCTTGATTATGAAGTATTAGAACTTCTCCTAAAACTTGCCGATAATCGAAGAGATCAAAAATCAACTGCAAAATTATTGATAAAAGAATTCCGTACATTTCGAGCAGTGTTGGAGGCAAGTCCGCAACGCCTACAAAAAGTTGACGGTATTGGTCCAGCTAATATTTTTGGGCTTCAATTGATTCATGCAGTGTCACAGAGATATTTAAAATCTAAATTTTTACAGAATGATTTTATAAAATCATCTGACGATGTTAAAAAATATTTAATTCATAAATTAAGAGATAAACGAAGAGAATATTTTGGAATTATTTTATTGAATGGACGGAATCAAATCATTGATTTTAAACACTTATTTATAGGCACATTGACCTCAAGTGCAGTCTTTCCACGGGAAGTCATAAAAGAAATTATTGAGTATGATGCTGCGGCAATTATCTTAGTTCATAATCATCCATCTGGAAATCCAAATCCATCTAATGAAGATATTAAAATTACTCAACGACTCATGAAAGCATGTTCATTAATTGATGTAACTATTCATGACCATTTAATAATTGCGGGGAATGAAATTACGAGTTTTGCAGACAAAGGATTAATGAATTAGTTTATGCTTTCCCTGATTGACCACCACTAAAACTATTTATATCAATACCAAAGTGAGTGGCAGCATTTTTCCATTTTTGATGATTTGGTAAATCAAAAATAAACTCATTCTCTGCGGGCATCACCAACCAATCTCCATCTTCAATTTCACGCTCTAACTGTCCTTTCCCCCACCCTGAATAACCCAAAGTAAACACGTATTTTAAGGGGCCAGAGTTTTGAATTAAATCAATGATAATTTGATTATTTGAAGTCAGTACAATTTTATTTCCAATTTTCAATTCACCTTCAGAATGATAAGAATTATCATGGAGAAATAATCCCATATCTACACCCACGGGTCCACCAAAATAAACATCTGGAAGAGGTTTTAATTGATTTAACCCAGTTTGAGTAAGTACATCTTGAACATTTTCTGAAGGCATGGGCTTATTCACAATTATACCCATTGCACCATCGGCATCATGCTCACAAATAAATACCAAACTTTTTTGAAAAAATGGATCCGACATATGTGGCATTGATATAAGGAAATGATTAGAGAAGTTATCCATAACGTGGTAGAATTTAATATGATTTCAACACAAAAAAAGATAGAAATGCCTTTGGATTGGGAACTTCATCCTGCAGAATTTGTGGAAAGGCCAAACCGGTTTTTAACTCTTGTAAAATTTAATGATGAAATAGTGGAAAGTCACCTCCCCGATCCGGGAAGGCTTAAAGAACTGCTTCTTCCTGGTGCACGGCTTTTAATTAAGAAAGAACATAATCCAAATCGAAAAACTAAATATTCTACACAAGCAGTTTGGTCTGGAAATGAGTTAATTTCTTTAAATTCTTGGCTACCCAATCAATTTGTACATTTTATGATAGAAAATCAATTGTTCCCATTTTTAAGTGGTTATGAATTTGTAAGGCGTGAGATAACTGTTGATAATAATCGATTTGATTTTTTAGTTAAAAAGGGGAATATCAAACGATATATTGAGGTAAAATCCGTTACATTAGTTGAAAATGGTGTGGCAAAATTTCCAGATGCTGTAACCGAACGAGGGGCACGTCATGTAAAACATCTATCTGAAATGATAGATGATAAAATTGAATGTATGGTATTGTTTGTAGTTCAACGCTCTGATGCAACCTCGTTTACCCCTCAATGGGAACGAGATCTAAAATTTTCACAAACAATTTTAGATGCATATAAAAATGGCCTAAATGTCAATGTCATCAATATTAAAATGGATAAAGAAAAGCTAACTTATTTAGGTGAACTCCCCTTTAACTTGTCCCAAAATTGAATTACATTTAACCCCAAATATTCTTTGTTGTAAATTTTCCAACTCATGAAATCCATATTTTTAGCTTTTCATATTCTATTGATTTTTTCTTGTGCTGCACAAGGTCCTGCTATGGGAGGTCCAAAAGATGTCACCGGCCCTCATTTAACTTCAATATATCCAGAAAATGAAAGTACAGGCCTTCTATCAAATGAACAAATAATTCTTACGTTTAGTGAGATAGTAGATCCTACTTCTGTAAAATCTGCCATTTCTATCGAAAATCAAAATGAGTTTAAACTTAAAGTTAGACGAAATCGAGTTTTTATTTCACCTAGGGAAAACTGGAAACAAAATCAACTATTGCAAATTGATATATCTAGAAAAATTAGAGATTTTCAAGGCAATATGATGAATAAGGGATTACAAATTATATATAGTACTGGCGATAAAATCCCAAATGGGGCAATCACGGGATACTTAGATAACTTTGATTTCGAGAGTATTACATCTGTTTCGCTTTTTTCATATTTTTCAAAAGATTCACTAAATTATATAAAAACGATTGAAGCAGATTCTATTGGTCGATTTAGTTTTTTATACCTCATTCCAAATAGATACACATTGTTTGCATCAGAAGGTAACTCTCAAATTCCTGAAAAATCTATCCATACAAATAGATATGGTATGTTGGATCGACAATTCATCTCATTAGGAGAAAACCAAACATCAAAAATTAAAATTTTTATGGATGAACCATTAGAATCTAAAAAGAGTGTGGGATTAGAACTTGTTAATAATAATTTTGGATATTTGAAATTTGATGATGGCACCACTTCTCAAATTCAGTTTGATGATAACTCCCAATGTACAATTATAAATGATACAATTTCAGTACATCCAAATTTGTTTAATCGTCTGATTGAATATGATGTGCCAGCAATCCATTATTTGTTTGATCCACCTTTAGATACCATCCCACCATCAATAATTACAAAATCAATTGAAGACTCTTCCCTCATTTTAGAATTTAGTGAAGCAATTAATCTTCAACCTGAGTTTGAAATATTTTCCAGTAAAGATTCCTTGAAAATAAATGTTGAATATACTTTTGAAAATCAAATCCTTACTGCAATGATAGGAAGTTTAAATTATGTGGAATTTTTAGGGGAAAATGTAAGTGATATGTATGGAAACATAATGGAGGATTCTCTAATTTCCATTCAGGATTTAACTCTTGAGTCTAATTCTACACCTGAAATTGTAGGCGGTAAAATTAGTGGTGAAATTGTTAACTATCCTGCAAAAGATGTTATCGTAAAGGCAACAGAGATTCATTCTAGTGAACATACATTTATTCATGCAAATTCATTTTTCAAATTTGAAAATTTACCCTCTGGAGAATACAAAATTTTTACATTTGAAAAGACCAAAACTAAAATAGAAAATACTTATTTTTCAGGTGTATGGAATCCCTACACATCTGCAGCAACGTATACACTTTACCCCGATACCATAGACGTTCGTGCACGCTGGGAGGTTGAGGGCATTCAAATCGATATGAAATATAAAGACAAAGGTAAATTTTAATGTATCATGTAATTATGGCGGGGGGTTCAGGAACTCGGTTTTGGCCACGAAGCCGAAAAGATCTTCCAAAGCAATTGCTAAATCTTATTGGAAATGATACGCTTATTCGGCAGACTGTTGACCGTATAAAAGAAATCGATTCTGCAGATAAAATTTTTATTGTTGCATCTCCAAGTTTATGTGAACAAATCAAAAAAGAAATTCCAAAAATTCCATCATCTAATTTTATTAAGGAGCCATCTGGAAAAAATACAGCACCCGCAATTGGGTTAGCAGCATTATATGTTTACAAGCAAAATCCCAATGCAATTATGGCCATATACCCTGCAGATCATTTAATTCAAGATAATATCGAATTCAAAAAAATTATCCATACTGCTGCTGATTTTGTTGAAGAAAAAAATGTGCTCATGACCATTGGTATTAAACCTTCATATCCTGCAACTGGATATGGGTATATTCAGTTTAATCCCCAAGAGGATGAGCAGATTTACAGTGTAAAAACCTTTGCAGAAAAGCCTCATAAAGATGCAGCCATAAACTTTTTTGAAAGCGGTGAATTTTTATGGAATGCAGGAATATTTGTGTGGAAAGCAGATCAAATCCTCATCGAAATGAAAACTCATATGTGTGAGCTTCATGATTCATTAGACGTTATTTATGATGCGATGAATTCTAGTCAATTCGATGTGGTCTTAGATAGAGAATGGGAAATTATTCGATCTGAGAGTATTGACTATGGCATTCTTGAAAAAGCTGAAAATGTATATACCATAAAAGCCGACTTTGGATGGAGTGATTTAGGTTCATGGCAATCATTGTTTAATATCTTAGACAAAAATTCTAAAGGGTCTGTCCACGATGGAGAAGTGGTAAGTGTCGACTCTCAAAATAATTTTGTTATAAGTCCAAATCGTCTCACCACCTTAATTGGTGTTGAAAATTTAACTGTTGTTAATATGATGGATGTTACACTCATCATGCCCCATGCTGAATCTGAAAAAGTTAAAACAATTGTAAAAATGTTAGAATCTATGAACAAGGATGAGTACTTATAAAGCCAACGCAGCAATATGAAGAATTTGAAAAACTAGCTGAGCAATTAGATATAAAAATTATATCTGGGAAAGGTAGTTTTACTGGGGGTTACTGCATCCTTGAAGAAAAACCATTCATCGTTTTAAACAAAAACAAACCCATTGAACAAAAAATAAAACTCCTAGCAGAAATCTTTTCAGAACTTGATATTTCTAATCTTACAATGAAGCCCATTATTCGACAAATGATTGAAGAGAAACGTTCTTCTACACTTTTTTAACAAAGACTTGCATCAATACATTAAATTTGTTAGTTTAATCCCCCTTTTAAAGGTGCAATGTCTATATGAAATATTATTCAAAGATAAATAAAATTGCGAAAGTTCAACGCCCAATGCATTCTCATGTGTTGGGCAGAAATAAGAGTTTAATTATATAAAAATCCGATGGATAACATCGGATTTTTATATTTAAGGAGGTACTATCATGAAAGAATATACAACACAAAATATCATCAATTTGGCTTTGGTTGGGCACTCTTCTTCAGGGAAAACAATCCTTACCGAATCTATGTTATTAAATGCTGGGCTAATCCATAAAATGGGCAATATTGAGTCGGGGACAACGGCATCAGACTATCATGATTATGAAATTGAAGATCAACATTCAATATCTCTTTCGCTATTAAACTTTGAATGGCTTGAGAAAAAATTTAATGTATTGGATGCGCCTGGCTCTCTTGATTTTCAAGGAGAATTGAAATCGGCATTACGAGTTGCAGATTTTGCAGGAGTAGTTATCAATAGCGCACATGGAATAGAAGTAGGCACTGAATTAGCATGGGAATATGCTAAAGATGAATTTGAAGTTCCACGATTAATTATTGTAAATATGATTGATAATTCACAATCAGACTTTAACACCGTTCTCCAAAAATTACAAGATCGATTTGGTCGAACTGTTTTCCCATTTATGATTCCTGTCCAAGAGGGAGAACAATTTCATCAAGTTGCAGATGTATTAAGAAAAGAAATATTTACTTTTAAAACAGATGGGTCGGGAAAGTATGAGGAAGCTGGTGCCGATGGCAGTTGGGCTGAGAGATTAGATTCACTTCATAATGAACTTATAGAACTAATAGCAGAATCAGATGATACTCTATTAGAAACCTTCTTTGAAAATGGTGAACTTACCGAATCTGAGTTACGTAGTGGTTTACATGCAGCATTTATGAATGAAGGTTTAATTCCTGTTTTTTGTGTTTCAGGACAAAATAATATTGGTGTACAACGGATGATGGACATTCTTGCACGGTATGCCCCATGTGCGGGTGATTTTAGTGAAGTAGTAGGCACAAAACCTGGATCTGATGAAGAAGTTAGACATGGTGTATCTGTTGATGACCATGTGGCAGGACTAGTGTTCAAAACCATGAGTGAAGCACATTTGGGAGAGCTTTCATTTTTTAGAGTCTACTCTGGAACCGTAAAGCCTGGAGATGATTTGTTAAACTCTACACGTGACCAAACTGAAAAACTTCGCCAAGTATATTATATGAATGGTAAGGATAAAAAGGAAGCCTCTAGACTTATTGCGGGTGATATTGGAGCTGCATTAAAAATGAAAAATACTCATACCTGTGATACATTAGCATCTGCTTCAAGCCCTATAGTTTTACCAAAAATTAAATTCCCCTCATCAAATATGAGCATTGCGGTGAAACCAAAATCACGGGGTGATGAAGAGAAAATTGCTACGGGTCTTTCTGTGATGCATGAAGAAGATCCCACATTTGAATATAGAGTTGATCCTGAATTGGGCCAAACTATCGTTTCAGGTCAAGGTGAATCACATTTGAAGTTAGTGCTTCATAGAATCACAAATCGTTTTGGAGTTGAGATTGATCAAGAAAAGCCCAAAGTGCCTTATAGAGAAACCATTACCTCTAATGCAGATTCCAAATATCGGCATAAAAAACAATCTGGTGGCTCAGGCCAATTTGCAGAAGTATGGTTAAAAATCACACCTGCACAGCGAGGAGAAGGTATAGACTTTAAGCATTCTTTAGTTGGGCAAAATGTAGATAGGGGATTTGTACCATCTGTTGAAAAAGGAATTGATTCAGTGTGCAGTGAAGGGATTCTTGCAGGCTGCAAAGTTGTGGATTTAAAAATTGACTTTTACGATGGGAAAATGCATCCTGTTGATTCAAATGATATGGCATTCCAAATTGCGGGTCGGCACGCATTTACAGAAGCATTTGATAATGCTAGGCCTAAACTTTTAGAACCAATTTATAAGATAAGAGTGAAGGTACCAGAAGATGTAATGGGTGATATAATGGGTGATATTTCATCTCGTCGCGGTCGGGTTTCAGGTATGGAGGCTGACGGTCATTTTCAGGTTATTAATGCAGAAGTACCGCAAGCAAATCTCCAAGACTACTCCACTGCATTACGATCTATGTCCAGTGGTCGTGGTTTATTTAGGCAAGGATTTTCTCATTATGAAGACATGCCACATACTGAAGCTGAACAAGTAATATCTCAATACAAAGCCGATAGAGCGGCGGCTCATTGATGGATCAACTCTGGGCACCGTGGAGAATGGAGTATATAAAACGAGATGATACTCCCGCTGATAAATGTGTACTTTGCTCTAAACTCCATATTGATGATGGGCTATTAGTTCATAAGGGTTCTACTGCTTTTGTGATGATGAATTTATATCCATATAATAATGGGCATATAATGATTTCCCCCATTCATCATATTTCAGACTTTGATGAGCTTCCTACTGAAACTCAAAGCGAAATAATGAATTTTTCATCATTACTCATGCGGTATATGAAAAAAGAAATGAACGCCGAAGGATTCAATATGGGTGCCAATATAGGCAAAGCTGGAGGTGCAGGAATTGATGAACATTTTCACTTACATATTGTCCCTCGTTGGAATGGTGATACAAATTTTATGCCAATTATTGGTCATACAAAAGTTCAAGTTGATGGCCTGATTGAAACATGTGAATTGTTAAAAAAAGCATTCTAAAACTCAAAATAATATTGTATCACAAAACATAATTAGCTTTAAATTATTGGGCTGTACAAAACAGCATTTTTATATATTCCGGTATAGCTCAGTTGGTTAGAGCAGTGGACTGTTAATCCACGTGTCCCTGGTTCGAGTCCAGGTACCGGAGCAATATTTAAGGCTTCACTTTATGTGGAGCCTTTTTATTTTAACTCTCCTCGAGAAACTATTATTCTACATTTTTCTACTACTTTTTGTAGGTATTTCCCCTACAAAGTTTTTATATTGTGTCATCGTTATTGACGTTTGTTTTTGATTTTTTATATATTGTAGTTGTGGTATGTAGTTTATAAGTACTTTTTCTTGGAGAGGAAAGAAGTCATAACTCTATAGACATATTACAACTTTGGAGGAGGTGCAAAAACCCACGATGCGTGGGTTTTTGTTTTTTTTATAAACCACTCGCATTCCTGTCATCTTTTCCCCTACAATTTCCCTTGTGTTATAACCACCCTATTTATTACATTGAGACTGTGTGAGGAGAACTGTTTTATATTCTTGGAAAAATATAAAACAAAATTATTTAGGAGGTGTTATGATTAAGATCATTGTGTGTTTAATTTCATTCTGTTTTTTATTTTCTGGAACAGATGTTAAAAAAGAAAAGGGTCAATTAAAAGGTCGCAAGATGTGGCTAAACTATGACAGTACCCTTATTTCTGAATTAGAAAATCATCTAGCCAAAATTGAAAAAGGTGAATACAACCAAGAAAAGTCAGATGAAATTATTGCCATCGCTGAAGAGTATTTTAAAATCCGCGATGCTAAGGAAAAAAGACAAGTTTCAAAATTAATTAAGAAACTCAACAAAGTTACAAAATAATATTTAATAACTGTTTAATTAAATGAGCCTCGGAAATTCCGAGGCTTTTTTTATTTCTAAAAAAGAGTAGCTTCCTCTTTCAAGGAAGCTACAACGTTCATCAAAGCCATGAGGGTAATGAGGAGTAGAGCGAGGATAGAGATAGAACTCATATGCCCTACAATGTAACTTATGACTTCCCCCTATATCCTAAATTGATAGGCGTCACATTATTGTGTTTTACTTCTGGCTAAAACCAATAATCCAATTAATGTTAATGTACCACCCACATAAATTGACATCCCAATAGACTCTGCAAATATAAAATAAGCAAGAATTGATGCAATAATGGGCTCACCTAATGGAAAGGATGCAACAACCGTTGGCTGAACATATCTCAATGTGTAGTAAAGGGTACTATGTCCAAAAATGGTTGGAACTAATCCCAGTAGAAATAACCCAAAATAATCAGCTTTACTATATCCAATAAGGGGATCACCATTGTAAAAGGAAATCATTAATAGGGTAAATGCTGCAGACGTAAACAACGTGCGACTATAGCCAATAGTGCCAGCTTCTTTTCGTACATTTTCAGAAATCATAAATGCTAATGAAATCCAAAATGAACATATAAGTGCATATAAATTCCCCTTAGTATAATTACTCGATACATCAAATTGATTTCCAATGATTATTACCGATCCAATGAATATAATAATCAAAGCATAAATCATTTGTGGACCAATTTTACGTTTAAGCCAAAATTTCTCCAGAAATAGCGTAAATAATGGGGCAAGAGTTCCTAAAAAAGTTGCATTTGCAACTGTGGTAAGTTTTATAGATTCAAAGAAAAATTGAAAGTGGATCCCTAAAAAAATACCACCCAAAACAGTAAAATTTCTATTTCTTGTAGACAGCGAACCTTGAGGGAATATACTTGAGTACAGCCATAAAATTGATGCACCTATAGCCATTCGCCAGAATGAAATACCAACGGATGGAACATTTGAAAGTAACCGACCAAGAATAGGGGATATACTCACACAAAGCATGGCAAATACCAATAAAATAATGATCTTATATTTTTTTATCATTTATTTCTGGTTGAGCTCTACCACATGATGTGGGTATGGGATATCAATTTTTTCTTTTCTGAAACGATAAAAGATTGTGGTATTCAACTCATCTACAACTCGACCGCGAAGTTCTGGTTTTTCTATCCAAAATAGTAGTTGAAAGTTTAATCCATAATCTCCGAAAAATCTAAATCTTACACGAGGTTCAGGGCTTTTGCATACATTTTCAGAAGAGGTTGCAATTTCTTTCAACACTGATTTTACTTTTTCAACATCACTTTCATATGAAACACTAATGGTGATGCGAACTCTTTCCTGTTCATGGGGTCCACCACTTTCATTCACAATTTTAGAATTGGCAATCACTGAATTGGGAATAGTTATTTCTATATCATCGCGTGTCATTATTCGAGTACTTCTAATTCCAATACTTCTAACATATCCTCTTTCACCTGCATCTAAGTTGATATAGTCTCCTTCTTTATAAGGAGCATCAGCCATGATAAAAATTCCTGCAAATAAGTTCGAAAGCGTATCTTTTGCTGCAAAACCGACCACGACACTTAAAATTCCTGCAGACGCTACCCATCCAGTTACATCAATATTCCAACTCAATAAAATGAAATAAATTGCCCCACCAAAAATGGCTAATTTCCCCATATTATCAAATAAAGGCAGTGTCCGCTTTTGAATTATTTTTTTTGTACTGCTACGCTGAGACGACCATTTTATCAGTTGAATAAAAATTTTAAATATAGCAGAAGACCATACTACAACGACCACCGTTTTAAAAATGCCATACAATATAAACTCAACATTTTCAGGTATATGCACAATATCCGATGCAACATATACTCCCAGAAAGAATACCGTATAATAGATCGGTTTGTGAAGTGCGTCTACAATTTTATCATCAAAAGATGTTTCTGTTTTTGATACAATTTGAGATATTATTCGAGATAAAATATAATCTGTAATTTTTGCAGCTATTGCAGAACCAATTACTAAAATTATAAAATATAGCGGTTTATTTCCAGCCACCATTTGCATGTAAGTATGTAATTCCATGTTGGAAATTTACTATCTTCATCTTTGATGTAAAACAAAAAAGCTTTTCAAAAATGAAAAGCTCTTTTGTATAAGGGAGATATTCCCCCTTCCTTTACAGGCAAATCTTATGCACAAGCAGATTTTTTATAGGCGTTCAAATATTGGTCAATGGTTAAATAATACTTATCTCCAATATCATCGTGAATAGTCTGTGAATCCTCAAAATCTGCATCAATCATTAATGTAAACTCTAAAAGCATTCGACGATGTTTAAATCCAATACAACTAAACTTGTACTTCCCCACACCACTCTCTGTTGAAATAACAAGCAATGGATTTTGGCGACATACCATATACAAGTAGTCAGCTGATTGTATATCTCTATCATAGTTTTGCATGTTACTTCCTTTCAACGTTCAAATTCGATCCTAAATTAGATTTAACTAAATTTTAAATTTGTGATACAAACCACTCAATGAGGAAAGATGTGATGTACATCTCATTTTTAAAAATATAATATTTTTTGTGATGTGGAATCATTTTTAGGAACGAAATACCCCATAATTTGTTACAAGTATTTTAACAACAAACTAGGGAGATAAAATGTCTGAGAAAGAGAGGAAGAGCTATCTAAGTCTAATAATTTGGTTTAATTTGATCATTGGAATTTATAATTTGTATGTATTTAATGAAATCAGTTCAACGTTCCATTTAATATTAGGCGCATTTAATGTTGGAGTATGGGCATTTAATCGACATCGATTAGAACCAATTCCCTCGAGAGCAAAGATGGTGTCAGAAGATAAAAAAGACCTTTGATAAGGTCTTTTTTATATTAAAAGTAAAATTGGAAAAATCCTTTTATCCACAGAATCATTTCATTAAATGATCCTCCAAATATAAAATATTGAATTAATGCAATTATAAGGAATATATCAATAAGGATTAACCCTTTTTTAAGATAGTATTCCTTAAGGTATGATTTATAATCCAATCTATGAGAGTATAATATTTACTAAAGTGACGATGTCTAGGATATTTGTAATACCATCTTCATTAATATCAGAAGCAATTACTTGAGTTTCATCAAATTCTAATTGCCCCAAAACAAAATTTACAATTTGTACCACATCCAAAATATTTAATATTTCATCACCATTTACATCACCCAATAAAACATCAATACTACCACAAGTTCCATCATCAACTAAAGCATCTGGATTATAGTTAGGGCTGTAGGGATCCATGCATCCTAAGTAAAAATTATATTTCCCCTTTGCCTGGCTCCACCACCCATTATTAGAATAGAAAACACCCATGTAATAATTTAGATTTTCACCACTTTCCCAATCATAATAATCGATGATGGTGGTTTCTAAATAGGTATCGGTATTTGATGCTTCTTCGACGAATGCACAAGTTCCATCCTCAAGGCAACGTTGAATTACAAAGGCATCAATATCTTCAACAGGCGGAACAAAATTAGACCAGTCAATTTGAATTTGACCTGGTGTAACTTGAAATTCTATTTCTTCCCACGTGGGTACTTGATTGTATTGGCATGAATTATTATCAATATTAGCCTCAGGATTATAAAAACCATTACATGGTGTTTCTGGGCAAGTAGCACAATGGTTCCACCAATCTGCCGACTCATCTTCCTCCATAGTTGGAGGATTATTATCACAATTTAGTGCGTTGGAATCGGTACAACCCTCAATATCTTGAGGTAAAATAATTCCTATAAATATAAAAATTAAAAAATTAACCATTCCCTAGCACAATATTCACAATTCTTACAATATCTAAGATGTCAAT
>CAYFMU010000008.1:82619-83133 GCA_964344315.1 uncultured bacterium | reverse complement strand
AAGGTAGCGAAATTCCTTGTCGGGTAAGTTCCGACCTGCACGAATGGTGTAACGACTTCCCTACTGTCTCGACCAGAAACTCAGTGAAATTGTAATGTCGGTGAAGATGCCGGCTAATCGTAGAAGGACGGAAAGACCCCGTGAACCTTTACTACAGCTTGATATTGGCTTTTAATCCTACATGTGTAGGATAGGTGGGAGGCTTTGAAGCGGGCACGCTAGTGTTCGTGGAGCCATCCGTGAAATACCACCCTTGTATTATTGAAAGTCTAACCATGCACCTTGAATCAGGTGTTGGGACAGTGTCTGGTGGGTAGTTTGACTGGGGCGGTCTCCTCCCAAAATGTAACGGAGGAGCTCAAAGGTCACCTCAGCACGGTCGGTAATCGTGCGTAGAGTGCAAACGCATAAGGTGGCTTGACTGCGAGACTGACAGGTCGAGCAGGTGCGAAAGCAGGAGTTAGTGATCCGGCGGTCCCGTGTGGAAGGGCCGTCGCTAATCGGATAAAAGGTA
>CAYFMU010000008.1:0-82609 GCA_964344315.1 uncultured bacterium | reverse complement strand
CGAGCTGGGTTTAGAACGTCGTGAGACAGTTCGGTCCCTATCCTCTACGATCGTAGGAAATTTGAAGGAATCTGCTTCTAGTACGAGAGGACCGAAGTGGACGAACCTCTAGTGTACCTGTTGTCGTATCAACGGCACTGCAGGGTAGCTACGTTCGGCAGGGATAAGTGCTGAAAGCATATAAGCACGAAACCCATCCTAAGATAAGATTTCCCTTCTCTTTGGAGACTAAAGACTTCCAGTAGACTACTGGTTTGATAGGTCACAGATGTAAGTATGGTAACATATTCAGTCGAGTGATACTAATTAGTCGTGAGACTTAATCAAATATTATTTATTGCAATTAGATTTTCAGACATATTACAGAACTAACACAAATTTATCCGGTAACAATGGCATAGGGGGTACACCCGATCCCATCCCGAACTCGGAAGTTAAGCCTTATTGCGCCGATGGTACTGCACGGGAGACTAGTGTGGAAGAGTAGGACGTTGCCGGTAACTTTTAAAACCCCTGACGAAAGTCAGGGGTTTTTCATTTTATCTACTTTAATGTTTGAATTCACCTGTGTTGAGGTCTATTTTAAAAGATGTGTTTTCCCTCAAGAATTAGGCACTTTATTCACCTTCTTTTTATTTTTTGCTTTTCATCTATTGCCACTGCACAAGATGATTGCAATATCAGTTCTTTTTCTATTCAAGAATCCTATTTTAATGATGAAATTGTTGCATTTTATTTAGGTGCAATCAATGTAAACACTGGTGCTACGGATGTTCTATTATTTGATTATTCTATTTCATCATCAGATAATAATTGCTATAATCAGTCAAATTTAAATTTATATCTACAATTTTCAATTTCAATTTACTCTCCCCAATTGGGGTTTAATGAGTATGAACAATTCCTCTACTCTAAATTCAAATTTTCTCAGATTATAAATGCTCTAAATTTTAAAAATACGGATATGGACTTTAGCACAAATTCTATTACAGGTGCTGAGTCGGAAAGAATAGAATATACCCTTGGAGCAGAATCAACGGATAAAGATGTACAAACAATAATAAATTCTATATTACTGTCCGGTAAAATTCCTGATGGATCATATATATTCGATGCAATTCTTTCTTCTGATGAGGCAGGTGTGGATATTATCGATCAAGTTTCCCGAACTATTGATGTATTTGAACCTCAGTATATTGAATTGCTAACTCCTGGAGGTGAAGTGGATGATACTCTCCAAACCATTGAGTTTACTCAATATCCTGTTTTTACGTGGCAAAGTGATAATTGTAGTACAGAAAATTGTAATCTTTCTATTCGTTTATGTGAGTATAATCCTTCCATTCACTCAAATTTAAATGATGCCATAGAATCAAACTCACTGCTTCCAAATGATCAGACTCAACAGTATTTTTCTATAGATTCTCATTTATCTAGTTTTCAATATCCAGTATTAGATGCTGAATCTTTACAACCGGGGAAATATTATGCATGGCAATTACGAAGGATTTATGAAACAACGGTGGGCACCGAAGAACTATTCAGTGACATATTTGTATTTAAAATTCATGCTTTTGAGGGGAATGTTGCTTCTGTTTCACCTCATTTAGATGCTATAAAAAGCCTTATTGGCGATGATAATTATCGTTCATTCTTTGATACAAATGGTGAGCTAAGTTCATATACAAAAGAAATTACAGAAATCACTGTGGATGGTAATCAAGTGACAATATCAAATCTTTATGATATTTTATCAAAACTGAACCAGGGAAATATTGAAGTAAAATCTGTGAAAGTAGAATGAAAAATTATTCTAGATTCATTATTATAACATTGATGAGTTCACTTGTGTTCACAAGTGGAAGTAGTCTAGCATTGGTGTTAAAGAAAAAGGGTGATGTAAACTATTCTCCATTTTCTGCTAAAGACTCAATTTCTCAGCTAGTCATCAGTAAATCTTTATTTAACCAAGATTTAATTCAAACTGGAAAAGATGGTTTTACTAAAGTTGTTTATTTGGATGATGGAAGTGCAATTAAAGTTCATCGTAATTCTGAAGTTTATATTCAAGGATCGGTAAAAAATAGAAAAATATCTAAGCAAATTAACCTTGCATTTGGGAAAATGAAATTGGATGTTAATCCGCAAAGAAATGAGTCATTTATTATTTCTACACCCAATTCTGTGGCAACGGTAAAAGGTACTCGTTTTTGGCTTGAATCCACGCCTGAATTTGATTTGTTTTTAGGATTAGAGGGACAAGTTGAAATTACAAATTCAGAAACGGGTTCATCCATTGTATTGGATGAGAATTTTACCGTGTCTTCATCTAATGATGGTGGGCTTACTATTGCGCCCACATTGCCATTAGAATTACAGGCTCTAGAGAATCTTGAAGCTGAAATGGGAGAGTTAACTGAAAAAGAAATTGAAACAGGAATAAATATTCCTACACAAGCTCAACCAACGGTTCAGCAAACAGGTGATCAAGAGCATCGACTAAAAATTAAATTAACCAATAGTCTTGGTGAAGAAAAAGTACTCATTATTGACTACGTGGAGTAATTTTATTACACGGTTATTCATTATATTATTTTTTTCACTTTGTAGTTTATTTCCTGCAATTATTGAGCATGAAGTTATCTCATCCACATTTCCAGGGAATGCAGTAGAAATTAAAGCCTATATTGATGCTCCAGAATCAAGGCTAATTAATAATGTATTTTTAATGTACAAAAATGATGGTCAAATCAATTTTATAGAATCCCCCTTAGAACATATTGGGGGAAATCAGTTCTTGGGAAAAATTCCAGGCTATTTTACAGAAGAATCAAATGTTCAATATTTTATTGTGACAGAATTCTCTGATGGAGGATTACTTTCACTGCCAGCAGATAATCCCTATGCAAATCCATTTTTGATTGAAGTACCCATTGAAGTTGAAGAGAAGGGTGAAAAGTTATCACCTTCAATAAATCCTGGTGAACTTAGTGGTCTAGAAACCAATGCTCTCATCATGTCACCGATGCCAAATTCAATTATACCCTCAGATGAAGTATATATCATCCTCTCCTACTTTTCAATGAGTAATGTTGATCCTCAAAGTATAAAACTCTTTATAGATGAAATAGATATTTCACATTTAATGCAACGGAGTCCTACACATATTAACTTATATTATCCCCAATTAAAAAAAGGTAGGCATAGAATCCGCATTGAAATGAAAAACAATCTGGGGCAATTATATAATCCCATACAATGGGAGTTTAATACAATTGATCCTATACAAATTAATTGGATTTCCCAAATGATGGAACAACGAGGGAAAGTTTGGTCTACATATTCAACTTCTACGATTGACGGTTTTTCAAATTCAATCCAAGATTTAAATTTAATGTATGAAGCAGATTTAGACTGGATGAGAGTTAAAGTTAAGGGATTACGTACCTCTTTAGATGATAGTGAGAAACAGACCCGTAATCGATATTCATTCACCTTTAGAAATGATAATATAAAATTTTATTTGGGTGACTTTTTCCCCAGAATAAATAAGTATGCAATGAATGGGAACAAGGTGAGAGGGGTTGGTACAGAAGTAAAGTATAAATTTTTTAATTTTAACTTCATAAAAGGAGAACTTGCCCACGAAATTCAGGGAAATGTGACAAACAATTCCATGCTCATTTCAAACTATCTAGTTCCACAAAATGATGAAAACGGAGTGATTTACTTATCCAGAGATAATTATACCTTTAAGCGTGATATTTATGCATTGAAAATGGGTATGGGAATCCCTCAAAAATTGTATTTCAATTTGGATTTAATTAAGGCAAAGGATAATACCCTTTCTATCTATAATTATTTACCTGGGGCAGAAATAGAAATTCCCACAGGATTATGGGAAAATGTAAGCAATCAAGAATCAGATTTATTTTATGAGAAGGATTCATCACATTATATCATCTATGAAAATTTGAAATCCAATTTAAATTCAATATTTACTGATACTTATGAGTTATCTGTTCTTGAAAAGCATTGGGAAGGGAATAAGCCAAAAGATAATTTTATTTTGGGGTCAGACGTTCAATTTAGTTTTGACAAAAATAGAGTTAAGATCAATACGGGCTTCACCTTTAGTTTATTGAATCAAAATATTTGGGAATCCATCACAACTATTGAGGAGTTAGATACTCTCGCAGCAGACTCAGTATTAGATGGCAAATTTATGGGACTTCATGAAATCCCTGATGATTTCTTAACTTACTCAGATTTGTTTGAATTAGGAATAAATCAGGTACCATTAATTCCCTTTGATATTTCTGAGGATGCTACCACGCTGAGCAAAATTTTCAATATGCCTTCCATGGTGTATCACTTTGAATCTAAAATGAATTATGCAGGGCATCAACTTGCCTATAAATATGTGCAAATTGGACCTGAATTTAATTCGTTAGTAAATCCATACATTCAAACAAATACGCGTTTAAAAGAATTTTCTGATAGAGTTAGGGCTATGGGAAATAGAATGATACTCTCTGTAAAATATTCAAAGAAAGAAGATGGTATTGAAGAAAGCGATGAAAACTCAATATTTACAACAAAATATGAAGGGAATTTGGGATTTTATCCTGGTGCAGGTTTACCTACGTTCAATTTTGGATTTAATTCTAATCATCGAAAAAGTGAAAAAGAAAGAATTGATCAAATCATCATCGAAAATGAGGACGAGTCCACAGAAAATGACACAATCATTACAGATGATCGTGTAGAAACGCTTACTAAACAATTGAATATTTCCATCACAAATACCTTTAATTTTATTGGTGAAAACCAACTTAGCCTTAACCTGTTTACTTCAGATAAGGAGGATGTAATTTTTGAAAAGAAGTTGGATTATAATGAAGATTATTACTCGCCACAATCTCAATCTGAAAATATGAGCTTAAGCATGTTTTCTCGACATTCAACCAACTGGGATTCAAATATTTCATATAGTAAATCATCATTTAGTTCTGGTGTTGCAACTGATGCACATCCTGAATATTTACATGAACAAGATATTTCACGATTGAGCTTTAAGCTGATTCGAAAAAAATATCAATTTGCTAAAAATATGAGTGCAACATTAAACTTTGCGTGGGGTGAGGGGAATACTGGATTCTCAGATAATGGATTAACATTATCAGGTGTACACTCAATTTTTAAAGTATTTCAATTAAATTGGTATTATGGAATAAATCGTAAAACTATTAATGAATCTAACACTAATTTAAATACGTCTTTCAGAGCAAAATTATTATATACACTTTAGGAGATAAATGGACCAAATCATTGAAAAACTAAAAGGCTTCCTTCCATCAATTCTTATAGGAATTACATCAATTGCAATTGTTTTTGGCCTTCATTTTAGTGGCCAACTTGAATCATTAGAGCTTAAACTTATTGACCTTAAATTTAAATTGAGAGGACCACTTTCAGGAATTGATGTAAAAAGTGCGTGGCCCAATAATGAAAATTTCGATGATTTGAATGGCAATGGTAAATGGGATGATGGAATTGATGCAATTTCTGGAGAAGGTGTAGGCTGTTGGACTGAAGAAAAATGTTTGAATAATATTTATGATTTTGGCGAGGAATTTACCGACAAAGGCAATGGTAAATGGGATGATGGTGAACCCTTTACCGATCTTAATGGAAATTTAATGTGGAGTGATAGTGAACTTTTTCGAGATGACAATGGAAATGGTATATATGATGACGATGAGCTATTCCGTGATGATAATGAAAATGGAAAATGGGATGATGCAGAACCCTTTACTGATAATAATGAAGATGGAATATGGAATCTAGGCGAGGAATTTGAAGATATTGGTAACGGTTTTTGGAATGAAGGGGAATTCTTTATAGATGCATGTGAATGCGACCGCATGGGCGAAATTTGTCATAATGGAGCATGCACGGAGTATGTTGAATGCCAAGATATAAATCAAAATGGAACTTGGGATAAGGGATTAGATGTTGTAATTGTAGAAATTGATGATGAATCATTTAGGCTTATTAACGAGCCAATGCCATATAGTCGTGGAACAATTTGGGCACGCGCCGTAAAAAACCTTGCTGATGCAGGCGCTAAAGTGGTGGCAATTGATCTAATGTTTGATAAACCTGATCATCAAACTCAAAATTTGAAAAGTTATATTGAAAATCAAAATATTGAAGGATTCGATGTAAATGATGGTGATGAAATATTAGTTGAAGCCATTGAGTATGCAAAATCTAAGGGTACTAAAGTCGTTCTTTCATCTGCTCAAAAAATTGAACCAACCCGTATTCCTCCAGACTATTTATTACCTCCTACTCAATCCTTAAACATCAACAACCAACCTATTGGATTAGTAAATATTAACACTGACGCCGATGGGTTTTACCGTCAATATGGAGTGTTCTATCCAATTTCTGGTGATACTACAATTCACTATACGTTGGGGATAGAATCTGTACTAAATTTTTATGATATTTCTGAGCGGCCTCCTTTAGACTTTGACAAAAAGAATCGTACATTAAATATTGGGCCATTAAAAATCCCAACATACGGATTTGGAAATACATTTTCTATAAACTATTTTGGACCAGTTTCTGGTGAATTCAATACCTTTAATCGATATCCATTATCAAATGTTGTTGATACAAAAGACTATCTAATTGGGGAGTCAACTTATGATCCTATGTTTGATATGTACGAGTATTTAGAAGATACTAATTGGATGGATATGTACATTGATACTGAGAGCCCATTGTATATGTTATTTAAAGATAAAAATCCATTTAAGGGCAAAATTGTGGTCATTGGTACTTCACTTGCAGAGGATCAAGATATAAAACCCATACCATATTTGACTTATGGTGGAAAAGATTATCTTATGCCTGGTGTTGAAATCCACGCCAATGCGATTCAACAAATGCTACATGGAAATTATATTCAAATGCCCACAGGAACTTTAGAATATGATTCTCGTTATGCAGGAAAACATATTTTAATTATTATGCTGCTCACATTACTCACCTTGGTGTTGGTTACAAAGCCAGAACCAGTGGTGGCACTCTCTATAATGTTGGGTGAATTAATTGTATGGTTTTCATATTCAATAGGTGAGTTTGTAGGGGATTATTTCTGGATTCTAAAAACTATTGGAAATTTCTTTACTCAAAATCAATTTCCATTAGATATTCCTGGAATTGGTGAATCTGTTATGATTCCAGTGCTTTTCCCTGCATTATCAATTGTATTGCCATATGGATTAAATCTTTCTTATAAGCTATATACAGAGGGTCAAGATAAGGCATTCTTGAAAGCATCTTTCGGTAGTTATATATCCCCTGAATTAATAGACCAAATGTATGAGTCAAAGTCTGCCCCGTCATTGGGAGGTGAAGAAGGGTATAACACTGCATTTTTCTCAGATATTGCTAGCTTTTCAACATTTTCAGAAAAACTTACTGCGGTACAATTAGTAGAATTACTGAATGAATATTTAAATGAAATGACCAACATCCTTTTAGGAAACAAGGGAACTTTAGATAAATACATTGGTGATGCAATAATTGCCTTTTATGGTGCACCTGTTCCCACTGAAGACCATGAATATTTGGCTTGCCTAACGTGCTGCCAAATGAATGAAAAATTAGAAGAACTTCGGCAAAAATGGAAAAGTGAAGGCGATAAGTGGCCAGAAGTTGTTCACAATATGCGTCATAGAATTGGGGTAAATTGTGGTACACTAGTTACTGGAAATATGGGATCTGATATGCGAATGAATTATACCATGATGGGTGATACCGTAAACCTCACTGCTAGACTAGAATCAGGTGCAAAACAATATGGTATTGAAACTCAGGTTGGAAGTAAAATTTATGAAGTTACAAAAGATCGCTTCACCTATAGAATGCTTGATTACGCAGTAGTTAAAGGAAGAAGTGAGCCAGAAAGAACCTATGAGCTCATAAGCGAAAAAGGGAAAGAACCAGATGTGTATAAAAAAATACTTCCAATATGGGATAAAGCCATTGATCTGTACACAAAGCAAAAGTGGGATGAAGCCATTGCAGAATTTAAAAAATGTGATGAATTAGAGGAAGACTATATTGGCCGTCCAACTACGCCGTGTAAAGTGTATATAAAACGATGTGAAGACTTTAAAGCCAACTCTCCCGGAAAAGATTGGGATGGTACATTTAAACTAACATCAAAATAATGACAAAAAAAGGCAACATCCTCTGGGCAGATGACGAAATAGATTTGCTCAAACCTCATATTCTGTATTTAGAAGACAAAGGGTATTCCGTTACATCGGTGTACTCAGGTGAAGATGCAATTCAACAAGTAGAACAGTCTCAATTTGATTTAGTTCTATTGGATGAAATGATGACGGGACTAGATGGACTTACCACCTTAAATCATATTAAAGAGATTTCTCCTAATATTCCGGTAATAATGATTACTAAAAATGAAGAAGAATCGTTGATGGAGGAGGCTATTGCCTCTCAAATTACAAACTATCTCACTAAACCTGTGAACCCAAGCCAGATATTATTGGCTTGTAAAAATGTTTTAGAAACAAAAAAGATTCAAAGTGATTTTGCTACTCAAGGGTTTTTGAAAGATTTTCAAGAGTTAAGCCAGCAAATTTCAGATGCAAGCGATTTAAATGACTGGTATTCTCTTTTTGAGTCACTTACTAAATGGGAGTTACGCTTTGATGAATTGGGTGATCATGGCTTAGGGGAACTTCTAAATGAGCAAAAAGAGAATGCCAATAGACGATTTTCTCAATTTATTGAATCTGAATATACTCATCTAATTTCAGATTCATCTGACGTAATTACATCACCGGATATACTTTCAGCATATATTAAGCCATTGTTGGAAGATATGAAAGATGTTGTATTTATTGTTATTGATTGCCTCCGTGCAGACCAGTGGAAAGCCATGGAGAAAATTCTGTATGAGAACTTCAATACTCAAACAGAGTATCATCTTTCAATTTTACCTACTGCCACACCTTTTTCGAGAAATGCAATTTTCAGTGGGGAATACCCTCAAAATTTTCCAATTTTATTCCCACAAGAATGGGAAGAAATGAAAAATGATGAAAAAAGTATGAACCGTTATGAAGAGCACTTTTTAAAATCATACCTATTACGACACAACTTTAGTGATATTTCTAGTTCTTATACAAAAATCATTACACCTTCTGATGGACAAAAATTTGCATCTAGGATTGGTGAGTTTAAGAATATAAACTTAATATCCATTGTGGTAAATTTTGTAGATATGTTGGGACATAGTCGCTCTGAATCTAATGTGTTAAAAGAACTTATTCCCAATGAATCTGCTTATCGAAATGCCGTTTGTTCTTGGGTGGAACAATCATGGTTTTATGACGTACTTCAACAGCTATCACAATGGGATAAAACGGTCATTATAACCAGCGATCATGGGAGTCATCGTGTGAGAAAACCCATACAAGTAAAAGGTGATAGAGAAACATCAACGGGAATACGTTATAAATATGGTAAAAACTTGCATGTATCTTCAAAAGTAGCTCTAAAAATTGAAGATTTGGATGCATATAAACTTCCAAAAATTGATGGTGCTGATGAGTATATAATTGCAAAAGGAGAAAATTACTTTTTATATCCTAATAATTATCATCAGTTTGCACGACGATATGAAAATAGTTTTCAGCATGGTGGAATAACTTTAGATGAAATGATTGTTCCCATTGGGATCTTAAAAGGGAAAAAATAAAATGTTAAAATGGCAGGGTGGTATTTCAAACTCACCTGAAGAATCAATGAAAATGGGTGAATCCCTATCAAAAGAATTAAATAGTGGTGATATCATTTTACTTGATGGGGATTTGGCCGCGGGGAAAACCACTTTTGTCAAAGGGATTTTAAAAGGATTAAACTATAATTCTGAGGTAACTTCGCCTACATTTACATTGATTAATGAATATGATGCTGACACAAAAGTGGTTCATATGGATTGTTACCGTGAACATGATTTAACGCGATGGATAAATTTGGGAATACAAGAGTATTTTTATTCAGATGATATTATCATCATTGAATGGCCTGAAGTAATTCATACGCTTTTACCAAACCATTGTGTAAAAATTAGCATTAAAAATTTGTCAGAAACCTCACGGGAATTTATAGTAGAATGAGTAAAAACATCTTAGCTATTGAAACGGCAACCAATGTTTGTAGTGTATCCCTCTTTAAAAAGGGTGAGTTTGTACATGAATATTCTTCAAATGAAACGAGAAGCCATGCAAAAAAGCTACCCGTTTTTGTTGATGATATTTTAAAAAATAATGAAATGGTTGCAAAGGAGTTACATGGCATAGCAGTGTCTCTTGGTCCTGGTTCATATACGGGTTTACGGATTGGTACTAGCCTAGCAAAGGGGATTGCCCTTTCATTGTCTCTTCCATTAATTCCAATAAATACACTGGATGCATTGTGTGTTGGGCTAACAGAATATTCTGAATTTTGGATATGCCTTTATTCTCATCGAGATTATGTATTTGCTCAAAAATTTAATGGTAACGCTCCGGTAAATGATGCTGTTTGTTTGCCTATAAGTGAGTTGGACGATGCTCCAAAATTTGGGGTAGATTTACAAAAAATTGACAAAACTGTAGATTTCACTGCTTTAATGCCAACATCTAAAAATGTCGGTATTTTAGCTTTAAATGAATTTCATAACCTTGCTGAATATAATTTAGAGAAAGTTTCACCCTTTTATCTTACCGAATTCAATGTAAATAAGTAATGATAAGAATCGCTGAATTGGCCGATGTAGACCATATCTATTCTATCGAAAAATTATCATTCGAGCATCCATGGTCAAAATCACATTTTCTTAATGATATACAGAATAAGTATTCAAAAAACTGGGTGTGGACAGAAAATAATCGTATTGTAGCCTATTTGTTTGGACATTTAATTGTAGATGAATATCACTTACATAATATTGCAGTTTCTAACGAATATAGAAAAAAAGGAATTGCCTTAAAACTCATGGAAAAAATGTTAAATTTCTCCAAAGAGAATAAAGTTAAGGCAGTATTTTTAGAGGTAAGTTCCAGTAATTTACCAGCCTGTAAATTGTATGAAAAAAAGGGTTTTGTTGCACAGGGGATAAGAAAAAAATACTATCCAAATGGTGATGATGCCCTACTATATACTTTAATATTATCATGACTGAATGGTTTAGAAGAAAATCAGAGAAAATTAAAACTTTCGACAAGCGCGAAATTGCAGAAGGGATGTGGATAAAATGTCCTGGATGTACAGAAGTGGTTTACCGAAAAACTCTTTCTGAACAAAATTATGTATGTGTTGGTTGTTCACATCATTTTAGAATAACAAGTTCGGATTACATTGATTTGCTCATTGATAATAACAATTTTACTGAATTCTGTGAAAATATTACATCCGTTGATCCATTACAATTTGAAGCCACCAAAAAATATACAGATCAAGTTACAGCCGCACAGGCCAAAACAGGAAGTAAAGACGCAGTAAAAACCATTGTGGGTAACATAAATGGTATTGAAACGGTACTGGCCATTATGGATTTTTCCTTTATAGGAGGAAGCATGGGTTCAGTAGTGGGTGAAAAAATTGCCCGTTCCATCGATAAGGCCAGGGAGTTAAAATCACCACTTCTAATAGTCACAGCATCAGGGGGTGCCCGAATGCAAGAGGGTGCTTATAGTTTAATGCAAATGGCTAAAATCTCAGCAAAACTGGCTCAGTTTTCTGATGAAGGTGGATTGTATGTAGCATTATTAACTGATCCTACAACCGGTGGTACTACTGCAAGTTTTGCCATGTTGGGCGATATAATTTTAGCAGAACCCAATGCGTTAATCGGTTTTGCTGGTGCAAGAGTAATTAAGCAAACCATTGGAGAAGAACTCCCTGAGGGTTTTCAACGTGCTGAATTCTTACTTGAAAAAGGTTTCGTTGATAGCATCGTTGACCGTAGCAATTTAAAATCTACATTAACTAAAATATTTACCTTTTTTGGGTACAGGAATTAATTCTGTATGAAACATAATCAATCTATTGCAGTCATAGATTTTGGCTCACAGTACACACAACTCATTGCTAGAAGGATTCGTGAGTTAAATGTATATTCTGAAATTTTACCTTTTACTATCACCTTAGAAGAACTCAAAGAAAGAAATGTAAAAGCCATAATCCTGTCCGGTGGACCGTCAAGTGTGTATGAGAAAAATGCCCCCAAAATTGATGGAGCAATCCTTCAATCTGGGATTCCTATTTTAGGTATATGCTATGGATTACAATTATTAATGCAGTTTTCAGGTGGGCATGTTCACTCTACTGGAAAAGGTGAGTATGGATTTGCCAAAATAAACCCAGATTCATCGTCACCATTATTTAGTGAATTCCCTTCAGAATCGCAAGTGTGGATGAGTCATGGTGATGAAGTTGACCAATTACCTGAAGGATGGGAAATAATTTCAAAATCAACAAATGGTGTGGTGGCAGCAGTACAAAAAAAGAATGAATCAATATTCGGAGTTCAATTTCATCCAGAAGTAGTTCATTCGATTAATGGTAAAGAATTACTTCAGAATTTTCTATTTAAAATATCTAATTGTGAAGCTGATTGGACACCAGAAAATTTTGTAGCAGAGGCTATTTCTACTATTCGTGAGAAAGTGGGAGATAATCGTGTAATTTGTGGATTGAGTGGAGGGGTTGACTCATCCGTAGTCGCAACCTTGCTTCATAAGGCTATTGGCGAAAAATCTACCTGCGTGTTTATTGACCATGGTTTATTGCGTAAAAATGAAGCAAACCAAGTGATGACCACGTTAAAAGATGGACTTGGATTAAATATTAATATGTTTAATCATAGGGATAAATTTTTAACAAAGTTAATAGGGATTACAGAGCCAGAACAAAAGCGTAAAATTATTGGAGAGCAGTTTATTCGCTCATTTGAAGATGCCACATCTTCCTTAGGTGATGCTAAATTTCTAGCACAGGGTACACTATATCCAGATGTAATTGAGTCGGGAGGAAGTGCACTTGGCCCTGCGGTAACTATCAAATCACATCACAATGTAGGTGGGTTACCAGATGATATTGAATTTGAACTTATTGAACCTATCCGTGACTTGTTTAAAGATGAAGTTAGACGTGTGGGTAAAGAATTGGGTTTACCTGATTTTGTCATTAATCGACATCCATTTCCGGGGCCAGGTTTAGCGGTTCGAATATTGGGTGAAATTACTGAAGAGCGCATTGAAATTCTCCAAAATGCAGATGATATCTTTATAAATATTCTCCATGAAACGGGCGAATATGACAACATTTGGCAAGCCTTTGCAGTACTAATCCCCACTAAAACAGTGGGTGTCATGGGAGATGCTCGAACCTATGAAAATCTATTGGGATTACGAGCAGTAACCAGTACAGATGGTATGACCGCAGATTGGTATAATATGCCCTATGATGTATTAAATCAATGTTCAAGCCGAATTGTAAATGAGGTGCGGGGTGTAAACCGTGTGGTGTATGACATCACAGCAAAACCTCCAGGCACAATAGAATGGGAGTGAAAAACAGTTTTTGGTTAACAGTTAATAGGTAAATATATATCTTTTTATGAATGATAACAAAAATACTGTCAAGAATCTTAGCTACCAATTTGCTTTAAATATTATTAAAATTACACATGAATTACAGAATGATAAAAAAGAGTATGTAATTTCAAATCAGCTTTTAAAAAGTGGTACATCCATTGGTGCCTGTATAAGAGAAGCACAATTTGCCGAATCAAGTGCAGATTTTATTCATAAACATTCAATAGCATTAAAAGAGGCAAACGAAACTGATTATTGGATTTCATTGTTGATTGATTCAAATTACTTCTCAAAAATTGAGTTAAAATCAGTTAAAGATGATAATCTTTCTTTAATTAGGATGCTAATTTCAATTATAAATACGAAAAAGAAGAATTTAAAAAATGAAACCCAATAATCATTACTTATTAACTATAAATTATTAACCGACTTATGTGTGGAATTGTAGGATATTTAGGCTTCAGAGATCCAGCTGAAGTCATTATAAAAGGTTTAAAACGATTAGAATATCGAGGGTATGACTCTGCAGGGATTGCCTTTCATTCTAAGGATGGTCTTTCAGTGAAAAAATGTTCTGGTAAGGTAAAAGAACTGGAATCCTTAATAGACCATGCTGAGACCAAAAATTATAATTTAGGAATTGGCCATACACGATGGGCGACCCATGGTGTTCCTAATGATACCAATGCACATCCTCATGTGGACCATTATGGTAAATTTACTCTCGTTCATAATGGCATCATTGAAAACTACGCCACGCTTAAAAAACATCTTTTAGAAAATGGAATTGAGTGTAAAACGGATACGGATACTGAGGTATTGGTTCAGTTTATTAGTTACTTGTACGAGAAGGAAGCATTATCATTTCCTGATGCAGTGCGTCTTGCGTTGAAAGAGGTGGTGGGTGCCTATGGTATTGCCGTATTATGTGACGATGAACCTGAAACCATGATTGCCGCTCGGTTTGGTAGCCCCTTAGTATTGGGGATTGGCGAAGATGAATGGTTTATTGGTTCTGATACATCCCCATTGATAGAGTTTACCCGAAACATAATTTTCCTTGATGAAGGTGAGATGGCTACCATTACCAAAAGTGGGTATGAGGTGGTAAATATTTCTGAAAATCATATTGTAGCCAAAGATATTGAAGAAATTAAATATTCTTTAGAAGAAATTGAAAAGAGTGGTTTTGATTATTTCATGCTAAAAGAAATATTTGAACAACCCAAATCAATTGCAGAGTCATTAAGAGGTCGTATTGATATTGAAAATCTACATGTCAATTTAGGGGGTATTCAAGATTGGCTCTCTCGTATAATAAATGCTAAACATATTTACATTACCGCATGTGGAACCTCTTGGCATGCAGCTCTCATTGGTAGTTATCTCCTTGAAGAGCTCATTGAAAGACCTGTAAAAGTTGAATATGCATCTGAATTACGATATCGCCCATCTGCATTGAATAAAGATACGGTACTATTTTCCATCAGTCAATCAGGAGAAACTGCAGATACATTAGCTGCCATTAAAAAAGCCAAAGATTTGGGTGCATTAAATGTGGGCATTGTAAATGTGGTGGGGAGTTCAATTGCAAGAGAAACAGATTGTGGAGTATATATCCATGCAGGGCCAGAGATTGGTGTAGCATCTACCAAAGCATTTACTGCACAAGTATCAGTCCTCACGATGATTGCCATTTTAATGGCACAAAAATTAGGGAAAGACTCTGAACATATCCACGATTTGGTGGAAAAATTGAATGAAATCCCAAAACTTGTTGAGGAGATTTTAGAATCTGCAGATTATATAAAAGAAATTGCCACCCATTTTGTAGATACAGAGAATTTTTTATATCTGGGCCGAGGGTACCAATTCCCTGTGGCATTAGAGGGAGCATTAAAGCTTAAAGAAATTTCCTACATCCATGCAGAGGGATACCCTGCAGCAGAAATGAAGCATGGCCCCATTGCCCTCATTGATGAAAACATGCCTGTAGTTTTTATTGTAACGGAAAAGGGATATGATAAGATTGTATCCAACATCCAAGAGGTGAAAGCACGGGGGGGGCGCGTAATTATTGTAACCTCTGAAAATAGAGATGAACTCTCACAATACTCTGACCATATTATACATATCCCCCATACTGAAAATGCCCTTTTACCCATACTTACCACCATCCCCCTACAATTATTGGCTTACTATGTGGCCGTACAAAAAGGCTGTAATGTAGATCAACCCCGTAATTTAGCCAAATCCGTCACGGTAGAGTAGTCTTTTACAACAAACTTTATATGAAAAATTTATTTATAATATTATTTATGTTATTTTTTTTCTCAGATATTGTTTTATGTGAACAAAAAGAGGAATCAAGGAATAATAATAAATACAAGACTAATCATATTGGAGTAGGTTTTTCAACAATAAGAGATCCAAATTTTGTGACTTTTATTAAGGATTTTCCAGTATATAAATATCAAGATGATAATAATTTATACAATTTAAATCTGGGTTTTTATACTCATTTAAGTATTGGTAATTGGTTTAAAACAGGTGTTGGTTTCTTTTTTGATACTAATTACGGTAATAATGGTTTTTGTTTTTCTATTGGTTGGACTCCTAATAAAAATGAATATACTTTAGAATGGGATCCAGAATGGAACAGTATTAGTTATTCATTATTCTATAATTTTAAATTAGGAACATCTAATTATATATCATTTGGTATTGGAGGGGTTCCATTGAATATAAGTACGGAGTACTATCCAATTCTTTCATTTTCTAGAAGATTTAAATTCATTTAAAATCAATAATTAACCTCTTTCCCTCAAAACCAAATCAAACTCCGTATATTCTCCAGATTCAATTAATTCTTTCTTAAAATGGATAAATCTGTTAGTTTTACATATGTATTTAAAACTTAAACACAGGACATGTTTATCAAATTGTGTTGTTAAAGACAAGTCCGTCACAGTGGAATAGTTTATACTGTAACGAAAGAATAGAACAGAAACTTCCTTATTTAACATATACAATTAAAATTCGCTGTAAGAATCTTAATCCAGTAAAACTTTCAAAAAAACAAATAAACCTTTATCATAAAATCTGTGAATTAAAAGACAAAGGTTTAACCTATAAACAAATATCCAATAAACTAAATAAACTTAATTATAAACCAACAAGAGGTAAGGTAGGAGAATTTACACCACAGAAAATTTGGTCAAATTATACCAAAATCAAAAATACTCAAGAAGTGTTGATGGTGTAATATTAAATGTCTCATCATTTGAAGAAGTATCTACAAAAGAAGACTTCACATTAGTGGAGATTAAAACAACTAATTCAAAAAGTGTAACGGAGTTACCATATGGGGTGTTTTTTGGCTTTACCAAAAATGAGGAAGATTTATTTAAAAAATTAGACAACTATAGATTATGTATTGTCCATACAGGATTTAAAAAACATTCATTATTAACATTTAAAGAATATGAATCTTTGATTCGAAATAAGAGAGTTCAATATCAAATAAATTTTAAATCTAAAGATTGAAATTTTGTTTCCTTTCAATATTCCATTTCAATCCCAACGTGTCAATATTTTAGATTACCTCCTGTGGAAAATCAATATTTTAATACGGGGGAATATACTCCTAACATCTGTGAAAATAGGCAACATGAGACTCGATATGTCTGTGCAGAACAATTAAATATTGATAACAATCAACTGGCCATTCCCATACAAACCCATTCCAATCATGTAAAGCATATTGATGCACCGGGTGAATATGCAGACTGTGATGGTTTAATCACATCTAATCCCCATGTGGTATTATCTTTACAAACTGCAGATTGTGTACCCATTTTTATGGTGGATAAGGTCAGTGGAACGCGAGCATTAATCCATGCGGGGTGGCGAGGTGTGGTCAGCAATATTGTGCCCAGTGGATTACAATTATTACAAGAAAGTGGGATTGAAGTCCACGGGTTAAACATATTTTTAGGCCATGCCATATGTGGTAATTGTTATGAAGTGGGCGATGAAGTGGCCAATGAATTTTCAGATTCGTGTAAAGTGCAACGGGATAATGGAAAATGGTATGTAAATTTGCACGGACAAATAATAGAACAGTTGGCATCATTTAATATCCAAAAATCACAAATCAATACATCAACCATTTGCACCTTTGAATCATCTCATTGTTGTAGTTATCGACGGAATGGTGAAAAGGCGGGGCGAATGTTTTCATTCTTTTAATGGATTATTTTGAAATTATAATATTGGGCATCCTACAGGGATTAACTGAATTTTTACCCATAAGCAGTTCAGGGCATTTAGTGGTGGGGCAACATTTTCTCAATGTAACTTCTGCAGGTATTCTTATGGAGGTGATACTTCATATTGGAACACTGTTTTCTATTTTAGTTTATTATAGAAAAGATATAGCTGAACTCCTCAACGGTATGATACAAAATACAAATGATGCGCGGGAATATATGTTTTATATAGTCATTTCAACTATCCCTGCAGTGATTGTGGGATTATTTTTTGATCACTATGTGGAGTCATTGTTTAACATTTCTACCGTTTCCATATTATTTATTTTCACTGGGCTGGTATTGTATTCCACAAAACGTTTTACATTGAGTAAAGGTGCCACCATTACGGTGTATGTGGCATTATTTATGGGATTGACACAAATGTTTGCCATTTTACCGGGAATTTCACGGTCTGGGATGACCATATCTATGGCACTCTTTTTAGGAATTGCTCATAAGGATGCTGCGAAATTTTCATTTTTCATGGCTATTCCTATTTTGGTTGGTGCAGGGGTATTACAAATAAAAGATTTGCACGTTTTAGAAATTGAGAAATTGAATCTGTTGTTTGTGGGATTTGTATCTTCTTTTTTATCGGGATTAATAGCCATCGATATTCTTATAAAACTATTATCTAAAAATCATTTTTGGAAATTTTCTCTCTATTGTATTCCTCTAGGATTAAGTTTAATGGTGTGGAATAGTTAATGGCAAAATCAACCTCGCCATCAGTAGGACAAATTATAAAGCGAATTCATGCCAATGAAATTGCTCCTGCATATAGTCTTTTTGGGAATGAATCCTTTTTACAAGATTTTTTCATTCAAGAATTATCAAATAGTTTTCTTAAAGGTAGTGAAGTTAAAAAGCATATTTCTCTGGATGATGATAAACAGGAATATTTACTTGCAGAGCTTTCATCGGTGTCCCTTTTTAGTGAGCGACAACTGTTAGTGGTGCGTCAAATTAAGAAGCTGAGTCAAAATGGTCGTAAAGAATTAGTAGAGTATTTGGAAAATCCCAATAGAGATATATGTTTAGTATTGATTTCAGAAGAATATGATGACAGAAATGCATTACAAAAAAAGCTAAAAGAGAGTACACTATTTTTAGATGTACGTGTGCCCTTTCCTTCAAAAATGAAAGAATGGGTGAATTTTATCATCAAGAGCAAAAAGTACAATGTGAATCCATCTGTAATTGCCAATATGATTGATTCCTATGGAGATTCCATTGCTCATGTCATTAATGAAATTGAAAAATTAGTCTTAATGATTGGTATTGAAAATGAGCTGAATGATGAGGTGTTGTCATCACATTTATCTATTCAACGTGAATTCCATTTATGGCAATTTCAAGATGCTATTGGCGGTAAAAATGTGGACTATTCTATTACCATCATAAATTCTTTAATTGAGAATGGAACAAAAATTCCTCAAATAGCTATAAGTCTAACGAATTTATTTCAACAGATGTTATGGTTTCATATGGGGAACACGCACCAAAGTGGATATACTGGATTGAACAAAATAATTACCAATAATCTCTCCAAATATTGTCGGCTATATACTCAACAAGAAGTTGAAGATGCGCTATTGGCATTGCGTAAAATTGATATGCTGACAAAATCTACATCCATTAGTGATATTGCATTGGTGGAGTCATTAATTATTCAAATGTGTAAAGGTGAATATGTCTGATTTTCAGATAACTGATGAAGTGCTTATAAAACAATTTCAAGATGGCGATGTTCGTTCATTTAACCAACTTGTATATCGATATAAAGACAAATTACTTAATTTTGTACACGGGTTTGTACATGATATAGATAAAGCGGAAGATTTGGTTCAAGATACATTTATGAAGCTTTATACCCATAAGGATTCATATCGAGAAATTGCAAAATTTTCCACATGGCTTTATACCATTGCAGGGAACTTGGCACGAACAGAATTGAGAAAATTAAAAAGACGCAAAACATTTTCTGTATCAGACCTGAGCCGCGATGATAGAGAATTCATTATTCGAGGGACAAACCCAGACCCCAGTGAAATAAATACGTCTGATAATTTTCAAAAAAATGTTCAACAAGCATTGGCAGAATTACCGTCAGATTTTAAGACCATAATTATTTTACGAGATATTCAGGAACTTTCCTATGATGAGATTAGTAGTATCATTGGCGTTCCATTGGGAACGGTAAAATCGAGGATTAATCGAGGTCGGTTAAAACTCCAAGAATTACTGAAAAAGAAAGGAGAACAACCATAATTGATGGATTGTTATACGTTTGAAAATCATATTTCAGAATATATAGATGGTGAATTAAAGGTCGGTGTACGTAAATCGTTCACAGAGCATAAATCCAATTGTATATTATGTAAAGAAAAATTAGAAGATATAATGCAGATGGTAAAAACACTACCATCACTTGATAAACTAGAAACCTCTTCTCAGTTTATGAATAATCTCCAACATAAAATTGATGCATACGAAGATAAGAGTATCCGTCGAGTGAAATTGTTCTTTGGCTTAGATAATACGTCACTTATTGGACTGGCTGTCGCTATGGTATTGATGATTGGTTCTTCGTATTTACTCCTCACGGGCGATTCGGTCCCCGTCGTAGATTTGGATAAAATTTCTACAAAAAATAGTCAAACGCTCCAACAGCCCCAAATTTCTATAGATCCACAACACTCATTTATAGCTGAAGAGGATTCTTCTAAAGAAGGAGAAGAAGAACCGTATAATATGCCAATTCGTTTGGTAGGTGGCTCTAAATAGAAATGGAATGGTATTTAAACTTTAATTGTTTTAAATTACCCGTCGCTTTTTTGCGAAGAATTTAACTTTTAAACAGGAAATAATTATGGCTAAGAAACAAACTTTTGGTGATAAAGCAAATTCTAAAAAGAATGCAAAAGATATGATTAAAGTAATCAGATCTTCAAATTCTAATGATTCTGGTTCACTTCGATTTTCTGCAGAGATGGTAAGAGTTCCTGATGGAAAATCTGCGGATAATGTAGTGAAAGAACTGCTTTCTAAATAAATCCAATTTTTAATTAGAATTAAGTAGGAGGGAGTTTCCCTCCTATTTTTTTATAATCATGTTTTTATTTTCAATTTTCATATTTCTCCAATTGACATGGGGTCAATCTATTGCTCAAATGGATCAATTCATAGAGGGTGAAATCCTTATGATGGAGGAGAAATATGAAGAAGCTATCCAACTATATTTAGAATTGTATGAGCAAATCGGAAATGATGCCACCCTCAATTACTCCATAGGGGAGGCATACATCCACGTAGGGGAAGTGGAAAAAGCGATCCAATTTCTAAATCAATCTTATCAAATTGATACCACCAATATAGAATTAGGATATAAAGTATATAACCTATATTTGCTTTTGGGTGATGAGAAAAATGCCTCTCGTTTTTTGGATATACTCATTAAAAACAATCCACTAAATACAGATTTACTCCTGGATAAAACTCAATTTCAGTTCAAAAATGAAAATTGGGAAGGCATCATAGAATCTTATGTGAAAGTATATGGTATTACCAATGATGGTGTACATTTAGAAAAACTTATTGAGATTGCTAATGCCACTGAAAAAGTCCAGTACACCTATGAATTATTGAAAAAGGTAGATGTAAAAGATAGAAGTCTACCTCAGTATTTAACCATATTATCCTCATTGGCATATAGTGTGGGTGAATTTGAAAATGCATTGATGTATCTTCAACAACTTAAAGAAGTGAATAATAGTCATGAATCCTATCTACTCAGTGCACAAATTCAGTTATATATAGGAAAGTATGAAGAAGCCCTTGATAATTTGTTAAATGTTTATGATAAGGGTGAGCGCACTCATTATCTTTTAAAATCACTACTCATTTGCTATTCAAATCTGGATGATATTGATAATGAAATGAAAATTTCACAAGAATTTGTAGAATTATATCCCAATGAAGAATTAGGATATGAATCTCTTGCCCTCACTAAAATACAAAAATCAGACTATACCTCCGCAATTGAAATTCTTGCTGGAGCTATTATTAAGTTTCCAGAAAGCTTTACACTCAGATTTTATTTAGGCTCTGTATATAAAGAGCTAAATCAATATAATTATGCATTAGATGAGTTTAAATCTGCATTAAAGTTACAAGAAGATTCTAACTTGGTATTTCATTCAATGGCACTTGTGTATGAATCACAAAAGGAATATGTAAAATCAGACAGTCTTTTTAAAAAGATTTTAGATTCTGATACATATAATGCCATGGATATGAATGATTATGCCTATGTGATTTCAGAGAGAATTGATACAACCCCCAGTGAACTATCTTATGCATTAGAATTGGCCAATCAAGCCATAGAGCTAGATCCTGAAAACCCCATGATTTTAGATACTATTGGTTGGATATACTATAAACAAAACAAATTTAATAAGGCATTAGCTTTTTTACAGAGAAGTTATGAGAATAGTGGAGAAAATTTAGTCATATTAGACCATTTAGGAGATGTATATTTAAAATTGGGAAATATAGAAAAAGCACAAATCAATTATGAATCTGCGCTTAAAATTGACCCAACTAACTCCAAAATTAAATCAAAATTGGAAGCATTAAATGTCAAAAATTGATGTGAGTATAGTAATTCCAGTATATAATGAAGAGGAATCACTTCAATTATTATTCGATGAAATTAAGGCTGCAATTCCCACTGGGCATACTTACGAAATTATTTTTGTAAATGATGGTAGTCAGGATAATTCTCTTCATATTTTAAAACAAATTGTAGATGAAAACAAGCACACGTCTTTAATTGATTTTTATTGCAATAAGGGCAAGGCCGATGCATTGAACGAGGGTTTTAAAATTGCTCAAGGTGAAATAGTCATCACCATGGATGCAGATTTACAGGATGACCCCAATGAAATTAAAAATTTAATGGATAAAATTAATGAAGGCTGGGATGTTGTTTCTGGTTGGAAATTTGACAGAAAAGATCCATTAAACAAAACCTTACCATCTAAAATTTTTAATGGTGTAATGCGATTTATTACCAAAGTTAATATCCATGATTTTAATTGTGGGTTAAAAGCATATCGTCAAAAAGTAGTGAAAGCCATTGATTTATATGGTGGAATGCATCGCTACACTCCTGCATTAGCTGCCCAAAAAGGCTTTACCGTAACAGAAATAAAAGTGAACCACAGACCTCGTCAATTTGGAGTAACCAAATATGGGGGTTCACGAATGTTTCATGGATTTTATGATCTCCTAACGGTAATGTTTTTAGGGAAATATTTTAGCAGACCTTTACACTTTTTTGGAGGTATTGGTTTAGTACTAACTTCAATTGGATTTGCCATTAGCATATACCTTACCATTGGTTGGCTAAATGGTGTATGGATAGGGAATAGGCCCATGTTTTTCTTGGGGATTTTACTTCTCATCATTGGAGTACAATTCTTTTCACTGGGATTGATTGGTGAAATTATTACCAAATCTATGCACAAACGTGAGAAGATGGTTCAACAGGTATACAAAAAAGACGTATAATGAAAATTGCCATTGTCAGCGTTGTTCCCCCATATCGAGGAGGAATTGCAACTCATACGGCAATACTGGCGGAGAAGCTTTCATTAAATCACGATGTCAAAGTTTTTAATTTTAGTCGACAGTATCCAAATTTTCTCTTTCCAGGTAAAATACAATATGAAGATGATCCAAAAGAATTATCTTTTCTACAAGAGCGATGTATAGATTCCATAAATCCTGCAACTTGGGGACGCACTGCAAAAAAAATAGTTGAGTTTAAACCCGATTTAATCATTTATAGATTTTGGAATCCATTTTTTGGATTGAGTATGGGAGGAATTGCAAAAATTGTAAGCAAACTAAATCCTAGCATAAAACAAATGGCACTATGCGATAATGTTATTCCTCATGAATCTAGTATGGTAGATAGATATTTGACCCTAAAATTATTCTCAAAAATGGATGGTTTTTTGGTCCAATCCCAGCAAGTATTTGATGAACTCCAAAAGCTATGCCCTCAATCAAAAATATTAAAACGGCTACATCCAATTTATAATAATTATGGAGAGAAAAAGGATAAAGATGTAGCAAGAAAAGAATTAGATATTTCTGCAAAACATGTAATTCTTTACTTTGGCATTGTACGGGGTTATAAAGGGTTTGATACCTTAATCGAAGCTGCAGCATTATTAAAAGATAAACTTAATGATTTTCATATTTATGCAGTGGGTGAATGTTATGAGGATGCACAAAAATACACCAATTTAATAGAGTCTTTACAAGTTGCGGATGTTTTAACCTGGGATAATAATTTTGTTCCTGATGCACAAGTTTCAACCATCTTTTCTGCTGCAGACATAATGGCATTACCATATCGTTCTGCTTCACAAAGTGGAATAATTCAAATCGCTAATCATTTTCACATACCCGTTATAGCCACCAATGTTGGAGGCTTGCCTGAATATATTGATAATGGTAAAACAGGGAAAATAGTTGAAGCCAATAACCCCCAAGAATTATCAACAGCATTAGCTGAAAACTTTAATAAAGACTTGACTAAATCTTATATTGAAAATTTGGATTCATGGAGCCAACAATTCAGTTGGACCCATTTTATTGATGGAATTGAGGAGTTATATAAAACCATATGAATCCACCCATTAAAATCCTCATCCTTAATTGGAATGGCTCTGAATACACTCAAAACTGTTTGAATTCCATCAAAAACATAAAATATGATAATTTTACCACCACTGTAATTGATAATGCATCATCAGATAATTCTATATCGATGATTCATGAAAAATTTCCCAATGTTGAGGTGTTAGCTTTGGACAAAAATTATGGATTTGCATCTGCATATAATTTGGCATTTCAACATGATCAAAATGGAAATAGTGAGTTTTATTTAATCCTTAATAATGATACTACTGTAGAACCTAATATATTATCAGAATTGGTGAATGCCACAAAAGAGTACGGAGAGGAACATTTGTATTGCCCTCTGATAAACTATATGGATGACCCCGAAATTATTTGGTATGCAGGAGGAAATGTAAATTTACCTGCAGGTGTATTGAATCATCAATTTATTCGACGACGATTTGCTGAACAATTTAAAGGTTCCAATATTACAGATTTCGCCACAGGTTGCTGTATTTTCACATCAAAGGAAACAATCAGAAAATTAAAAGGATTTGATGAACAGTTTAATATGTATGCTGAAGATGTTGACCTCTGTTTACGTGCAAAAAGTATGGGAATTTATTCATATTTTGTACCTTCAGCTAGAATGTATCATAAAGTTTCTGCATCTGTGGGAGGTGAATTTAGTAAAGATAAAATTAAGCGAAAGTTAGCCTCTATAAACTTGCTAATGAAAATTCATTGTAGTCCATTCCAAAGAATAATCGGATTTCCACTCTACATTCTTCGTTCTGGATTCTCATTAATTCGTTCATTAATTTGATTAGCAAATCCATCCACTATTGAAATAAGCCGTTTTGCATTTTCATCAAGTGCATTAGATTCAGATTCTATTGCAATCTCAAAATTTTCTACGATTTCTGAATAATTATTACATATTTGCGAATTCTCTACATCCCACTTCTGTAAAAATAATTTCAACTTTTCCACCTTAGGATGTAATGAAAAATGAGGTACTCCATATGACATGGCGGTGATATTCCCATGTAAACTAGTTCCTGCAAAAACAGAAGCATGAGCAATAAGTGCAATGCTATCTACAATGTGAATTTGTGGCGGAAGAAATACTTTTGGTGAGTTCAACCGATTATAAATTTTTTCTAATACCACATGATCTTCATGACCACTGGCCAAACCCAATGGTAGAAGTGCAATTGGAATCTCCTTGAATAGCAACTTTCTTAATTGTCCAACAATGACATTAAGCTGTCCATCTGTATATTGTTTTGCCATCTGAAAACAAAAGTATTTCCCTGTATAAGATTGTACGAATGTTTGAGCCTTATCATTAACAATTTGATTTTCTAATGAACTTTTACGGTAGAATTTGGATGTGGCAATGGCCATGTCGGGAATAATTGAACAAGGAATCTCCCAATTCTCATTAATGATTTCCATAGCATGAATATCACGCACCGAAATGAGTGATGCTTTATTTAACTGGTTTTTGATAAACTGTTGATTTTTATTTAACTGAGCACCACCAACAGTATTATAAATTGTATTAGAATGATTCTCTATAATGAAAGGTAGTTTATTTTTGCTTCCCATCCATTGGGCGCAAAGAAAGTTTATTAGTTTGCGGGGCAAAATTTTACGACTGATTCGAATGAGTCGATTTAAAAATGGATGAACATAATAGGAAACTATTGATGTCCAATCTACCGTGAGAGTTTCACCACCAGAAACAATAATGGTATCATTTGAATTTATTTCAATATGTTGAAATGATTCACATTCAAATCCACCCATATCAGCAAGATTCGCATTTTTTATGGAAGCATAGCATAGTTGGGGATGACGTTTGGCATCAATATAATGTGTTAATATGAGTGGGAGCAGCAAATCACCATAGTTATAGCGATCAAATGCACCAAATATTATAATTTTTTTCTTATTCATTCCCATTGAATCATGTGAACTTATGGCATGCACCCATTGGTTATTTTATATCTTTCGTATTTGCCATTATTGAGTGTGCATAATTTAAATATACGTGAACAAGGATTTATATCTTTATGAAAATAAAAAAAGAACTCATTTATATTTCCCTTTTACTGTTATTACTCAGTGGATTTCTCTTCAGACAAGTATTATTTGAGGGATATCTATTTCAAGGGGGAGATGCACTTTCTCCCAAGGCGGTAAGGCAAGGGATTGAATCTTCAATGAGTGAAACGGGGGAATATCCACTTTGGTTGCCGTGGATGTTTAGTGGTCTTCCATCACTTCATTCATTCCAAAATATTTCGCAATTTTATTTCCCCCATGTAATCATTAAAGGACTAATGTCAATTGGAGTAGATAGATTTTGGGATTTCATTCTCCATTTTGTATTTGCGGGCATGGGAATGTTTCTATTCTTGAAACGATTAAAACTCCACACATTATCTGCATGTTTTGGAGCAGTATCCTATATGCTCATGCCATACCTCATCACCATGATTGTTCATGGGCATGGTAGCCAAATGATGACTACCGCATACATCCCATGGGTATTTTTTGTTCTACATCGATTAAAATCCACACCCAATTTATCAAACGCTGGATTACTGGCATTAATTCTGGGGCTACAACTTCAACGTGCCCATGTACAAATTGCATATTACACATGGATGATGGTGGGATTATATTTATTATATGAAATGATTTATGCGTATAAAACTGAAAAACAGCTAATTCCCAAACATGTATTGTTTGCTTTTCCAGCATGTATGTTAGCCATTGCAATGTCAATGTGGATTTATCTTCCTGCCATGTCATACACACCATTTTCCATTCGGGGAATGGGTGGCGGCGGCGGAACGGGATTAGAATATGCCACTCAATGGTCATTTAGTTTGGGTGAGATGCTAACATTATTAATTCCCTCTTTCTATGGTTTTGGGGGTGCCACATACTGGGGGAATATGCCCTTTACCGATTATCCAAATTACATGGGAATAATTGTATTTGCCTTTGCCATTGTTGGGATGTTCAATTATAAAGATAGGTTTCGTCAATTTTTAATTATTGCCTCAATATTCAGTTTGTTCATTTCATTTGGCCACCATTTTTCAGCGTTTTATTCATTATTTTATGATTACTTTCCTTTTTTCAATAAGTTTAGAGTTCCAGTGATGATATTGGTATTACTCCAGTTCAATGCAGTTGTACTGGCCAGTTTGGGAATTCATGATGTGATTTTAGGAAAAGTAAATAGAAAAACAGTGTATGGAATATTGGGTGGAATACTATTTACCATTATTGCATTAAATTTTTCATTTGAATCTCTTGCAGATTTTGGAAAACGTTCACATCCCGTTTTAAATACATTGCGAGGAGAATTGGTCAGCACTGATGTATTTAGAATTTCCATATTTTTAGGCCTTATACTTGCATCATTATATGGATTTTATACTAAAGTTATAAAGAATGAAATTTTGTTATACATCCTTATTGTAATGGGAATTGTAGATGTGGGCATGGTGAATCAGCAGATAATAAATCCAAAGCCAGAAAGCTACCGACACACAACATTAAAAAAACGAGAATTTCTCAAGGCATATCTTCAAGAAGATAGTATTATTCGATTCCTTAAATCAGATTCATCCAAATTTAGGATATTACCGCTAAAGAATCTCATGAACAGCAATCGGTGGACGGCATTTCAACTAGAGAGTGTTAGTGGATATCACCCAGCAAAATTAGGGAATTATAATACATTTATGCAGGAAGTGGGGCTTATGCATGTGGGTGCCCTGGATATGCTCAATATAAAATATTTAATATCATTGGAGAAAATGGAGCATCCACTATTGCTGCCCGTTCATGAAGGCTCTTTGTTTCATGCAGATAAATATGAACAGGCCTATGTGTATGAGTATAAACATTGGAAAGAACGCCTATTTTTTGCTAAAAATATTGAATTGGTAAATGTAGATCAAGTTGTTGAAAAGTTGAAATTAGCATCGTTTAACCCAATGGAAACGGCATATATAGTAGAGGATGTGGGTGAAATTCAGTTTGATGCAAATGCTCATGCTGAAATAGTGAAGTGGGAACCAGACAAAATTACATTTAAAACTTCCGTTGATTCTCCACAGCTTCTTATTATGAGTGAAATATTCTATCCTGAAGGATGGGAAATAGTAGATTCATCTAATATAGACATAATACAAGTGAATCATATATTACGGGGAGTAGTAGTTCCTGAAGGAACCCATCAGTTTACCATGGCGTTTAATCCCACCGATGTGCAAAATGGATCTATTATTACATGGTTAAGTTTACTTTTTATATTGGGAATGATATTTACACCATTCATTCGTAAAAAATGAATCCTTATCCTCAATCATCAAATATCAAATGGGGACTATTTATAATTGCTATTGTCCTCAGTTCTACCATTATTTGGATAAATCGTAAAATGGTACACCAATTACGTCAAGATGCTCAAAAACAGGTGGAACATTTGGCTCAATCTTATACCAAAGCCATAAATTCTGATAATGATGATGAGCTCCAATTTGTATTGGATGTAATGCTCCCATCCATGAATTTCCCCATTATAATTACTACACGAGATGAAATTTATGCGATCATCAATATTGATATAGAAATTGATAAAAATTCTCCACAATATGAAAAACATGTACGGCAAATAATTTTCCGCATGGATGAAGAATTTGATCCCCTAAAAATAGTGTGGAATAATATGAAAGTGGGGGACATCCACTATGGTGATCCTGAAATTGTAGGAAAAATTAGATGGCTTCCCTATTTAGAGCTTTGTTTTGCCTTATTATTTATTTTACTTACATATTGGGGATTTCAACTCATTCGCAAAAGTGAGAAGGATTCAATATATGTGGGAATGGCACGGGAAACTGCACATCAATTGGGTACACCTATTTCATCATTGATGGGATGGTTTAATTTGCTTCAAGAGGATAGTGACAATAAAGGGGAAATTATGAAGTCCCTTTCTGAAGATATAAACCGATTATCTAATATCTCGGATAGGTTTGCAAAAATTGGCTCTAAACCTCAACAAGCAGAATTAAATATTATGGATTTATTGGTAGAACTTGTTGACTATTTATCTGCACGGTCATCGGTGAAAATTCATATTGATTCATCCGCATCGTATATAATTAATGGCGATTGGCTACTTCTTACATGGGCCTTTGAAAATATTATTAAAAATGGTATCGACGCCATTGGTAAGGGAGATGGTGAAATTCACATCCTTTTACAAACACAAAGAGAAGAATCTCTCATCATTGATATAATAGACTCTGGAAAAGGGATAGATAGACAGCATAAAAAAGATGTGTTTAAGCCAGGCTATAGTACTAAAAAAAGAGGATGGGGGTTAGGATTAAGCCTCACTAAACGTATTATAGAGGAAATGCATAATGGTAAGGTATTTGTGCATAAATCTCAACCTGGGGAAACGATATTTCGTATTGTATTAAACTTGAAATAACCCTTTTATTAATATAAAATATACAATTAAATTTCGCGTCTGTTTAAGTATTAAGGAATTACAATTATGGCAAGAGTTTGTGATGTTTGTGGCAAAGGACCAGTAACGGGTAATAATGTGAGTCATGCTCATAATAAAACACGTCGTCGCTGGTTACCAAATTTACAAAGCGTGAGGGCAATGGTAAATGGCTCGGTGAAACGTATTAAAGCATGTACCAATTGTATTAAATCTGGTAAAGTGCAAAAAGCCGCATAGATTTATATATATAATAAATTGTTAAAAGCCCTGGACATGTCCAGGGCTTTTTGTTTATAAATTGTTTTTAAAATATTGGGAATTAATATTTTTTAAACTTTCTAAAGCAATAATAACTGTAGGGTAATAAGACAATAATTTATATAAATGTTGGAAATGAATTAATAATTGTTTAAACTCTGGCGGTTGGTTCTAATTAATTTTCGATGGAGAAAAAATGAAGAATATATATATAGTTTTAATCCTCTCCTTCCTTTATCCTCAGGATGATTATTATGAGTACAAATTAATACCTGATTATATACAAAATTGGGGAAGTGGGTTTGGTGTTTACCTATCCTGCAATGATTCTCAGTTTATCACAAATACCAAAACATCAAATGGTAGTCAGGTTAGTCAAGTTATGCAATTTTATGGTTTAAATGATGAAAACTGGGAATCGCAATTTAACATAGAGTTAGAATATCTAGATGGGGTAATGAATCACCAACTGGATGAGGATTTTTATTTTTTATTAATTAATGAATCTAATATAAATGGTCCACCAACAAATTATGGTGAACTCCATATTTATGAAAATTATTCAAGTAGTTGGTATCCATATCAAGTTGTTTACAATCCTGACCCTGACAATTATTATAATTTCGGGCAAGCATTTTACAGAAATGGTGATTTGTTAATTGTTTCCGCAAATGATTGGGCGAACAATGTGGTAAAGCTATATATCTACAGGTTAGCAGTCAATGGGTGGATTGAAGAGTTCTCAATAGAGATGGAAGATCAAGAATATTTTGGAACTGACAATCTTTATATAGATGAAAACATGCTCATTTATGGAGAATATTCTGCAGATTTAACTGGAGAGGGTAGCAACGAAGGTCGCGTGTTGATTTATAATAGAATAGTTGGTAACTGGGAATGGGAATTTGACACATTATTAACTTCAGATTCCATGATAGTTAATGGACAATTTGGCTTTAAAATTGAATATAAGGATGAAGCACTTTTTGTTGGTGCACATAATGAAAATAATATAACTGGAGCCGTTTATGTCTTTACTAAAATTGATGGTCTTTGGTCTCAAATCCAAAGACTACAGGCAAGTGATTCATCACAAAATTCTCGGTTTGGATTTGATTTGAAAGTAGACGAAAATAATCTACTCATTAGTGCTTCTAAAAATGATGATGCAGGCCCAGGTTCAGGATCGATATATGTTTTTAATAAGAGTCAAGATAATCTATGGGTGGAAACGCGTAAAATTTGTTCTTCTGATTTAGAAGCTATTGATGGATTCGGTGGAGAAATCGGTTTTGTTAATGATTATATTGTTGCTTCTGCTCCTCTGAAAGATAATTTACAGGGTGCAATTTATATTTATGACCTTGCTGATACAATGCTACACTCCAATTTTGCCACTTACCCCGTAACAGGCAATGCTCCATTATCACTCAATTTCAATGACCTCTCACAAGGCAACCCCACTTCCTGGCAATGGGATTTTGACAGTGATGGCGTTATTGATAGTGAAGAACAATACCCTGAATTTACTTATGAGTTTTCCGGTGATTATACGGTAACTCTCATTGTAAGTAATACAGAAGAAACTTCAACCTTTACAAAAGAGAATTATATTTCAGTTGCGGGTGGGTTGACATATGGTGATTTAAACAGTGATAATTCTGTTAATATTATAGACATTATTATTATGGTGGATATAATTCTTGGATATACGGAACCCACTCAAACCCAAGTTGAAGCAGCTGATGTAAACAATAGTGCCACTATTGATATTGTGGATATTGTAATGGTGGTCAATGAGATATTAGAGGAAATGAATTAATTTTATTATTTCAAAATAGTTAAAACAATTTATTTGTACTAGAAATTATTAGATTGATCATACAACAGGCCATTTAATTTAAACCAAAAAGCCCTCCATTATGGAGGGCTTTTAAACAAAAGGGGTGCATGTATCAATCTAAATATGATAGCTATTCATACAGATTAATATATGCGGTGGTTTAACTTCGTCGATTACGAATGAATGCCGGTACATCCAAATCTTCACCAAATGTCATTACGGGGTCATCATCTTCCGTATTGTTTGGAGTCGAAATAGATGGGGTTTCATCCACTTGGCGTCTATCATCATCACTGATATTGGATGATTGAAATAGGGGTGCCACTGGTTCCTCATCACTCATATTTGTGGTTGTAGATTCTGCTATATACCGAGGTGGTGTATTTACTTCAGCATGCTTATTAAAGGGATTCATATTTGCTGCAGCAATGTCTGTATTACCACTATTGAGTCCGGTAGCAATTACTGTCACTCTCACTTCATCCGTAAGGTTTTTATCCACCACACAACCCAGTATTACATTGGCCTCATCACCTGCTTCTTCGTAAATAATGCTAGATGCATCATTAAGCTCATGAATAGTCATTTCTTCAGGTCCTGTGATGTTTACCAATAATCCACGGGCACCATTTACACTGGCAGATTGCAATAATGGAGAATTAATGGCCTGTTGTGCGGCTAAGATAGCACGTTCTTCACCATGTGCAATACCAGTACCCATTATGGCATCACCCATATTTTCCATTACTGTTTTCACATCTGCAAAGTCAAGGTTAATTAAGCCAGGGATATTGATAAGGTCAGAGATTCCTTTGGTGGCCTGATGTAATACACTATCCGCTAATTTAAAGGATTCTTTCACTGTGGTCTGCATATCGGTGATTTCCAATAATGTTTCATTGGGGATTGCCAATAAAGTATCACAGTTCTTTTTCATATCTTCAATACCAGTAAGGGCACGCTTCATCCGTTGCGGACCTTCAAACTTGAAGGGTTTGGTAACAATACCTACGGTCAATGCTCCCAACTCTTTAGATATTTTTGCCACTGCTGGTGCAGCACCAGTACCTGTACCACCACCCATTCCTGCAGTGATAAATACCATATCTGCAGTTTCCAACTCTTTAATTATTACGTCACGGTTTTCTTCAACCGCTTGTTTCCCCACTTCTGAGTTAGCACCTGCACCCAATCCTTTGGTAAGCTCACGACCAATCTGTAGTTTACTTTGTGAATTATTAAACTCTAAATCTTGAGCATCGGTGTTTATGGCTATAAATTCTACAGAATTCATTCCATCGCCAATCATTCGGTTTAGTGCGTTTCCACCACCACCTCCAACACCAACTACCACTATCCGTGCTTTTTGATCTGCTAGATCACCTGGTTCAAATAACATGTTTATTACTCCCTTTTGTTGTTGTTAATACCAATTGTTAAAAACTTTTTTTAGTTTTGAGAAGAACTCTTGAAACGTGGATGCAATAGTTACATCACCAATCTCAATTTCTTGCCAATTTTCTACACCATATTTCAATAGACCTACGGCCGTTGCATATCGTGGATTATTTACTTTCTCTGAAATTCCACCCAATATCTCTGGTTTTCCAATTTTTACAGGTTGAGTGAAAATTTCCTGTGCTAAATCTTCTACATGAATAAGTTGTGATCCACCACCGGTAAGTACAATGCCAAAGGTATTCTCACCTTGGCAATTACTTTTACCAATTTCATTTTTAGCCAATCTAAAAATCTCATCCATACGGGGTTCAATGATAGATGCCAACACATGCTGAGAAACTGTTTTTGAATCACGCCCACCTGTTCCTGCAATGGTAATATTTTCTTCGGGTTCAGCTAATGCTGTCCGTGCAGACCCATGCTGACATTTTATCATTTCTGCTTGTTCTCGAGACGTTTGGAGGCCATAGGCTATATCATTGGTGATATTGGTGCCACCTATGGGGATTGCGCCTGCATGCATAACTCCACCATCTCTATATACAATTACATCTGTAGTCCCACCACCAATATCGATGAGGACAACTCCTAAGTCACGTTCATTTTTATCTAGAACTGAATGTGCAGATGCTAATGGTTCTAACACAAACTCTAAGACCTCAATTCCTGCAGCATCCATACAAGTTCGAATATCTTTTTCAGTATTAATCGCACTGGTTACTAGATGTACTTTTGCCTCTAATCGATGTCCAGATAATCCCAATGGATTTTTAATTCCACTACGGTCATCAACCTTAAATTCTTGCGTAAGAACATGTAAAATTCGTCTATCTGGTGAAAGATTTATGGACTGTGCATGTTCTATAACTCGGTGGATGTCTTGCTGTGAGATTTCCTGACCAACTGGTTGTCGAGAATTATTTTTATTTACGGTAATTACACCAGAATAATTAATCCCTTTTACATGGTCACCGGTAATGCCTACTAATGCAGCATCTACCTTATAGTCTGCTTGTTTCTCAGCTTCATGAACCGCAGATTTTATAGATTCCACAGTTTCAGCAATATTGACCACAACACCACGCTTTAATCCATGAGATGGGCTTTGACCCACACCTAGAATTTTAATTTCATCCTTTTCTGCCCATTCAGCGATAACTACGGCAATTTTTGTAGTTCCAATATCTATGCCAGTTATTATATGTTTTTCATCTTTCATAGATTTCTTCTACCTCTTTTGCGTTCTCGTACGATGATTTGATTGTCAACATCTAAGTTGATAAATGAGTAATCTTGAATAGTTTTCTTTTGTTGAAGTGCATTATCAAAAGCTTTTAAAACTTTCACTTTGTATAGTACATCTTCATCTCCAAGATTTATACGTGTTCGTTCGTCTGTAACCATTGATACATGATTACCATTGTAATGAATCTCACTCAAGTTTTCATACAGGTGAGAATACATTTCTTTTGATTTTTTTACAAAACGCAATGCTTTTGTTAATTTAAACTCACCCAATTTTACATGGGTACTATCTTCTATTGTCATCAATGGTACCGGAAAGAAATTCAAAGAGTTTTTAGTTGCAGGTAGGGGAGTAAACTCCACATCAAAAAAATATTTTTGATCTGAAAATTTTGCTAATACCATGGGCTCCCGTTCAACCACTTCAACCATAATCGTTGATGGAAAAATTCGACTCACTTTTGCAGATTTCACATAATCTAATGATTCAACCTGAGTTTGGATATCAGATAAATCAACATTGAAAATAGATTCTTCATCAATAGAAATTGATTCCTCAATTTGTTTATTATCTAAGAAATCATTTCCAATGATCAGTAGTTGGGAATAGTCTAATAAATTCATTCGATGTGCATATAGTATAGATGCATATACAATGCCAGTAAAGAAAACGACCTTTATGAAGTAAGTATAATATTTGGTAAAAATTTCCATATACTTATGCATGACCAAACTCCTGAATGATTTCATCAGAAAATCCCAATAGTTTTACTTCTAATTCTAATTTGATATTAAATTTTTTCACCACAGCTTCTCGTGCAATACGGATAAGTTCAATTACATCGTTTGCGTGGGCATCACCTAAATTCACAATAAAATTGGCATGTTTGGGTGATATTTCTGCATTGCCACATTTTGTACCTTTTAATCCCGCCTTATCAATTAAGTATCCCGCAGCAAATTGAGAATTTGGATTCTTAAAAATACTTCCTGCAGATCGAAATTTAAGCGGTTGATTTTCTTTCCGTTTTTTTGATGCATCCAATTTATCTTTTTGGATGTCCTCAGCATTTCCAATTTCACAGTTAAAAACTGCTGATATTAATATTTCATCTTTGGGGAATGTTGAGGTTCGATATGAGAATGATACATGTTCTTTTGTATATTTTTTCGTTTCACCAGAAGATGTAAGCACTAATGCATTCTCGAAATAATTTGAAATCTCACTCCCAAATGCACCTGCATTCATAATGAGTGCACCACCTACTGTGCCAGGAACCCCAATAAGGCTTTCTAATCCTTTAATTCCAGATTTAATGGCATGTTTGACCATGTTTCCTAACATAACGCCAGCGTCAACAGATATAGTACCATCATCGGAAATTTTTAAATTTTTAAATGTTTTTTGTAAAGTTATCACCACACCATCGAATCCCTCATCACTCACCAACAAGTTTGAACCAGACCCTGCAAAGAATACAGGGATTTTATTTTTGTGGGTGTATGACAATACCTCTGCTAATTCAAACACAGAACTGGGATACATATATACTGCGGCATGACCCCCTATTCCAAAAGTGGTATGCTTTTTCATAGGTTCTTCAAATACAGGAGGAATGGCCATTAATTCGGAAAAATATGTTTTATGAGTATTATCCATTAATCAATTTCCTCATAAATTTTTTCACATTGTCGCCAAATACTCCCTGCACCCATGGTGATAATCATATCGTCATCTTTTATTATGGATGCAATATTATTGGGGATATCATCTACATTGGGGATGGAAATTACCTTACTAAATCCAAGTATTTTTAATTCATTAATAATTAGTTCACTACTTACGCCCTGAATTGGTTCTTCACGTGCAGGGAATATGTCGGTTATTACCAATACATCTGTCTTTAAAAATGCCGTTGCAAAATCTTTATAAAAATCACGTGTTCGAGAAAATAAATGAGGTTGGAAAATGGAAATAATTCGTCGGTTCCATCCAGATTTAGCTGCATCTAACGTTGCTGAAACTTCAGATGGATGATGTGCATAATCATCTACAATTAGCACATTATTTTGAGTTTTATGTTTTATTTCAAATCGGCGTCTAACTCCTGTATATGATTCAACTCCCATTTGGATTTGACTAAATTCAATATCCAATTCTAGCGCCATAATAATTGCGCCTAAAGTGTTTAAAATATTGTGACGCCCAGGAATATTTAATTGTATTTTCCCCAATGATTGTCCAAATGCTATTACATCAAATGAAGAGTGGGATCCATTAAAACTAACGTTTGTTGCTTGATAATCAGCATCATTCGAAAATCCATAAGTAACTACCGGCCGTTTAATATGGGGGAGAATAGTGCGAACATTATCTGAATCAATACACAAAGATACAAGACCATAAAATGGTGCAGCATTTGCAAATTGAGTGAATGCCCCACGCAGGTCGTCTAAATTTTCATAGCAGTCTAAATGTTCTAAATCTAGATTTGTAATTACACTCATTGTGGGTTGCAATGATAAGAAGCTACGATCAAATTCATCTGCTTCTACCACAATAACATCACCTTTGCCTGAAATTGCATTGGTTTGAAATTTGTTTACTATTCCACCAATAACCAATGTGGGATCAATATTAGATTCAGTTAAAATAGCACCTAAAATTGAAGATGTACTGGTTTTACCATGAGTACCTGCTATTGCCACACTAATAGGCTTAACTTTTAATAATTCACCCAACATTTCAGCACGTCTAATGACGGGGATATTTTGTTTCTCCGCTTCAATAATTTCGGGATTGTCTTTTGGTACAGCTGAAGAATACACAACCACATCACTATCTATAACATGTGAACCTTCATGGCCTTTAAATACCTGAATACCCATTTGTGAAAGTTGGTCTGTTTTGTCTGATAAATTTTTATCTGAACCACTAATTTTAAATCCAAGTTTAAATAGGAGTTCAGCCATTCCACTCATACCAATACCACCAATGCCTATAAAATGAATATGTCTAGTTTTTCTGAACATTATGCCTGGGCCACCTCCATTACATGAGTCGTAATTTGAGTAAGTGATTCGCTGTGAAATAAACCGTGTGCATTCTTTTGCAGTGATTTAATTTTACTTTCATTTTTAAGTAACGAAAATATGGTGGTTTCTAAATCACCATCTTCCATTTCAGATTGCTTTACTAAAAGGGCTGCATTTCTCACTGCTAATGATCGAGCATTTTCATATTGGTGGTTTCCTGCCGCATGGGGGAATGGCACTAAAACCATTGCCTTTTTACAAAATTTTAATTCTTCAATAGCTAGGGCACCTGCACGAGAAACAACCATATCAGCAGCTGAATATGCCAATCCCATTTCTTCAATGAATGATGCTAATTTAACTTTTTCACTTTCAATGGAAGAGGCTAACCACGTAAAATCATTTTTACCCGTCTGCCAATAAAGTTGAATTCCACGTTGTGTGTATTCATTATGTACTTTTGAAAAATGCAGATTAAATGGATGTGATCCTTGACTACCACCTAAAATAAAAATCAATGGCTTTGAAGCATCAAATCCTAGTTTGACTTTCGCTTTCTGAGCATCTATCATTTCCAAATTTTGTCGCACAGGGTTTCCCACTAATTCAATATGTCCACGTAAATGTTTTTTTGCGTCAGGATATGCTGTAAATACTTTATTCACACGGTGAGAGAGTCTTCGGGTAGTGATTCCAGGAAATGAGTTTTGCTCTTGTAGTATAGTTTTTTTATTTAACAAAATCGCTGCAATTAAAGGTAGGCCTGATGCATATCCTCCCGTACCAATTACCACATTAGGTTTGTATGAAATAATTGTAGATATGGATTTTATAAAGCTCATTATAAATCTAAATGGAAAGAGTAGATTCTTCAATATTGATGACAAATTGAAGGAGCGTTGAATTCCCCGAATATCTAACAATACATGGTTTTCATTAAGTTTTGAAAAAATATTGGCCTCAATGCCAAAAGATGAACCCATGTATAAAATTTCTACATCTTTCTCTTTTAATGCATTTCCTATAGCAATTGCAGGGAACAAATGTCCTCCAGTTCCACCACCAGCAATTATGACCTTTATATTAGACACTCACAACTCGCTTTAAATATGATGTTGAACCATGAGATGCTTCACGGGCGATACCAACCAATAACCCTACTGCACCCAAAGTAAAAATTGTATTTGAACCCCCATAGCTAACAAATGGCATGGTTAGTCCTGTATTTGGTGCAAATCCAATGACGTATGAAACATTGATTAGGAAATAAAATATGAGGTTTAGCACAATTCCTAATGCTAAGAATAATCCAAATCGGTCAGAGGCAATTTGAACAATTCTCAATCCATTGTGAAATATTACTCCAAAAATAGTAAAGAGTATGAGCACCCCAAAGAATCCATATTCTTCACCTAAAATTGCCAAGATAAAGTCAGTATGAGCTGCTGGAAGATGTCCATTTTTTAAATTGCTACTCCCAGGCCCATTGCCAAATACTTCTCCACTACCCATGGCTAATCTTGATGCATATTGTTGTTGGTCAATAATTTTTTCGGTAGAGTTTAACCAAGTATTTAATCGTTTCAATTGATACGGTGATGTGGCAATTTTTGCACTAAATCCAACCAATGCTACGAGAACTAAAATCCCAATATATTTTTTAGAGACATTCCCAATTAGTAGCATTGAGAGAATAATTGCGCCAATTATAAATGTGGAACTCAAATCAGGTTGAAGCAAAATCATAAATAATGTGATTCCAAAAACAGGTGTAAACTGCTGTAACATAAACTTCCAATTACCAATTTGAGATTGATATTTGTCTAAGAAGTAAGCTGTATAAGCGATGAGCATAATTCGAGCTAAGTCTGAAGTGGTAAGCCAATTACGTCCTGCGATAATTATACTTCTACTCGGGCGATTAGAGGGATTTAATACAAATGCAGCTATAACTAAAATCCACGTAAATACCACAATAGCTGGAATATAATATTTAATTTTTTTGTAATTAATTCTACTGGCCACAAAATAGAAGAGGGAGCCAATTAATATCCAGCGAATATGTTTCATTAAAAAATGAGTATAGTTTTGAAATTTCATTGTAGCTACAAAGGCACCTGCACTATACATCACAAGAGTACCAAATCCGATAAGAATAATAATTGCACACAAAAAGTAAAACTCTGGAGTTCGTTTAGCTTGCATGCTTTTCTACCTCCAATTGAGCAATGATTTTTTTAAACTCATCTCCACGTTCTTCATAACTGGCAAACTGATCAAAGCTGGCACAGGCAGGTGAAAAGAGTAGGGTATGTTCATCATTTGTTTTTTCTATGGCTGTAGTAACCGCATCAACGAAATTATAAGTAAATGATACATCCCCAATTTTTTGTAATGATTTAGTGATGTATTCTCCAGATTTTCCATAACATACAATTTGATTTACATGTTTTTGAATTGAATTTATTAATTCTGAAAAATCTGACTGACCTTTATCTTCGCCACCTAAGATTAATGTAATATTATCGAAACTTTCTATGGCTGCTTTTGCTGCGGCTATGTTTGTGGCTTTTGAATCATTTATAATTTTGAAATTAAATGAAGAATTTACCACTTCCATACGATGGGAAATTGTTTTAAAGGCCTTGATACTCTGAGATATTTGTTCATCTTCAATACCAAATAAATTGGCCATGGTGGATACTGCCAATATATTTTCAATATTATGAGGCCCTTGTAGTTCAGTTTCATCGAAGAAGAATAACGGCGTAGAATTCTGTGAATATACTTTTTCGCTATTTACTTGGTAATGCACCTGCTGATCAGTTAATCGGGAAAATAACTGTGTGCGATGTCTATCCCTGAGAGAGGTGTCCAATACAGAATCATCTGCATTGTAAACTAACCACGCAGGTGCTACCAAATTTTTAGCAATATTTAATTTTGCTTTAATATAATCATCCATAGAATCATATCGATTTAGATGATCTGGAGAAATATTTAATATGCATGAAATTAGAGGAGAAAAATGGTGAATGTGCTCCAATTGAAAACTGCTTAATTCCAATACATGAACTACATTTTGTAAATTATTTTCTTTTTCATTCTTTACATTTTCTGAAAAGGGGATGCCGATATTTCCACCCAATAATGAAGTATATCCACTATTTTTAACTATATGATGAAGTAATGTTGTGGCAGTTGTTTTTCCATTTGACCCAGTTATGGCTAAAATTGGTGAAGTGGTGAACCAGCTTGCAAATTCAATCTCACTAACCACAGGAATTTGCTTCTCAATACAAGATTTAACTATTGATATTTTGTCGGAAATACCAGGACTAATTACAAGTAAATCACATTCTAACACTTTTATAGAATGACCGCCGCTCTCAACTTCTATATTGTCCAAATTTGATATTTCAACTTGTCCATTATCGCTAAGCAATACAGAAGCACCAATTGATTCTGCTAGTTTAGCTGAAGCAATACCGCTTTTGCCAGCACCCAGAACTGCAACTTTTTGCTGACTCCAATTAATAGTGTTAATATGTTTTATATCTATCACTGGATTTTGAATGTAGTTAATGAAAGTAATGCTAAAAGAATTCCAATTATCCAAAATCGAACCACTACATGATTTTCATGCCAGCCACTCAATTCAAAATGATGGTGTAATGGAGCCATTTTAAAGAACTTTTTTCCTTCTCCATACTTTTTCTTGGTGTATCTGAAATATCCAACTTGAATAATAACAGATAATGATTCAGCCACAAATACACCACCTATAATGATGAGAAGGATTTCTTTTTTTAGAAGCACAGCTAATGTGCCTAGCGCTGCCCCCATAGAAAGGGAACCTGTATCGCCCATGAAAATCTTAGCTGGATTTGCATTGAACCATAAAAATCCGATGCTTGCACCGATTAGTGCCATGCAGAAAATAAATAATTCTCCAGTTCCAGGAAGGTAGAGAATATTGAGGTAATCACTATAATCAAATCGACCTGATGCATAAGCAATTGCACCAAATACTAAGGTTGCAATAGCCACTAACCCCGTTGCCAACCCATCTAATCCATCTGTGAGATTTACAGCATTGGAAGTTCCTGTAATAACAAGAATTACAAGGGGGATGTACAATAATCCAATATCAAATGAACCATTGGCAACAAATGGTATTGAAATTACAGTTTTTAATTCTGAAACTGCAGGATAAGTAATTAGGAAAAATCCAACAATTAAGCCCAAAGAAACTTGCCCCGCCATTTTATATCGAGCTATAAGCCCATCTGGATATTTTTTGATAACCTTTAAATAATCGTCTAAAAATCCAAATAACCCCATCCATATTGTTGAAAAAAGTAAAATTTGAACATGCCTATCATCAATTTTAGCCCACATTAGTGTTGGCAATAGAATTGCAAGGAGGATTAAAACTCCCCCCATGGTGGGTGTACCACTTTTTTTATGATGCGATTCTGGACCACTATCTCGGATAGTTTCACCAATTTGCAATTTAGTTAGCATTTTTATAACACGTGGTCCAAGAATAAAACTAATAAGTAATGCTGTAATTGCAGCACCAACTGCCCTGAAAGAGATGTATTGGAAAATATTAAAAGCAAAAAAGAAATCTTTTAGGGAATATAAGATGTGGTATAACATTAGTTTTTGAATCCTTTTTCAATGATTTCTTCCATTTTCATACCTCGAGAACCTTTTACATAAATTACATCACCCTTTTTACAGAATAGAGTGAGTGAGTCAATGAGGTCATCTTTATTGGCAAAATGTTTTGCATTATTATTGTTTGTATTTAGAATAGTAAATGCAGTTGATTTGCCAATGCCAAATATTGCATCCAAATTAAGTTGAGAAATTTTTTCTCCAACAGCTTCATGGTGAGATTGGGCTAAATCACCCAATTCAAACATATCTCCTAAAACAGCAATTTTTCTAGATTCAGTCCGTAGAGATAGCATTTCTAGTCCAGCTATGGTAGATTCTAAATTGGCATTGTATGAATCATCAATAATGGTAAGCCCTTTAAGAGTGTAAATGTTGCAACGGCCTTCAACGGGAGAAAATGTATCAATAGCTTTTGAAATTTCTTCATGGGTCATGCCAATTGTAGATGCAATTGAATAGATCGCCAGTATGTTCTGGGCAAAAATTTTGCTATCGACTTGAAATGAAAAGGGTTCTCCATTAATTTCAAATTTTGGATTAGAATAACTTCCTTTGAAATCAGCATCAATATTTAGGCTATAGGTGATTTTGTTGGAATCAATGTAAATATTGGGAATATGTTCATCATCCATATTTACAAATGCTGTTCCATTTTCAGGTAGCGATGTAAATAATGCAGATTTTGTTTTAGCAATATGTTGGATATTATCAAAATACTCGATATGTGCTACCGAAATATTTGTAATTAAGCCCATATTCGGTTGTGAAATTTCACATAATGATTGAATTTCATCAGGCATACTTGCACCCATTTCAATGACCAAGTAGTCTTCATCACCAGTAACGGACATGAGTGAAATTGGCATCCCAATTGTACTATTGAAATTTCCTTCAGTATAAAAAATATTAAATTTTTGTTTTAGTACATGAGCCAGCAATTCTTTGTTGGTCGTCTTACCATTTGAACCCGTAATTCCAATGACTTCACCCGTACTTTGTGTTCTCATAGATGATGCAATGGAGTTAATAGTTTCTTGTACTGAATCTACATATTCAATATGAACATTAGGAATTGAGATAGACTCTTCTGAAAAAATCAATGCAGCTCCACGTTCTACTGCATCTATGATAAAATTATGTCCATCAACATGTTCACCTTTTATGGGAAAGTAAACATCACCAACCTCTACTTTACGTGAGTCAATAGAAACACCATTAACCGCTGCCATTTTCAAGTGTGGAGCAATATTTTTTAACGCATTATTGAACATGGATTTATTATTAATTTTGATTCTCATGGCAATAATCATTAATTGTGTCAAAATCGCTGTGGGGGTGTTTTATCCCTTCAACTTCTTCGTAATTATCATGACCTTTCCCTAAGACTAATAAAATGGTATTTTCGTCCATCATACTCATTGCATGCTGAATTGCTTCAACTCGGTGATGGATAATGGTAAAATCATTTTCAGTAAACCCTTCTTTAATTTGACAAATAATATCGTCAAGTTTTTCAAATCGAGGATTATCAGATGTAACAAATACATAGTCTGAAAATTTTTCTGCAATTTTAGCCATAAGTGGCCGTTTAGTTGCATCACGATTACCGCCACATCCAAATAAAGTAAAAATTTTCTTTTCAGATGATATCTGCTTAACAGTACTTAAAATATTCTCATATGCATCTGGAGTGTGGGCATAGTCCATAATTACTGTACCTACATGACTATGAGGGATAATTTCCATTCTGCCGGGAACATTTTTAAAGGAGTTAAGCCCCTTTATAATATCTAAATGAGAAACACCCATTGATACACAGTTGGCAATAACGGCCATAATATTATAGATGTTGAATTTGCCGATTAGAGGTGATTCAATATGCAACTCGCTGCCCATTGCACTTACTTTCATCTCTATGCCATGAGTGGTAAGCTGAAATGAAAGGGGATGCACATCAGATGTTTTATCAAAGCCATAGGTTACAATTTTTGCTTTACAATTTTCAATAATCCGTGGAGAATATTCATCATCGTTATTGATGATGGCAGTTTTCGAAGCATCTAAATTTTTAAATAATTGTAACTTAGATTTAAAATAGTTTTCCATAGATTTATGGAAGTCTAAGTGGTCCTGTGTTAAATGTGTGTATATTGCATAGTCTACGTGTACATCATCGATACGATGCATCTCTAAAGCATGTGAAGAAATTTCCATTACTGCATGTTTAATGCCACCACTTTTCAGTGTATTTAAGATCTGTTGTAATTCTACAGATTCTGGTGTTGTGAAACCAGTTGAAACCATACCTGATGGTGTAGAAAACCCAAGTGTTCCTAATGATCCTACTGGATACCCACTATTTTTTAAAACATGAGTAATCATTTGGCATATAGACGTTTTACCATTTGTACCTGTAATACCCACAATAGTCATATCTTGTGATGGGTGACCAAAGAAGTTTGCTGAGGCTAAAGATAAAGCAGCTCTGGTATCCTCCACGTGAACAACTGGAATGGATGACAATCCTACTTTTCGACCATTGGCTATGATTGCAGCTGCACCTTTTTTAACGGCTTCTGAAATATACTCATACCCATCATTATTTTCTCCTTTGATAGCAACAAACAATGTTCCATCTTTAACTTTTCGAGAATCATGGGTAATACCCGTAATTTCACATTCATTGATATTTCCTGTGAAATTGATATTTTGTAATATTTCACTTAATTTCATGAGTTAGACTCTAGTTTTATCTTACAAGAATGGTACGAATCTAAATCTGCACCGGCTCTTGGGAATTGCCATACAACCCTTCCCACATCTCCAACAGGGTCAAGCTTTAACCCAACAGATTTTGCCATTTTTACAGATTGTTTCCACGTTTTACCAATAAAGTTTGGCACTTGTTCCTGAGAAGAAGAATTAATAATCACCGCTTTTTTAGAAAGTAAAGGTTGAATTTCTTGAGGAGTGGCTGATTCGATTTCAGGTATATTTTCTACTACAGCAATAGGTGGCTCTTCAACTTCAAACTGTTCTCTTAGCGACTCTTCTTTGTCATTGATGATTCGTGAATAAATATTTTTTACAATGGGTGTAGCCGTTTCATTTCCCCAATGGAATCCATATAAAGGAGAATCTACTGACACTATACACACATATTTGGGGTCATCCACTGGGAAAATTGATGCAAAAGAAGAGATGAATTCCCTTTTAGAATAACTGCCATCTATAAACTTTTCAGCAGTACCAGTTTTCCCACCTACTCTAAATCCAGGGATATATGCATTTGCACCTGTACCTGATACTACTACATCTTCAAGCATAGTCAATAGTTCTGAAGCCGTATTTGACGACATTACCTTTCGAATGACTTTGGGGTAATTTTGCCCTACATTAAAGTCCCCGATTGATTTTATTACATAAGGTTTAACCAGATAGCCACCATTTGCAATTGCACAGTATGAAGTGGCAATTTGGAGATTGGATGTTGATAGCTCTTGACCAATAGATACCATGCGTCCTGAAAAGCCAGACCAGTCGTTTAATGGGCGAAGTTTACCCGGTGTTTCAGAAGGAAGACGGATACCAGTTGTCATACCAAAGCCAAAATTACGCGATTTTTTATAAATTGTATCATCACCCAATAATTCAGCCATCTTCATAATACCAATATTGCTAGAATGCATAAAAATTTCACTAACAGATAAATCTTCATGGGGCTCATGGTCGTGGACAATCTTCCCATTTTGAAGTTCGTACTCTCCATTTTCACAATAAAACGAATCAGATGGCGATATTATTCCACTTTCTAATGCAGAAATTAAATTTATTATTTTATAAGTGGAACCAGGTTCATTGGCATCAGAAATAACATTATTTTTAAAATTATCAATGGGGAAATCCCTATATTCGTTGGGATCAAAATCAGGGTAAGTTGCCATGGCCAATACTTCACCCGTATAAGGATTCATTATAATGCCATTAGCAGATTTAGCCTTTGTTCTATTCACCCCTTTTTTCAATTCATTTTGCATTATGGATTGCAATTCAGAATCTATAGTTAATTGTATATTAGTCCCATTTGGGATTATTGGTTGTTCAATATGGAGTGCCCGTGACAATTTTCCATTGGCTGCACGATTAAACGCAATACGTCCACTACCACCTTTTAAAATATGGTCAAACTGACTTTCAATGCCGAATTGTCCCTTTTTGTTTTGATCCACATAACCAATTACTTGCGATGCTAAATTGTGCTGTGGATAATACCGTCGGATTGAAGAATCAGTAAATAATCCATCAATATATTTAATTTCATCTAATATGGGTTGAGCTTGAGGGTGGGGGACATCACGTTCAAGGGCAACATACTCTGCTGTTTTTTGCATTAACTGCTGATATTTTCCGGGAGACTCGTTAAATATTTCAGAAAACAATTGAACGACACGTTCTCTATCTACATTATCAGTGGTGTTTACCCAAAAATCATACTTCTTTATTGTCTGTGCAAATGGCACCCCATTGCGATCAACAATACTTCCGCGCTTCCCAAATTTTGTTCTATATTCTATGGTAGTATCAATGGCCTCTTGTTCCAGCACATCCCCTTCAATGACTTGTATGGAAAAGATTTTCCCCAACAATGCCATATATGACATGGCGACAAATACCACTAAAAATTGTATTCCTCCTCTATATTGAGAATAAAGGCTATTCATCAAAATCATCCATAAAAACTACGAGAGATTCGGGTACCGGGAAGGTCATGCCTATACGTGTTCTGGCTTCATGTTCAATTTTATCACGGCGCTTTAGCGTTCTCAATTCACTTTCATACATTTTTACGCGATTGAAGTGAGTAAGATGAATATTGCTCAAATGATATATTTCACCTTGTGTTTTAAGGCATTCGTTTTTGAGAGAAATGTAGAAGATGACTATCAAGCAAACCGTAACGACAGATGCAAAAAAGAAGAAAATATCAAACCAGTTTGATGCATTGTTCGCTACTCGTTTAGCCATCATATCCTCTCAGCAAATCTTAATTTTGCACTTCGTGCTCGAGAGTTAACTGCTAATTCTTCAGCAGTAGGTACAATTGCTTTTCGGTTTATAATTTTAAATTCAGGCTTTGTATCACAAATGCAAACTGGATATGCCTTCGGACAGATACAGGTAATTGAGTGTGCCTGAAAAAACTTTTTCACAATTCTGTCTTCTAGGGAATGAAATGATATAATTCCTATTCGTCCTCCCACGGATAAATATTTTAGTGAAGACTTTAATGCAATCTTTAATGATCCTAATTCATCATTAATGTAAATGCGGATTCCTTGAAAAACTCGTGCCAATGTTTTATTTGCAAATCTGGGATTTGTTACCGCTGTAACGGCATCCTTTAAATGGAAAGTTGTTTCCATATTGCCATTCTTTGATGCTTCAGCAATTGAACGAGAAATTTTACGCCAATTTTTTTCTTCACCGAATTCTTTGATGATAACCCCAATTTCATTTTCCGAGGAAGAGTTGAGCAACTCCTTAGCGGATAATGATTGATGGGGATTAAAACGCATGTCTAGAGGGGCATCATACTGAAAAGAGAAACCCCTGTCCCTAGAATCGATTTGGTAGGAGGAGAAACCAATATCAAAGAAAAGACCAGTCACTTGCGGAACCCCCATGGAAGTGAGCACTTCCGGGAAATCCCTATAATTAACGTGGTGCAGCGTAAGTAACGCCTGATGTACTGACAGTCTCTTCTTTGAGAATTCCAGGGCATAGGGGTCAGCGTCCAAGCCTATATATTGCCCCGATGGTGTCAGTTTGCTGAGGATAGCTTCTGCATGACCGCCAAACCCCAACGTACCATCGAGATAAATTCCATTTGGATCCGTAATTAGATGACTCACCACCGCATCCACCATTATTGGTATATGTGGCGATTCCATGGTCATCCTGATCAGAAATTGATTTCATTTGCCAGATCCTCAAAATCCTCGCCAAGCCTATTATCAGCAGAGTCTTGAGAATCCAACTGCGTCGGATCCCACAATTCAATTTTATTAATCATGCCAATAACAGATGCTTCTTTAGAAATATTTGCAAAGTTTAATAATGACTCAGGGATTGCAATCCTTCCCTGGCTGTCATATTGCAAATAAGTGGCATGACGCACTATGGATCGTACAAAATTTCGATGTCGCCCACGTATAGAACTCAGTTGACTTAATTGTTCTTCCACACGATTCCATTCGGAAACGGGGTAGAGAATCAAACAAGGGTCAAATCCTCGTGTTATTACAAAGGTTCGATCGTTTATTGGATCTAACGCTTTTCTAAACTTAACGGGAATGCTCAACCGGTGTTTTTGGTCAAGTGAGTTAAAGTATTCGCCTGTAAATGATAGTTTTAAATTATCCATAGATAGTCATCGCACATGAAAGTGTGGGATTATTCCCCACAACTCCCCACAATTATAGGAATTCTCCCCACTATGGTGCAAGTGAAATGTTCAAAATTAGTTTAAAATAAGTAGATTTATAGAGGAGAATTATAAAATTGATATAGAAAATATCAATTGCATCAAGATGCTATTAAAATTTGATTATGTTTTTTGGGTTAGATTGCGAAGATATTAGTCTAGTCGGTACATTCCAACATAAAGTTGGGCGGATTCAACGATATATGAACCCCGTAGGGAGATGTTTTCTTTAGTGAAGAAATTAACTAAGCTTTCGCCATTTAAAACACCACGAATATGGCTTGCATTGAGCAAGTCATATTTTATTTCAGTATCAAATGTAAATTCAAGTGTTGTATCGGCAGGAACTACTTGGTTGTATAAAATCAAATTCTCACCATCAACTGCAGAAATATTTATTTGGGTAGATTTTAAAATATTAAGGGTAAGTATTGAGGGAGAATGATGTGAAAGAATTGCTGTTTTTTCAGCAGTTTTTTGCTCTACATTAAAGTGATTTTCTCCAAATCGGAGTGGTTCAGATAATGTTTCTAGGGCTTTTTTTTTGCGCCAGCCTCATCGTCTATTGTTTCATTCGTTTCGGCAGGATCAGTGGTAATATTTTCAGGTTCAACTTTTAGTGGTTGTTCAACTTCTACAGAAGATTTTTCAACTGTAGGTGTACTTACTGTGGTTTCATTGGCATTTTTACTTAAACTACTGACCAATTGAAAAAAGAGAAAAATCCCAACTAATACACCTGCCCCTGTAATGATTTGTTTTGGGGGAATAGGACTATTACCCAACAAGCTTTGAGTATTTTCTTTTTCTTCAGCAGTTTCAATTTCAGGGGGTGTTGAAAATTCAACCTTAGAGCTTACTATCCCCGTTGTATGCAATTCATAATCATCTAATGCTTGTGCAGTATCTGCCCCAATAAATTCTGCATATGAACGGATAAAAAGACGCATATACACATTTGATAATACATCGAAATGACCACTCTCAATAGAGTGCAAATACTTTGGATTTATTTTGGTAAATTCTGCAATCTCATCAATTTCGATTCCTTTGGTTTCGCGATGAGATTTTAATAATGAAAAGAATGTTTCTGATGTTGTCATAGGGGGGTCAAATTAAAACTAAAGTAGTTTTTTGTTCAAGTTAATTCATTAATTTTTATACCAAATTTCCCAAGTTCAAAAACAAATCTAGAAAGTGGAAACCCAACTACATTATCATAACATCCGTTGATTTTTTCTACAAAGATTGCACTCCAATCTTGAATTCCATAACTACCTGCTTTATCATAGGGTGATGATGAATTGATGTAGGTGGTAACATATTCATCAGGGATTTCCCTAAATGTAACTTGGGTTTGTTCATTAAAAGTGTGATTTATATTTTTAGTATCACATCTAAAATTTACAGCTGAAATAACAGTATGAGTATTTCCACTTAACATTTTGAGCATGGACTTTGCATCCTGCATATCAGAGGGTTTTTCTAAAATTCTATTTCCCAAAACAACAATGGTATCTGAACCAATTACTAAAGAATTTGGATATTGGACACTTACATGCCCACATTTAAGTTCGGATAATTCTTGAGCATATTCTTCAGGTGAGTTTCCATATTGGAATTGGCTTTCATCCACATTGGGGACAATAATTCCAAAGGGGATTCCCAATCGTTCCAGTAATTGCTTTCTGCGTGGACTTTGAGATGCTAAAATAAGTTTCATTTCAGTTTTGCCAATTTATAAATTTGTTCAAATTTATATTGGCTTGAAGTAGCCTGTAAATGGTATAGATACGGCCCATTGGGGATTTCATTATTGCTGCTATCTTTGCCGTCCCAATAAATTGAGTTAAAGCCCACATTTGCATTATGATTAAGGGTTCGAACCAATCTTCCATTTTGAGCATATACTTTTACATCTATTTGTGCTGACTCTACCCCTGATAGCCAATAAGTGAAGTGAGTTTTATCTTTAAATGGGTTTGGGAAGTTATAAACATTATAAATTTGGAAATTGGTATTTTCAAAAATTGTGATATCAAATGATATCTCGGTTCGATTATTGGCACTATCCCAGGCTTCAATGTATAATTTATTTTCTCCATTTGGAATAGATGTGGGAATTGAAAAAGTTGCAAATCCGTTTTGGCAAGTACCTGTATATTCAAACAGTTGAGAGTCTATACTATAGGATTTAAAATCATTCTCAAACCAATATCTCATATTATGCTCATATTCATCCATTAAATTGAGTCCTAATGGATCTTCAATTGATAAAGTAAACGTTGCACCACTGGTAATCCACATCCCATTAGATAATTCGTTACCATCATAGGAAAGCGAGAGAATGGGACCCTCATTATCACCCAAATTTAATTCTGAATCTATAATAGGGATTTCATTAATAATTTGGATACTTCCATTATCAGAATTTTGAGAAAAGAGGGATAATGAAACAGTGCAAGTATCACAAACATTTACATCTCTAGGGATTCGAAAGCATATATCGTTTGAAGTAAAGTCCCCTTGATAAATAACATCCCCTGGCATGGAAATGTGAAATGTATCTTCACCAAAGGTAAATTCATGTTGTTGAGCTGATGTGGAAAGAATAATAGAGGATTGAGAATTTCCATTTAAGGTAATGTTATTATCTTCCAAAACTTCAAATGGTGTGTTAAGTTGAGATTCATCAACAAGACTGTTTGAGTTTTTCGGAAATGGTAAAGGCAAAGCCGGATCACCAAACAAATGGAAAAGGTATTCACTACCATTATCATTTTTTGCCATTCGTACCAAATCTCCAATTCTCATTGAATTATTTTCATCTTCAACAAAACCAGCAATCTGCTCAAATAGTTTTTCAACAAAGGTAAAATTTGTATTTGCACCAATACTACGGGTAGTTGTGATGAGTGCAATGGCTCCAGCCTCATGTTGAATTAAGGCTTCTGACATGGATTCACTTCCATCATATTGCCCAAAGGAACAGGTACCCACAAGCCATATTGGGAGCTTCCCATTGGCACAGGGTGAATGTGGAGGGCAGATTCGATTTAAATCTCTATCCATATCAATGATTTTTTCATCCGCCAATGTTGTGGGAGAACCATGCCCTATATAATTAATGAGTGAAACACCATTATTTATCATATCGAGAATGTTAGCATTTATCAGAGGATGTAGCAATCCCTCTGATCCATTTTCAACATTATACAGTAATCCATAATAGGGTATTGGAATTAGTTGGTCTTGAATATATTCATATAGTGTATTAGAATTTATGGTGTGGTCGAGTTCACTAGACTCATAAGTACCACTTTTATGCTGATCATCTGCAAGAAGTGCAATTTTGCTACGCCATGAACCAAATTTGGGGGATAAAATATAGTTAGAAATTTTTTCGCTAATTGCCATAGCTGTAGATGGATTGTTTACAGGAATGCGTCCAGTTGAAAGCTGAGGATTGCCACTTAGTTCATCGTGAGATGAGTAAAAATCATCAGAAGGGTTTTCAGATTCTCCATCATAATAAATAGGTGGGATGATAGTTTCATCACCAATGAGGAGTAAAAATTTTAAGTCTTGATTATCATCAATTTGTTGAAGAATAAATGAGCGAATTTCATCTGATGAAATTTGTCCAGTAGTAATAGATTCTGTAAATACAATCTCTGTAATGAGTTGAAAGTCTTCATTTATAAGTTCAGAATGTAATAGTGAAAAATTATTAGCAGATTCTTCAAATGCTTCTGAAGTGAGTATAAGATATTCAGTATTACCACCATAGAGGGGGGACAACCCAACTGTGATGCCGATAAATATACATATATAAAATTTGGATGTAGCCATTTGTGAAATTTAAAACGGATATTTAGAATATACATCTTGTCAATTGGAAATAATTTTGAAAATTGCGTAAATTATTAGGCTTTTTTCGTCTGGCAGCTCCGACGGAAAAGAAGTTTATTCCCCCAATCCGATTTATAAGGAAAGAAAATGGCATTTAATTTTGACGTGATTCAATCACATTATTCAGTATTACCTCAACGTGTTTCACAGGCTAGAGAGCATTTAGGTCGCCCATTAACATTAACTGAGAAAATATTGTATTCTCACCTTTGGGGAGAGATGGAAGTGTATGAGCGTGGTTCAGATTATGCAGATTTTAAACCAGACCGTGTAGCCATGCAAGATGCCACTGCACAAATGGCATTATTGCAATTTATGATGGCTGGAAGAAAGAAAGTTGCAGTGCCTTCAACAGTTCATGCAGACCATTTAATTCAAGCTAAAACTGGCTCTGACCAAGATTTATCTTTTGCATTAGATATTAACTCAGAAGTGTATGATTTTCTTTCTTCAGTATCTAATAAATATGGCATTGGATTTTGGAAGCCAGGTGCTGGAATTATCCATCAAGTTGTACTAGAAAATTATGCATTCCCTGGGGGAATGATGATTGGAACTGATTCCCATACTGTAAATGCAGGTGGATTAGGAATGGTTGCCATTGGTGTGGGAGGTGCAGATGCAGTAGATGTGATGGCAGGAATGCCTTGGGAACTAAAATTCCCTAAACTTATTGGGGTAAAATTAACTGGAGAGTTGAACGGTTGGGCATCTGCAAAAGATGTAATACTCAAAGTTGCAGGAATATTAACTGTAAAAGGTGGCACTGGTTGCATTGTTGAATATTTTGGTGAAGGTGCAAAATCATTATCTTGTACTGGAAAAGGAACTATCTGCAACATGGGTGCGGAGATTGGTGCAACCACATCAACTTTCGGGTACGATGAATCTATGGAGCGATACCTTCGAGCTACAAGTCGCTCAGATGTGGCAGATGCAGCAAATGGAGTTAAAGAGCATCTTACCGCTGATGCAGAAGTTTATGAAAATCCAGAACAGTATTTTGATCAAATTATTGAAATAGATTTGTCTACACTCGAACCGCATTTAAATGGGCCGTTTACGCCAGATAAAGCAACTCCTGTTTCAAAAATGAGAGAAGAAGCAGAAAATAATGATTGGCCTTTATCTGTTGAATGGGGATTGATTGGTTCGTGTACAAACTCGTCATATGAGGACATCTCTCGTGCAGCATCTATTGCTAAACAGGCGGTGGATAAAGGATTGAAAACAAAGGCTGAGTTTGGAATAAATCCTGGTTCTGAGCAAGTAAGGTATACTATTGAACGTGATGGGTTTATTGACACATTTGAAGCATTAAATGCTCGAATTTTCACAAATGCATGTGGCCCGTGTATTGGACAGTGGGCGCGTGAAGGAGCAGAAAAAGAAGAGAAGAATTCTATAGTACATTCTTTTAATCGCAATTTTTCAAAGCGTGCAGATGGAAACCCAAATACTCATGCATTTGTTGGTTCTCCTGAAATGGTGGCTGCACTGGCAATTTCTGGAGATTTGGGATTTAATCCAATGACTGATACGTTGACGAATGAAGATGGTGAAGCCGTAAAATTAGATCCCCCAACGGGATGGGAATTGCCCCCCAAAGGATTTGACGTAGAAGATCCTGGATATCAAGCTCCTGTTGAAGATGGAGCCAGTGTAGAAGTTGTAGTGGCTTCTGATTCAAAGAGGCTTCAGCTATTAACACGATTTGAGCCATGGGTGGGAACAGATTTATCAGGATTAAAATTACTTATAAAAGCCAAGGGTAAGTGTACCACGGACCATATTTCAATGGCAGGTCCGTGGCTAACCTATCGCGGGCATTTAGATAATATTTCAAATAATTTGTTATTGGGTGCAGTAAATGCATTCAATGATACTCCCAATAGTGTAAAAAATGCCATAACTGGAGAGTATGATTCTACGCCTGTTGTAGCTCGAGCCTATAGGGATTCATCTATATCATCAATTGTAATTGGTGATGAAAATTATGGTGAAGGTTCTTCTCGTGAACATGCAGCAATGGAACCTCGTCACATGGGTGTGAAAGCGGTGGTGGTAAAATCCTTTGCTCGAATTCATGAAACCAATTTGAAAAAGCAGGGAGTACTTGCATTAACTTTTAACGATAAAGCTGATTATGATTTGATCCAAGAAGATGATACATTTGATATTTGCGGATTAACATCATTCGCTCCTTCTAAATCGTTAACCTTAGTGGCACATCATTCTGATGGCACCAAAAATGAGATAATAGTAAATCATACATTTAATGAAAATCAAATCGAATGGTTCAAGGCAGGAAGTGCATTAAATTTGATTTCACAGCAAGAAAATATCAATGCATAATGTAGATAATATTGCAGTAGTTACAGGGGCTTCTTCAGGAATTGGTGAAGCCCTTTCTTTTCAGCTGAGTCTTCATGGGTATCATGTGGTACTCGCATCGCGTTCAATTGAAAAATTAAACAAAATTGCCAAAAGAATTAAGGATGATGGAGGTAGTAGTACCGTCATTGAAACAGATGTATCTTCTCCTGAATCTATAAAGAATTTAAAATCTGCTGTAGAAAGGTTGGGAAGTGTCACTGTAGTCGTAAATAATTCGGGCGTGGGACAATTTTCTAAATTTTCTGAAGCTACACTTGAACAATGGGATACTCAGTTAAATACTAATTTGAGGGGTGCTTTTTTAGTATCACAGGCGTTTATTGAACAAATGCAGGAAAATAAAAAAGGTACGTTGGTATTTATTAATTCAGTGGCGGGAAAGCACGGTTATCCATTTTCGGCTGCCTATGTTGCTTCAAAATTTGGTTTGAGGGGATTATCTGAGAGTTTGAGGAATGAGCTGAGGTCAGACAATATTAAAGTAATATCAATTCATCCTGGTGCAGTTGATTCTTCATTTTGGGATGGAGTGAATGCAAATTTCCCTAGAGAAGAAATGCTTGATTCAGAAGTCGTCGCTGATTCGATAATTCATGCAATTAATGCCCCTGGGATTACCACCATAGAAGAATTGACAATTCGAAGAGTTGGAGGTGATTTTTAAATTGAATCTAGCAGTCTATTTATCTTGCAGGGTTAAAATAGTCGTATTAAATTTTCAGGCTCTAATTGAGCGTGTTTTTTGAGAATTGATTGATGTTTGAGCAATTACAAGATCGTTTGTCAGGTGTACTGAAAACAATTCGAGGTCAAGGAAAGATTTCGGAAAGCAACGTATTTCAAGCCATGAGGGATGTTCGACGTGCACTTCTTGAAGCTGATGTAAACTTTAAAGTAGCCAAGTCTTTTGTGAATAGAGTTCAAGAGAAGGCTATAGGTGAAAAGGTGTTTACATCTGTTTCTCCTGGACAGCAGTTTGTAAAATTAATTCATGATGAATTGGTTGAGTTTTTAGGTGGCCAGTCTGAAGAAATTCAATTTAAATCTAAAGGCATTACGGTAATTTTATTTGCAGGTTTGCAAGGATCAGGAAAGACCACCTCTGTTGCAAAATTGGCAAATCTGCTGAAGAGAAAGCATAAGCGGTCAATTTGTTTGATTGCAGCAGACTTACAGCGACCTGCAGCTATAGATCAGCTTGAAGTTTTAGGTCGACAAATTGATGTAGATGTATATGCCCAGCGGATAAATGATGCCGTTACTGTAGTAAAAGATGGTATGAATTTCGCCAGAGATAATCATCATGATACTGTAATTGTTGATACTGCTGGTCGATTGCATATCGACGATGAGTTAATGCAAGAGCTGAAAGGTGTTGTAAACATTGCAACCCCTGATGAGATTTTTTATGTAGCAGATGGAATGACAGGACAAGATGCTGTTAATTCTGCTACTGCATTTTCAGAGGCAATTGCAGTTTCGGGTGTGATATTGACTAAGATGGATGGTGATTCTCGAGGCGGTGCAGCTTTGTCTATTCGTGAAGTAACTGGCGTTCCAGTAAAATTTATTGGAACGGGTGAATCTATTGATGCCTTCGGCTTATTTCACCCTGAGCGAACGGTTCAACGAATTTTAGGTATGGGTGATGTTGTTTCTTTAGTAGAAAAAGCACAGTCTGTAATTGATGAAAAATCTGCTGAAAAATTGCAGAAAAAAATGCTGTCAAACTCATTTACCTTAGCAGATTTTAAAGAGCAGCTCAAACAAATTAAAAAAATGGGACCGCTGTCCCAAATGATGGGTATGATTCCAGGTGCATCTAAACTGAAAGGAATGGATGTGGATGATCGTCAACTTGTGTGGGTTGAGGCAATGATAAACTCTATGACACCTGCTGAACGTGAAAAACCTGAAATTATAAATGGTTCACGCAGAAAGCGTATTGCAATAGGTAGTGGTCGGTCAGTACAGGAAGTGAATCAGCTTTTAAAACAGTTTTCGCAAATGAAAACTATGATGAAAAAAATTGGAAAAATGGGAAAAATGAAATTCCCAATTGGTATTTAATAAAGGAGATAGCTCGTTGGCTGTACATATTAGATTAAAAAGACAAGGACGCAAAAAAAGACCTTTTTACAGAGTGGTTGCGATTGACTCAAGAACTAAACGACAAGGAAGAGAAATCGAACGCTTAGGTTGGTATGACCCAGTTCAAAGTGGTTTGTCTGTAGAATTCAAAGAAGACCGAATTTTTCACTGGTTGAAAGAAGGTGCTATCCCTACTGATACTGTAAATAATTTAATGCGTAAAAAAGGTTTAGCCTACAAATGGCATTTGATGAACTCTGGAGTGTCAGAAGCAGATATTGCAAAAGAGATGGAAACATGGGCTGAAAATCAACTTAAAAAAGCAGAAAAAGCTGCTGAGAAAAAAGCCGCTGCTAAAGAGGCTACAACAGTTGAGGAAGCACAAGTCGAAGAAACCGTAGAGGAATCAGTTGAAGCTGAAACTACAGAAGTAGAAGAAGCAGCGACTGAGGAAACAACAGAAGAAGTTGCTGAGGTTACTGAGGAGCCTGTAGCAGAAGTGTCTGAAGAAGAGGTAGTAGAAGATTCTACTGAAGAAGCACCTGCGGAAGCGGTTGCTGAGACTGAAACTACTGAGGCTTCTGAGGAATCTACTGAAGAAGAAAAGGCCGAATAAATTTTTTAGAAAAAGTAAGCGGAGGTTCACAATGAAAGAGATGTTAGAAACGATAGTAAAAGCAATTGTTGATAAGTCAGATGAAGTTAGTATTAATGTAACTGAAACTGAAAATACACAAATCTACGAATTGCGTGTTGGTGATGGTGATGTTGGTATGGTAATTGGAAAACATGGCAAAAACGTAAGTGCAATTCGTACATTATTATCTGCTGCTACTGCAAAATCTGGTGGCAAAAGATCGATTCTTGAAATAATTGAATAAACCCATCCCCGATGATTTAATTCCAATTGGTGTGTTTACTAAACCCCATGGAATAAAAGGGGATTTAAAGGTTAAATTATACAATCCACACTCAGTTTCTTTGTTTCCTAAGCAGGAAATTTGGTTTAAAGAAAATGAATGTTGGATAAATTCAGTAGTTACTATTTTTCGTGGTGAGGGAATACAGTCAAGAATAACGATTGAATTATCTTCAACGAGAAATGATGCTGAGAAACTAAGGGGAGTTGAAATTTATATTCAACGAATAAACTTCCCTCAATTGGCAGATGAAGATTTTTATCTTGTAGATTTAATTGGTTTTGTGGCCATTGATGAAAAAGGTGAAAAAATCGGAGAAATAGTTGATATTATGGAAAATCCTGCCAACGATATTTTCATCATAAAAAATGGAGATAATGAACATTTGATTCCAATTGTGGATGAATTTGTTCGGCTTTTTGATTTTGAAAATAAACGCGTGACGTTTAACGTGATTGAAGGATTGTTAAACAACGAATGAAGATTCACTTGCTTACACCTTTTCCTAAAATGACAGATGCCATAATACATGAAAGTATTTTAGGTCGTGCTGAAAAGAAGGAAATTGTGAAATACGAAATTCATAATTTATTTGATTTCGCAGATTCACCTCATTACAGGATAGATGATTACCCTTTTGGTGGTTCATCTGGAATGGTAATGAAACCTGAGCCAGTATTTAGAGCATTTGAAAAAGCGAAGGAAAGCCTTGATCACACAAAACCTATTCGAGTTATTTACCCAACTCCTGATGGAAAAATCTTAAATCAGAAAATTTCTGAAGAGTTGGCAACTGAATCACAAATGGTTTTTATAAACGGTCATTATAAAGGTATTGATCAGCGAATTAGAGATAATCTTGTTACAGATGAAATTTCCATTGGAGATTATATATTAACAGGGGGTGAACTTGCATCAATGGTTATTCTTGATTCAATTGTTAGATTGATTCCCGGCGTTATAAATAGTAAAGAATCTGCAGATACAGATTCGTTTTCACATCCTTTACTCGATGGACCATATTATACTCGTCCAGAAGTGTATGAGGGTATGGAAACACCAAAGATTTTATTATCTGGTCATCATCAGAAAGTGAGAGAATGGATGATGAAAAAGCGTGAAGAAAAAACACGAGAACGAAGACCAGATTTATGGAAAAAATATATTTCCTCAACGGAAAACACGGAGTAAAAAATGGATAAATTATTACAAGCAACAAATAACGATTTAAGAACAGATTTACCAAAATTTCAATCTGGTGATACGGTTTCAGTAGGTGTAAAAGTTATTGAAGGAAATCGTTCACGTGTACAAACATTTGAGGGCGTTGTTATTGCCATGTCTTCTGGTGGTGGTATTGATAAAACTTTTACCGTGAGAAAAATTTCTAATGGTGTTGGCGTTGAAAGAATATTTCCTTTTCATTCTCCTAACTTAGAAACTGTAAAAGTCGTAAAACAGGGTAAAGTAAGACGTGCAAAATTATACTATCTTAGAAATCTAAGAGGTAAAGCTGCTCGTATTAAAGAAAGAAATTAAATCTGTTAGTAACTAAATTAAGCTCTCAGCAATCTGAGAGCTTTTTTTTTATATGATGAAAATTTCAAATAAATATATCATTCTACTTACAGGACTTGGTCATTTTTTGGTTCATTTTGTAACCATGATTTTACCTGCTATTCTTATTATTCTTGAGAATGAGTTTGAAATATCTTTAACTCAATTAGGTACATTGGTAACCATCCAGTTTTTATTTATGGGGATAGGGGGGCTACCAGCTGGGATTCTTGTAGATAGATTTGGTTCATGGAAAATACTTTTGATTTATTTTCTCGGTATTGCATTGGCATGTTTCCAATTATATTATTCCACATCATATCTGTCCATGGTCACTGGTATGGCAATATTAGGATTAATCTCAGGACTTTATCATCCTGCAGGACTCAAAATTGTAAGTCATGCAAAAGATATTAGTCGATACATGTCATATCACGGTGTTTTTGGTAGCTTGGGATTAGCAACCGGTCCTGTTTTTGCAGCATGGGGCAGTCAACTATTATCATGGCGACATGTGTATCTTGTGGTGGGAGTAATGGCTCTTATTGGTTTAATACTTACATTGAATTTTCCCCATGAAACAAAAGATAGAAAATGGCCATCATTAAAATTAAGTATTTCAAAGGTACATTTTATATTATTCGGAGTTTCAGCCCTTTGGGGAATTGCTCATCATGGCGTATTTAATTTTCTTCCCTATTATTTCTCTGAACGAATTTCAATATTTACAGCTCGTGAAGTTAGTGGTGGTTTACTTACGGGGTTTGTATTAGCTCTGGGAATTATTGGCCAATTGTATGGTGGAAAGTTGGGTAGCAAATATCCAAGAAAATCTTTGTTAATTTGGGTAGTCGGGTTGAATATTCCATTTCTCATATTGATGACGTATTCATGGAATTATCCGCTTTTATTCTGGGCATCGCTTATGGGTGCGGTTAATTTCATGTTTCAACCGGTAAGCAATAGCTTATTGGCAGATGTAAGTGGAAAAGAAGGACGTGGATTAATTTATGGTATATCATTTGCATTAAGTTTTGGCGTTGGTTCATTGGCTGGAGTTATTTGTGGATATATTGGAGAGATTATCTCAACAAATATGATTTTTATGTCTATGGCGGGTGTATTAATCCCTGCAACTATTTTAGCCTCAATATTGAAAAATGGGTTGAATAAGTCATAACTTTCACCTCTATAGTTTTAATTATTTTGTTCACTTAAGGAATATTTATGGATTATAAAGAAAGATGTAATTTTTTAGAAGAAAGAATTAAAAGATTAAATGAAATTGGGATTGCCCTTTCTACAGAAAGCAATACTAATAAATTGTTTGAAATGATTCTTGAGGAAGCACGTCATATTACTCATGCCGATGGACGCACACTGTATATGAAAGATGCCGATGGAAATCTAAAATTTGAAATTCTCCGAAACGATTCCATGAACACTGTAATGGGTGGCACGTCTGGTACCGATATTCCGTTCCCTCCTGTAAAACTTATTAATGATGATGGTGAAGAAAATCATTCAAATGTGTCTGCACATGTGGCTTTAACGGGTGAATCTAGTAATATTGAAGATGCGTATGAAGCTAAGGGCTTTGACTTTTCTGGAACCAAAGCATTTGATGAAAATACAGGATATAGATCTAAATCATTTTTAACCGTACCCTTAAAAAATCATGAAGACGAAATTATTGGGGTGATGCAGTTAATAAATGCGACGAACACTGAATCGGGTGAAACTATTCCATTTAGTCCAGAAATGGAAGAACAAGTAAACTCATTGGCATCGCAAGGTGCAGTTGCCCTTACCAATAAAAGATTGGTAGAAGAATTAAAAACTCTCTTTGAATCATTTATTAAACTCATTGCAACGGCCATTGATAGAAAATCTGAATATACGGGTGGTCACTGTGAACGTGTTCCTGAAATTACCATGATGCTAGCAGATGCAGTAGAGAAAACCAATGAGGGTAGGTTCAAAGATTTTGCAATGACAGAAGATGAACGCTATGAGCTCTATATTGCAGCATGGCTACATGATTGTGGAAAAGTAGCTACCCCTGTACATATAGTGGATAAAGCTACAAAGTTAGAAACTATCTATGATAGAGTTGAAAATGTTCAAACTCGTTTTGAAATATTAAAACGCGATGCTGAAATAGAATATTTAAAACAAATACTGGCATTGTCTGAGATAGGTGATTCAGAAGGAATCAAAGATGCAGAAGCCAAGTATCAGCTTCAAATTTCACAATTCGAAGACGATTTAGCATTTGTTGAAAAATCAAATGTTGGTGGTGAGTTTATGGAACAAGCTGACCAAGATAGAATTAAGCGAATTGGTGCAAATAAATGGACTTATAAGGGTGAGGAAAAACCGTTTTTATCAGAGTTAGAAGTAAGAAATTTAACCATTCCTAAAGGCACATTACTTCCTGAGGAAAGGGAAATTATTAATGACCATATTGTAATTACTATTGATATGCTTGAAAAATTACCCTATCCTAAAAATCTACGAAATGTACCAGAGTTTGCAGGCGGTCATCATGAAACATTAGATGGAAAGGGTTATCCTAAAGGACTCACAGGGGATCAAATGTCAGTACAAGCTAAAATGATGGCAATTGCAGATATTTATGAAGCACTCACCGCATCTGATAGGCCATATAAAGATGGCAAAAAATTATCGCAGGCCATGAGAATTATGGGCTTTATGAGAAATGATTATCACATCGATGAAGAATTGTTTGAAATATTTGTTCGTGAAGGTGTTTATAAACTATATGCTGACAAATATTTAAATAAAGATCAGTTAGATGAAGTGGATGAAAGTGCAGTGCTTACAAAGTAATGAATAAATTACTTCACATGTCAAAAGATGAGTTAAAAAATCATATTTTAGATGTACAAAATGTGGTTCAGCAAGAGTTATCAAAAGGTATTGAAATTGATGATTTTTTAGATGAAACTTCAATTTTTGATGATTTTGAAGACATCATCCCTGATGAAGAATTTCCCATTTTTGTCATTACAATTTTAAATAATTATAAATCAGATGTAATTATGGATAAGTTAGTGAATTCCATACTAGTTTTAAAGGATGCAAAATGATTTGGAGGATGTATAAATGACCACTTCAAAAGCAATCCAGGAGGCATTGCGTAAACTCCCCTCAGTAGATGAAGTTATTCAGAAATATTCTTCTGAAATTCATCATACTCCCCACAAGTTACTTGTAAAAACTATTCGCCAAACTTTACAATCATTTCGCCAACAAATTTTGAATGGCGAAATAGAATCAAATATTGAAACTGAATTAGATTTAAAATTAAAAAAATCCATTTCTAATATTTGTACATCAAACTTATATCCAGTCATAAATGGTACTGGAATTGTATTACACACGGGATTAGGCAGAGCTCCTCTTTCTTATGAAATTTTAAAAAAATCTATCGATTCAATTTATCCTTATGCAAATGTAGAGTTTGAAGTGAAATCCGGAAACCGAGGTGAACGGAATTTGCACGTAGGTCAACTACTAAATAGTCTAACTCATTCAGAGTCATCTATAGTTGTAAATAATAATGCAGCAGCAGTACTACTCATGTTGAATTCAATTGCTGAGGGTAAAGAAGTATTAATAAGCCGTGGACAACAAGTTGAAATTGGTGGCTCTTTTAGAATCCCCGATGTTATAGAAAAATCAGGATGTAAAATGGTTGAAGTTGGCACCACCAATAAAACCCATTTGAAAGACTATGAACGTGCAATCAATGAAAATACAGGTGCCATATTAGTTGCTCATACCAGTAATTATAAAGTAATTGGATTTACTAAAGATGTTGAACTTGAAGAATTAGCCAGTTTATCTAAAAGAAAACGTATCCCATTATTGGTTGATTTAGGAAGTGGTGCTATAGCAAATTTTGAGAATTCTGATATACCTACTGAACCAGTAGTTTCATCTTATATAAAATCGGGAGTACACGCAGTATCATTTAGTGGTGATAAATTGCTCGGAGGGCCACAAGCAGGAATCATATGTGGTAAAAAAACAATTATTAAAAAGATGCACAATAATGCTCTATATAGAGCACTACGGTGCGATAAACTTACGTTTTCAATACTAGAAAATACATTACGTACCTATTTTACAGATACAAAAATTTCTAACGAGAATTTATCTATTACATTACTGAAAAGAACAAAAGATGAATTACATGAATTTGGTAAGAAAATTCTTAGCCATGTTAAGAAGTCCATTATAAAAAAATTCGAAATTCAATTAGTAGAATCTATGGTTGAAGCTGGAAGTGGCTCATTGCCCACAGAAAAAATTCCAAGCTATGCATTACATTTTTCTACAAATGAAATTTCTGCATCAAAAATTTCTCATAATTTTAGAAATGCATTAACTCCAATAGTTGGATTTATTCACCAAAAAAGATTTAGAATAGATTTAAAAGCAATTCCTTTTGATTTTGAAAATCAATGTGCAAAAATCATTAATGAGGTTCTTTCGTGAGCCAAACCGTTATTGGATTATCAGGTCACATCGATCATGGAAAAACTGCATTAGTTAAAGCACTTACTGGTAAAAGTACTGAGCGCTATTCTGAAGAAGTTGATCGAGGAATGACAATTGATATTGGTTTTGCATTTTTAAGTGAAGAAATTACCTTAATAGATGTACCCGGTCATGAAAAGTTCGTAAAAAATATGATGGCAGGTGTGAGTGGAATAGATGCAGCTATTTTAGTGGTTGCTGCTGATGACGGTGTAATGCCACAAACTCGTGAACATTTAGAAATTCTAAAATTATTAGATATTAAAATTGGGATTATCGTTATCAATAAAATTGACTTAGTAGATGACGATTGGCTTGAACTTGTGGAATTAGATTTACAAGAGTTAGTGGAAAATTCATTTTTAGAATCTGCACCTATTCATAAAGTATCGGCTATATCTAATATTGGAATTGAACAATTAAAAACTGCTATTTTGGATATTCCTCCTCAAATTCCTAAAAAATATGATAGAGGCTTTTTTAGGTTACCTGTTGATAGAGTTTTTTCAATCAAAGGTTTTGGTTCTGTTGTTACGGGAACTGTGTCTTCAGGTGAAATATCTATAGGAGATTCAATTGAAGTATTACCAATGGGTGAAACCTATAAAGTTAGGGGGATTCAAAGCCACGATTCTAGTGTAGAATCCATATCATTGGGAGCACGTGCAGCCATAAATATTCAAGGGCTAGATATCAAGGATATTAAGCGCGGTAACCAAATTGCAACGCCAAATTATTTAGAATCACATGATTCAATTGCCGTAGAGTTAAGTGCACTAAGTAATGCTCCTGCAATAAAACAAAATCAGCGAATTAGAGTACATTTAGGTACCCAAGAAGTTATGGGGCGTGTATCTGTTGTTGATAAAAAATCAATAGAAGCGGGTGAGTCTTCTGCAGCAGTAATAAAATTAGAGCAACCTCTTATAACTACCATTGGTGATAGATTTATTATTCGACTTTATTCACCTGTAATTACTATTGGTGGTGGAGAAATAATAGATACACATTTGCTGGGAAAATGGAAGCAAATAAAAACGCATGTTTCAAATCTTTATCAAATTCCAAAAGAAAAACGGATAAATCATTTGATTACTCAAGGGCAAGGTCGGCCTTTTACTATGAAAGATGCTGTGAAAAAATTTGGAATTTCAATTGAAAAGTTGGAGTCCATAATTTCTGCAGATAATGAAATTGATATTCACAAATTTAAAGCAAACACATGGTTACTAACAGAAAATCAAAAGTATTCACTTCAAAACTTAGTGATTCAGTTTTTAGAATCATATCACATTAAACACCCCTATAAAAATGGAGCAAGTAAGGAAGAAATTCGACAATATATAAAGGCCAGTGAATCCTTTTGTGATTACTTTTTAGGTTTGGAATTTCACCAGAACAAAATTAAAAATGATGGTGATAGGTGGTCTCTTGACTCATTTAAAATTGAATTATCGGCCAAAGAAGAAAATCTATTAAATAAATTAATGGAAATATTGGATAAAGAAGGGTTCACATCATCACGTTATGATGAGTTAGCAGAAATTTTAGGGGAAAGTAAAGATCATGTGATGCAATTATTAAATATTGCAGAACAAAAAGGTGAAGTACTTCGATTAGATGGATCATTAATGTTTACAAAACAGAATTATGAGATTTTGATTTCACAGGTTAAAAAATATTTTAATTCTAACACTGAACTTTCAGTCCCTGAATTTAAAGAATTAGCAGGAACCAGTAGGAAATATGCGGTTCCACTGTTAGAATATTTAGACAAACAAAAAATTACTTATCGTGATGGCAATAGTCGGAAGTTGGTTGTGTAATGGCGAAAAGTAAAGGACCAACTCCTGTAATGAAACAGTTTTGGGATGCAAAGAAAAAACATCCAGATTCAATTATGCTTTTTAGAATGGGTGATTTTTATGAAACTTTTGATAATGATGCCTTAATTTCATCAGAAATATTAGGAATTACGTTAACAAAGCGATCAAATGGTGCGGCCTCATCAGTTCCTTTGGCAGGATTTCCATATCATGCCTTAGATCAACATCTACATAAATTACTAAAGGCAGGGCATCGAGTTGCTATTTGTGAGCAAGTAGAAGACCCCAAAAAGGCAAAAGGTATTGTCAAACGTGAAGTGGTGGAAGTCTTATCTCCAGGTACAGCGTTGACTGAAAAATATCTTAATGGTAAAGAGAATAATTATTTAGCATCGGTATTTTTAAATAAAAATAATGTTGGAATTTCACTGCTTGATAATTCTACAGGTGAATTTTTATGTGGTGAATGGGATGAATCACAACTAAAAAATATACTTAAACAATTTGATGTTTCTGAAATTCTAATTTCAGAAAAACAGGCTCATTTATTAAAAAGTAGAATTGGTGAAACTTATTTTACATCTACAATTCCAGATTGGGTTTCTGAGTTTAAAACATCATATGAAATTTTAACTGACCATTTTAAAACTACATCTTTAAAAGGATATGGAATTGAAAATATAAAATCGGGTGTTTGTGCTGCAGGATCAATTTTATATTATATAGATTCAAATTTTCAAAATCGATCATCGCATATTACTTCAATTTCACTTTTACAAGATGAATCCATCATGGGACTTGATGCATTTACCGTTAGAAATTTAGAAGTATTTACATCACTTAACTCGCAAGGGGTTCATGGTTCTTTAGTTGGTGTACTTGATAAAAATGTTACTTCAGCAGGGAGCCGTTTACTTAAAATGTGGCTTAGGCGCCCACTGACCATAAAGAAAGAAATTGAAAAGCGATTACATCGTGTAGAAGAATTCTTTCATCAACCTTCACTGACAGAGTCTGTTAGAAATACATTAAGAGAAGTTTCAGACATCCATCGAATATTAGGGCGTTTATCTACTCTAAAAGCAAATCCACGTGATGTATATAATTTGGCATTCTCAATTTCAAAACTTGATGAGCTTAAACAAGTTTTTGGAAAGGGTACAGAGAATCTTCAAAAACTGATAAAAGATGCCCATAATCTTGAAAAAATCCAAAACAAAATTTTATCTACCATAAAGGAAGATGCACCTTTAAATCTACAGAAAGGTGGAGTAATTCAAGATGGAATTTCAACTGAATTAGATGAGTATAGAGCACTATCAACTCATGCCAATGAGTGGTTAGTTAAGCTCCAAATTGAAGAGCAAAATAAGACAGGAATTCCTAGTTTAAAAGTGGGATATAATAGAGTATTTGGGTATTACCTTGAGGTCACTAAAACTCATATTGACAAGGTCCCCGATTATTTTATTCGAAAGCAAACCTTAACCAATGCTGAGCGATTTTTTACCAATGAACTTAAAGAATACGAAGAGAAAATTCTCTCAGCAAATGATAAAATTTTAGAAATTGAGACTGAAATTTTCAATGAGTTATGTATCGAAATTTTGGATTATGCTAAAAAAATTCAAGACAATTCCTTAATTCTATCAAAAATTGATATTGCCAGTTCGTTGGCAACGATTGCCACAGAAAATAATTATGTTAAACCAAGTATACATGAAAAATCTGCATTAAAACTCAGTGATTCAAGGCATCCAGTTATAGAGCAGATTTTGCCATTGGGGGAAGATTTTATACCTAATGATGTAGATTTGAACAATGTTGAAAAACAAATTGCCATTATAACAGGTCCAAATATGGCGGGGAAGAGTACATATTTACGTCAAATTGGACTTATCGTATTAATGGCGCAAATTGGATCATTTGTTCCAGCAAAGAGTGCTGAAATAGGAATTGTTGATAAATTATTTACACGTGTTGGAGCAAGTGATAATCTGGCAGGAGGAGAATCTACTTTTTTAGTAGAAATGAATGAAACAGCCAATATTCTTAACAATGCCACACCAAAAAGTTTAATTATATTAGATGAAATTGGTCGAGGAACATCAACTTATGATGGTCTCTCCATTGCATGGTCAGTAACGGAGTATTTACATCATGAGAAAACCGTGAGTGCTAAAACATTATTTGCAACACATTATCATGAATTGGTTGAATTAGCTACAGATTTACCTAGAGCATTTAATTTAAATGTGGCAGTGAAGGAATTTGGTGACAGAGTTGTATTTCTTAGAAAAATAATTGAAGGTGGTGCAGATAAGAGTTATGGTGTTCATGTTGCAGAAATGGCAGGACTCCCATGTTCTGTAGTGTTACGTGCTCACGAATTATTAAAGTCTTTATCTAAAAATGACAATAATGAAATAAGTGCATCAACTTCAATGCCCCAAGTTGAACAAATGGATATATTTTCTAAGAATGAAGAAAAACTCAAGGCCGAACTCAATGATTTGGATATAAATAATATGACACCCCTTGATGCACTTGCAAAATTAGACGAATTGAAAAAAAAGCATAGTGCGTAATTTTATATTCATAGTAATATTACAATTTTCATACTCAAACTGGTTTGAGAACACAAATTCATTCCATATAACGAATTATGGCTCAACAGCCAAAAGTTTGTCTCAATCAACTTATTATAATTATTCAAAATTCACATCATATTTTCAAATTACTTCGTCTTATTCTCAGTATTTTGATAAATCTTTTGTTGAATTAAAAAATGTGAATAATCATTTTTTAATTTCGTATTATGGTGTTCCTAATATTCATGACACAGTAAATGCGTGGGAAGATTCAAATTCTGATGGAACACCCACTTCAGGAGAGATAGACTATTCCAATATAAATACATTCAATTTTGAAGAAGTTGGTATTACATTCCCTTTACAATTTTGGAGAGGAGATTTTAGGGTTTGGCCTAGCGTACTCTTTTCAAATTTACATGATAGTCATTCATTCCACTTTTCATTCATGCTTGAAAAGCATTTTAATTTAAAAAACCATGATGTGAAAATTTCCGTCCATGATGCGGTTTCAATCAAAAGATGGACAACTGATTCATGGGAGTTTTTCTATCCATCTTTACAGTTAAATTCAGTTTATTCATTTTCAAAAATAAAATTATATGGTGAATTTATTCAATATCGATTTCGAAATGAATTTGGAATTGGCATAAAAATAGATTTACATGAAAAACTTTCTTTATTGGGGGGATACTCAAGTAATAATTCTACATCTTATGGTATAAGTTTTATGGATAAACACATAGCCTTAAATGTGGCTTTTTTGCCATTTTTAATGGAAAATCCATTTCTTCCTGAGCAAGAATTATCTATAATCTTTAACATAGATTCTTTCTTTAAAACGATAAAAAGCCTAAGTCCTTAAAAAACCTTGAATTATTCATATAGAATTTCTTACTATTGCCTTTTGAAAATCGAGGTATTAAAAGTTAAATTTCACCCCCTGAAAATTGAGATGATTTAATGGTGACGAGTATGACAGGATATGGGAAAGCAATGGTTTCTTCTGATAATATAGAATTAACAGTAGAAATGAAATCGGTTAATAGCAGATATTTAGATATTAATCCGAAGACACCCCGAATCCTAAATGCTTATGATGATGAAGTCAATAAACGGATCAAATCAAGTTGTGAACGGGGCAGAATAACATTAAATTGTTCGGTAAACTATCTAGTAAACGATAGTAGCTCTTTGGCAATTGATAGCAATAAATTGCGTCAATATATTGCAGCATCTAAACAAATCAGTAATGAGCTAGGTGTGAGTGAAAATATTAGTATTGACCAATTAATGCGAACTCAGGACATTTTTGTACCTGATGATAAAGAAAAATATGTGGAAGAAATTAAAACCATGTATTTTAATGCAGTTTCTGAAGCGATGGATCAACTGGTCTTACAACGTAAAAAAGAAGGTGAACATTTACGCGAGGATTTAGTTGAAAGATTGGATAATTTAGGCACTATTTTAGTTGATGTAGAGTCAATTTCAACTTCACATCGAGAAAAAGATTTTGATAATTATAGATCAAAAATTTCTGAGCTAATTGATGATTCAACTATTGATGATTCAAGAATAATTCAAGAAGCTGCAATATTGTCTGAGAAGAGAGATATTTCAGAAGAAATTGTAAGATTTAAAAGCCATATGAAATTATATAAAAGTTATTTTGATGATTCCCAAAATACAGGCAGAAAAATGAATTTTTTACTGCAAGAGATGGGAAGAGAAGTCAATACTATTGGTTCGAAAACGGATCAAATTGAAATTAGTCATCTTGTTGTTCAAATGAAAGATGAATTAGAAAAAATGAGAGAACAGGTACAGAATATACTATGAAAAAAACCCTTATTGTACTATCTGCACCCTCTGGTACAGGTAAGACCACAATTTGTAAAGAGTTGCTTAAACGAAATAAAGATTGGACGTTTTCAGTGTCGGCAACTACACGACCTCCGCGTGAGGGAGAAGTGGATGGAAAAGATTATGTATTTATGGGAAATGAAAAATTTGAGCATTATGCCAAATTTGGTGATTTCCTTGAATGGGAATGGGTTCATGGGAATAAGTATGGTACATTAATCGAACCTATTGATGATGCTATTGATGATGGAAAAATCATGCTCTTGGATATTGATGTAAATGGTGGATGCACGGTTATGGAAGAATATCCAGATGAAACATTTTCAATATTCATTGAGCCTCCAGGATTTGATATACCAGAAAAGAAACTTGTTCTTGAAGAGCGACTAATCCAACGCGGAAATGAACAGACGACTCAAATCAAAAATAGATTAAAACGTTTCGAAAAAGAGATGGAATATAAAGAAAAATTTGATGTGAGTTTTGTAAATGATGATTTAAAAGCAACCATAGCCGAAGTAGAAAAGGCTATAAAGGAGAAAATATAATGGACGTTAAAGCAATTTCAATGAGCGATTTATTTACTCAATGTGATGATATCTATACAGATGTAGTGATTTCTGCACGTAGAGCAAGACAAATTATTGACTCAAGAGCACTTGATTTAGAAGCGCTTGAAAGTGTAGATGATTCAGAAGAGTTAGAAGTTGTTGAAGTAGTGGCAACTGAAGAATTAGAGAAACCAACTGTTGTATCTTTAAAAGAATTAATGGATGGTGAATTAGAATGGCGTAATGCTAGTTCTGAAGAAAATGAAAAGTGATTCTGAACTTCGAGATAGATATTTAAAACAATATCAAGATATCTATGGTGAAACGGTTTATTTATCACCATTAGATACCTCAGAAAATGATTCAAACGTAGAAGGCGGTAGTGATCTTACCGCCTTCTATCATCTTATAAAAGACTGTAAGAAATGTAGTTTGGGGGAAACACGCACAAATTTTGTATTTGGTGTGGGGAATCCTAATGCGGAAATTGTTTTTGTGGGTGAAGCCCCAGGAAAAAATGAGGATTTAAAAGGTGAGCCATTCGTAGGCAGAGCAGGTCAATTATTAGATAAAATTTTGGCTGCAATAAACTTGACTAGAAATGATGTTTATATTTTAAATGTGCTCAAATGCAGACCTCCTGAAAATAGAGATCCATTACCATCAGAAATTGAATTATGTGAAGATTACCTTAAAGAACAACTGAAAATTATTAAACCAAAACTCATTGTGGCATTGGGTAAAATCGCAGGAAATACTATTTTAAGAAAGGGTGAAACTTTAGCAAATTTGCGAGAGAAAATTCATACTTATGAAGGTATTGATTTTATAGTAACTTATCACCCCGCTGCATTGCTAAGAAATCCAGCATTAAAAAAACCAACATGGGATGATTTTAAAAAAATTAGAGATAACTATTTAACGAATGGCTGATAAACAAGAAACTCAATTAAGATTACCTCCACATTCGGTTGAGGCTGAACAAGCTGTACTGGGTTGTATGCTTATTGATGTAGAAGCCGTTCCAAAGGCGATGCATCATTTAAAAGAGGATAGCTTTTATAAAACAGAAAATGGAATTATTTTCACGCATATGATGAAATTGTTTGAGGATAACAGTTCTATTGATACAGTTACCATTATTGATTCGCTGAAAAAAGATGAACAGTTAGATGTTGTTGGGGGAGCTTATTATATTACAGGACTATCTTCGGAAGCACCCTCTGCAGCCAATGTAGAATACTATGCACAAATTGTAAAAAATAAAGCAATTTTAAGAACCATCATCAGTGCAGCTGTAAAAATGAGCACCACTGCCTATGATGGAAAAGATGATCCCACAAATATTTTAGATGAAGCTGAACAGCAGTTATTTCAACTTTCAGAACATGCAGAACGTGGGCGATTTAAACCTGTAGAACCCCTACTACATCAAGTATTAGATAATTGGGGAAATCGGAAATCAGGTGTGCTTACAGGTGTACCCAGTGGTTTGTATGATTTGGATGATAAATTATCTGGATTTCAAAATTCAGATTTAATAATTCTAGCTGGGCGTCCTTCTATGGGGAAAACAGCATTAGCATTATCCCTTGCAAGAAATGCCGCTATTGAATACGGTCATAAAGTTGGGGTATTCAGTTTAGAAATGTCAAATCAACAATTGGTAGAAAGGCTTATTACTGCAGAAGCCAGAATTGATAGTCATCTAGTAAGAACGGGTAGACTACCAAAAAATGAATGGAAAAAACTTTCAAGAGTTGCAGAACCATTATCAAAAGCGGAAATTTATATAGATGACTCTGCAGGGCTGAACATCATGGAATTACGTGCAAAAGCTCGGCAGCTGAAGGCAGAAAAAGATATCGATATTTTCTATGTGGATTATCTCCAACTTTTAAATGTAGGCAGTCGATCTGAGAGTCGTCAACAAGAAATCTCTTATATTTCAAGATCGTTAAAAGCATTAGCTAAAGAATTGAGTGTTCCCATTGTAGTACTTTCGCAGCTATCACGTGCTGTGGAATCAAGGACTGACCATCGTCCAATCATGTCTGACTTGCGTGAAAGTGGGGCTATTGAGCAAGATGCCGATGTTATATTATTTGTATATCGAAAATTTGTCTATTCTAAGGATGAAGAAGACTTTGGAAAAGGCGAGGTAATTATTGCCAAGCATAGAAATGGACCCACTGGAACTGTAAATGTTACATTCGTAGATAAATATGCTCGTTTTGAAAATCAAGAAAATATCCACTCCGAAGAATACTCCGGCGTAGATATGCCTATGTAATATGGTTCTCAACACGCTGAAAAACTTTGTGTCTGGTGCCTCCGGTGATTACCCCAAAGATTTTCATCAAATTATAAATAATTTAAATTTAGAAAAAGAACAAGACGCCCAAACCTTTGATCGATTATGGCGAGCATATCAATTTGGAAGCCATGCCCATAGAGATCAAAAACGCCGTTCAGGAGAGCCTTATTTTACCCATTGTGCTGCAGTAGGTGCCGTTCTGGCATCGTGGAATATGGACATTGATACCATCATTGCAGGTTTATTACATGATACCATTGAAGATACAAATGTAACTCGAGATAATATTGTTGAGCTTTTTAATGAAGATGTTGCAACATTGGTTGAGGGAGTTTCAAAGTTATCAGGAATAAAATTTAGCAGCCGTCAGGAAAAACAGGCTGAAAATTTTATGAAGATGTTCCTTTCGGTAGCAAAAGACTTACGCGTAATTATTATCAAATTCGCTGATAGACTTCATAATATGTCCACCATAAATCATTTGCCATTAATTAAACAACGAAGAATTGCCATTGAAACTCGGGATGTGTTTGCACCCCTTGCACATCGCTTGGGGATGAATAAACTGAAAATGGAATTAGAGGATTTAATTCTTCAAGTTCTTGAGCCTGACGAATATAATCAATTGGTAAAAAAGGTTAAAGCCACCAAAAATCAGCGAGAGCAATACATTGAAGAATTTTCGCTTCCGATTAAAGGTGAATTGGAGAAATATGATATAAAATCCGAAGTATTCGGTCGTGCAAAACATTTTTATTCAATTTATGGTAAAATGATTCGCCGGAATAAAAAGTTTGAAGAGTTGTTTGATTTATTTGCCATCAGAATTATTGTAAAAAAAGTTTCTGATTGTTATGCTGTTTTAGGTGCTGTTCATCAGCTATACACGCCACTTCAAGAACGATTTAAGGATTATATTGCCACACCAAAAAGTAATGGTTATCAATCAATTCACACCACCGTTTTTGGTAAAAAAGGTAAAATGGTAGAAATCCAAATTCGTACTGAAGAAATGGATCAAACGGCAGAAGTGGGTGTTGCTGCACATTGGGTGTATAAAGAAAGTAGCTCTAATAGTCAAGGTGGGCAAATTGACAAACATGTATCTTGGTTGAGGGAATTGGTTGATATACTTCAAAATGAAAATAATAATCCAGATGAATTCCTAAAACTTCTAAAAGTTGATTTATTCCAGAATGAGATTTTTGTATTTACTCCCCAAGGAGATGTAATTCAGTTACCCACAAGCTCAACTCCTGTAGATTTTGCATTTAGCGTTCATACTCAAGTAGGTCTCCATTGTATTGGTGCAAAAGTAAATGGTAAAATTGTACCGCTAAATACTCAATTACAAAACGGTGATTCCATTGAGGTAATTACGTCTGAATCACAAACACCTAGTTATGCATGGCTAAAATTTGTTCAAAGTAGTAAAGCAAAATCCCACATAAAACGTTGGGTAAAGAAAGAACAATTTGAACAGAGCATCCAACTTGGCCGTGAAATAGTTGAAAAGACTTTACGTCGATTAAAAAAATTATATATTTTAGAATATCTTAAAGAACGTCCTCAAGCCATGGGAATGAACAATGAGGACTTGATTTATTCAGAAGTAGCAAGTGGGCAAGTTACTGTACGTGATATTGTCGAGAAATATGAACCCCATGTTCCTGAAGAAGACAGAACCATTGACTCTCCATCACTGACAGAAAGATTTATACGACGTGCTCGGGGTGTGGCAAAAGGTGTTCGTGTTGATGGTGTTTCTAATACGCTCATAATTTTTGCTAAATGTTGTAGCCCTATTCCTGGTGATGAAATTGTAGGTTATATTACGCGTGGGAGAGGGGTTACGATTCACCGGAATAATTGTAAAAACTTACCCTCATTGCAAAATGAAGATAGATTTATAAATGTAGAATGGGAGGTAGCCGCCAGTACATCCTTTATTGCTCGAATGAGAATAATGACAGAAGATCGAAAAAATATTCTTCGAGATATTACCGAGTGTATTTCAAACTTAAATATGAATATTAAAAGTATTGATATGAAGTCTGAAGAGGGGATGGGATCTTGTATTTTAATCATTGAAACTCGTGATACGAGACAACTAACACGTCTAAAAAAACAAATTCAGAAAATCCCAAATGTGATAGACATTGAAAGGATATGATATGAAAACTATAACATATACACGGGAAGATATTATCAGAAGAACCTCTGAAAAGTTGAATTTGACTCATGATGATACAAAGTTAGCTGTAGATTCAACATTGGAAACCATTTCTGAAATGCTTACTGAGGATCGGAGTAATATTCGAATTGAATTGCGAAACTTTGGTGTATTTGAAGTAAAGCCAACAAAGGCTAAACCACGTGCACGTAATCCCCGTACAAATGAGGAAGTATATGTACCTCCTCGGAGAAAAATACATTTCAAACCTGGGAAAAATATTAAAACGGTGTTGCAACAAGAATGGACTCAATAATTGGGTAGAATTTTAGGTTTGGATGTGGGAAATAGAAGAATTGGCGTAGCTATTTCTGATCCCCTTCATATTATTGCTTCACCGCTATCTGTTATCGATAGAAAAATTGAGCCTAACTATGTTAAGGCAATCCAAAAAATCATTGATGAAAAGGAGGTTGAGGTAGTCGTCGTTGGCCTCCCTTTAACGATGAAAGGGATGGTGTCTTTACAGACAGAAAAAGTAAATGAATTTAAAGCTGAATTAAGTCAACATATTCATATTCCTATACATTCAATCGATGAACGATTAAGCTCTGTTACTGCAGAAAATTCGCTCATTCAGCAAGGCATAAAAACAGGTCATAATAAAGGTGACATTGATAAAACGGCTGCTGCAATTTTTCTTCAAGAATATTTAGACTCTAAATAATGTTATTACTATCTCTTATAATTTCTGCATGTTTAACGGGGCTTGCACAACAACCCTTATCATTGGGATGGATAGCATGGTTTTCGTTAATCCCATTTATAGTAAATATTCAAAAAATTTGTTCATTAAGAGACCATGTAAAACTTGGATTTATATGGGGATTCTTCTACAGTATTACCGTTGTATTTTGGATTGCCCAAAATTTAGGTACGAATATAACCATTGGCATTATTTCAATGATAGCCGCCGTACTACTCTTTACTTGTAATTTTATTATTCTCACTATTTTATATTATTACATTAAACAAAAACTCGGCAAATTCACTTACCTTTTATTACCATTTATGTGGGTTGTCATGGAATATATCCGCTCATTTGGCACATTGGCAAATCCATGGATGTCATTGGCAAATACTCAAACTGATTATACTACATTCATCCAAATGGCTGAATACACAGGGATATATGGCGTTACTTTTTGGACTGTATTGCTCAATGTATTAGGCCATGAATTTTTAATTCAGCCTCATAAAAAAACAGCCCTTTCGTGGATGACTATTTTTATAATCCCACTTGTGGTTGGGCTGTGGATTCAACCCATTGAAACCCCACAAGCGTTGAATAGCATTGATATTACGGTGGTTCAACCCAATGTACATCTATCTGAAAAAAGACGGCAGGGTGGTGCTGCACAGAATATTTCCAATTTATTAAAACAATCATTTGAAAGCAAAAAAGAAGATAGGTTGATATTCTGGCCAGAAACATCGACTATGTCATATTTACTTCAAAATGGAAAGCAATATTTATATCATATTCAGCACAAGCTAAATGCTAAAAAATCGGAATTGCTTACGGGTTTGCCCATTTATAATAAAGATACTCAAAACCAGTTTTTGTATTTTAACTCAATTGCTCACATAGGTGCAGATGAGGTGAAAGGTGTGTATGATAAAATTCATTTGGTACCCATGGGTGAGTATATTCCCTTGTCTCCCATTTTCCCATCGTTAAAAAAGTTGAATTTAGGTCAAGCTAATTTTGAGCACGGAGAAAATTATACTATCTTTCAATATAAAGATGCAAAGTTAGGGGGGATGGTATGCTTGGAGTCTACTTTTCCTCAGCTTAATCGGACATTTGTAAAGAAGGGTGCTGAGGTTTTATTCTATGTTGTGAATGATGGATGGTATGAAACACCTCCCCAGCCTCAACAACATGCAAAACAAACGGTATTTAGAGCAATAGAATTTAGACGTCCCATTATTAGATGTGCCAATACGGGCATTTCACAAGTGGTACATCCATCAGGGAACATTCAACATCAAACGCATTTAAACAAAGCTGAAACCATTCATGCTACGATTTTCCCCAATGATGAAATGACATTTTATGCACGATTCGGAGATGTTTTTGCATGGATAAATATTATAGGATTATGTTTAATTTTTGGCAGAGGGTATATCCAAAAAGATGTGTAAAAGATTTTTTATATTTATAGTATTCACCTCAATGTTATTCAGTGGCTCAACCATGAAATCCCTATTATTACCAGGGTGGGGAGAGATTTCCATGGGGCAACAAAGTCGCGGGCAAAAACTATTAGGAGCTGATGTAATGCTATGGCTCACTGTTTTTCATGGAAAGAATTTACATTCTCAATATGAGTCAGATTATCGTGCTTTTGCCACAGAACATGCAGGTGTAGATTGGACACATGCAGACTATTTATATGCAGTGGATATTAGCTATCATGATGATTTACAAACATTTAATGCAAAAAAAGCCAGAAGTCGATCTTTAGAAATTGAATTGGCAGCAAATGGCGATTTAATTAGAGAATATGGTCATGCCATGTATCCAGAAAATGGTGACTTTGACTGGCAGTGGGATTCATCTACAAACAGAAAAGAATATAACGACCTAAGAATTGCTTCTGGAAATTGGAATAAATATGCCAATTTTGCCATAGCTGGTCTTATTGTGAATAGAGTTGTTTCAGTTATTGATGTGATTTACCTTCAACGTACTGGAAATAAAACGGCTATAAATACGCAGGTTATGGGCAGTCCCAATAATGTACAACTAAAATTGAACTTTCCATTCTAAGCCCGACTCAACGCCTTTAATGCTGCATTTCGTGCGTTTATAGATTTTTCAGAAAACCACGATTGTAAAAATATGTCCATTTGAGCATCACCTTGTGTATCCATGAATTTCTGAATCTTTTGAATTCGATTTTCGTTTTTTTCAACATGATCAAAAGATATTTCTGTACTCGAAAAGTGACTAAATTGGCTCATTTCTTCAGGATTATAGAATTCATCTTTACATAAAATTTTTTCCATATCTTCACCAAAAGTACTTTGTATAATGGCTTGGGGTAATGGCGGTAGTTTTATACCTAACTTTTCTTCGTTCATACCCAATTTATATTTCCCAGGGGTACAATATGCGTTGTCACAAGCAGATGCCAGTATAAACCCACCGGCAACTGTATGTCCATTTATGACAGCAATAGTTTTACCTTTATGGCGAAGGATTGAATCTAACATGGATTGAAACTGTTGCATGAATTGTATAATTTCCGTCTCATTAAAATCATTGATGTAAAATAAATCTAATCCACTTGAAAAGAACCGACCATTACCCGTAATAATGAGATTATTATATTGGTCGATGGAATTGAGGGTTTCTCCTAATTCATGGAAAAATGAGGGGTTTAAAACATTGGCGGTGGAGTGGTTCATCTCCACCTGTATACCCTGTTGGGTAGTGGTAATTTTAAATGCTGAATTCATAGTAAAATTTACGAACTATTCTTGGTATAAAGTGGGGGATAAGCGTAATTTTCCCCGCTGAATTTTTACCCTTTTAGCCATATATGCCCTCGTAGCTCAGCTGGATAGAGCAACGGACTTCTAATCCGTAGGTCACACGTTCGAATCGTGTCGAGGGTACGTAAAGAGAACCCCCTTTTATCGAGGGGTTTTCTATTTAATGATGTGATAAGTACCATGTAAAAAACACTAATGTATTAACAAAAAAAGTAATAACGTTCAGAAATAGGTGTTTTAATACATTCTGGGATGGACAAAATAGATATTGCATAGTTAATATGTCCGATTATTAATTACTATATAGCAAAAGATTAAATTTCAGTGCCATAAAATATGATTTAAATTCCTATATACACTAAAGGGTTGTAATTTTCACCATGAAACAGACTATTTTTTCCATACTCATCTTTTTTGGTGCGGTCTTTGTGGGGGCACAGGTTAATATGGCCATTATTATGGGGGGGAGCAGTGTAATACCCCCACCGGCTGGTGTAGATCCATCAAATATAGATAGTATTGCTGAGAATATGCATCTCTATGGGTTTACCCATTTTATGGTACCCTTTTTGGCCCATGCATTGGGAACATTGGTAGGTGCATTTTTAGTGGCAAAATTTGCACCATTATATAAATTACAATTGGCATTGGCAGTTGGGTTTATATTTTTACTGGGGGGTATTGCCATGGTAATGATGTTACCTTCGCCGTTATGGTTTAATGTATTGGATGTGGGTGTGGCTTATTTACCCATGGGCTATCTGGGGTGGTGGTTGAATGCAGCTAAAATCGAACCCGAAAACTAACTTGAGTAGGCGCAATCCCCACATCGGTATTCTCAATAAATGGGGTAGTAAATAACCACGAATTAAACCCTGCTAAGAGTGCACCAGCCAGCACATCCTCCCAATAATGCTTATTGGCATTTACACGACTATAACCCACAAATGATGCCACCAAATATGCAGGCCATCCTTTTTTAAATCCGTACCGTTGATGTATAAATGTTGCCCCAGAAAATGCAGCAGAAGTATGCCCCGATGGAAATGAGCGATTATCAGAGCCATCTGGTCGTGGTTTATTTGTAAATTTTTTTAATAAATGGGTGGCCGTTGCTGTGCTTATCGTTGAAATCCAAAACTGTTTTCTTCCCACTTTATCCTCTTTTGCATAAGTAAGATATAAACCATAAATGGGTACACCAATTTGCCCTATATCTCCTGCTGAACGAATGGGGTCAGAGGGATCTGCAATGCCCAATGGACATAAAATACTCATGCTTAATAATAGGGTAAATATTTTCATTAAAACCTATATTGAAGTGAAATGCCTGTACTCAAGTCAGTATTTATTATGGGAGTGATTTTTAATGATGATTCATAGGCCTTATTCTCTACGCGTTGACGTCCACTATTTACTGCAATTTTACCTAAGTAGTATCCCATAGAAATGGCCAATGGATAATCGCTAATCCAATGAACACCATTGTTCATCATTTGGAACCCCAATAAACTCATGGCAGTAATTCCAATGGGCCACACAATTTTGCTTTCGGGGTAATTTTCTGCAATTACCGTAAATGTTGCCATGCACACTGCCATATGCCCTGAAGGGAAGGCATCATAACTGGATACGTGTTTATGATATTCAATTTGGTTTGGAAATAAAGTCCATTTATCATTGGGTCGTTCATATTCTTCGCCATTATGAATTTCAATGGTGGGTTCACTTTTAAATGGACTTACTCTTCCGGTAAGATGTTTTAATACTTGGGTTAAAAATCCAGCAGATGCCATGGCTTGAGCGATTTGGCTACCGGTTTGCATTGCACGGTTATTCTTTGATAATCGACCGTAGGTATAAAAACTCCCTGCAATGCCTAAATGGGTCCAACCATCGCCAATAAAATACATGGCAGAGCCTACATCGGTAGGAAAGCGTATAGGTTGGTCAAAAATTCTAAAAAATTCAGTGGTTTTATCATCCTCAGCAATATTGAATTTTCGACCAATCTTTTTAGCTTCCACAATGAGGGGTTCATCGTAAACAATAAATATTCCTGTTAATGCTGAAACTATCAACCATTCACCCAGTTTATCTTTCACTAATGTTTGTTTTCCATAATCCATGATATCGCTAGGGAAAGATGTTAAAAACTTAAATCCTTGTGGTGGATAATATTTATAACCATTTACAACTTGTGCATCCTCAGAGAGCAAAAATGTAATTAGAATGACAAAAACGCTAATCTTTCGCATGAGATTCAATCCATTTTTTAGTACTGATTAATACATCAGGAAGACTTTTTTCAGTAATTAATTCTATAATCCAACCAAATCCAAAAGGTACATCACCCACATCAGAGTAAGCCTGATATTGGATGAGTGAATAGGGTGTATTTTTATAAGGAGTAATGACCCATTGTCCCCATGTATCTTTTATGGAGTTTTCTTCCCATGGAGAAAGTGTCCATGACAACCATGAAAGTTCAGCAGAGGAATAGGAAGTATCTGATATTGCATATTGGTAATCTATCCCAAGCGGTAAGTCAAGGTGAAATCTACATGAATTATTTGAAGAAAAACTATGGGGGGTGATGTGCTTAATATGTGGCATAAACTTTGGATAAGTATTAAAATCACGAATCACCTGAATTATGGATAATACTTCTGCATCAACTAAAATACATGCGTGGAAATGTTTACCTTCAAGATTCTCAAATTGTGATGGTTTTACCACCACATGATTTTTGACCAGTTGGTCATGTTCATATTCATTCAATGTTACCAATGGATGAGGGAATATTGTCCCCATCAAAAAATTTGAACACATTAATAAATATATTAATACCGATATTTTGCAGCTCATGAGAGGGGTAAAGTTAAAATAAGTTGAATGAGAGATGAAATTGAATCTATTCGAATGAAATAAATCGTTACATTAATAATTTTGGGTCATGACTATTTAAGGGGTTTATTTTTCAGTAAATTTAACAAAGTTTTATA
>CAYFMU010000007.1:0-88206 GCA_964344315.1 uncultured bacterium | reverse complement strand
TGAGTTGACTACCTACCGTTACAGGATAACCTGATTGGTGGAGAGTAACGGGGAATTCAATTAACAAACTCGTATTGTACGGAATATTATCTTGTCCATAACCAGAAATATTTAAAGTACAACTCTTATTCCCCACTTCAATATCTGAAGAAATTGATATTGAAAGCTCAGATTGATTAAGTTCTGTATTACCATCAGAAATGTTTGGAAATTGAGAACTAGAACTAATTGTTGAAATATTTTCATCATCGCAAACTAATTCAGAATCTAGTGAAAGAGCAGTTTGCCAGCCATCTTCATTTAATAATACAATTTCAAATGATGCTGATTCACCGGGATTTAGTACACCATCTCCATCTCCTAAAAGTTCAGAGTATAGTAATGTATCTACGGTTAAATTAGGAAATGTTAATGACCCAATTGCTTTATGTACATCAATCATTCCATGACCCAAGAATCCATCATATTGCTCATCATTAATCTCATATATAAATGCATCTGCCGTTTCTTGCATACGTTCACGCAATTCTACATTAGTCCAATCGGGGTAAAACGCTTTCATCAATCCAAAACAGCTTGCAGCATTAGGGCATGCCATTGAAGAACCATCCCAGGATTCATATCCAGTACCAATAATTGCACTATAAATACTTTCACCTGGTGCAGAAAATTCTACAGTGGAATGGTATGTAGCCCAACCACCCCATTGACCATTACACCCAATGGCGGCAACACTTATACAATTAGTATATGATGAAGGATAGTGTGAAGCATACTCATCTTCATTTCCTGCTGCACCGAGTACTATAGCACCGTAAGTATTATATGCATTATTTACAATTCCATTTTCATAACCACTGTAGCCTCCACCACCCCAGCTATTGTTAATAATTGTAAATGTACCAGAATAATATCCCGCCTTTGCAGCATATGTAATACCTGCATATCCATCACTAATTCCAGGATCCGTTTGCTGAGAATCACGAGAAACTTTTACAGACATAATGCTTGCATTATAAACTGTTGAGGCCATACCTAAATCGTTATCTGTAGTCGCAGCTAAAATACCCGCAACATGAGTTCCATGTGCCCATGTACCATTTGATGAAGCACCTTCCCTTGGATATGGATCATTATCATCAGCGCCATAAGTTCCTGAACAATCCCATCCAAGTAAATCATCGGTATAACCATTATCATCATCATCATTAGCATTTTCAAAGGGAGAACCGCTAGCGACAGCATCTCTAAGGTTTACAACGCCATCACCATTTAAATCACCAAAACCATTTTCAATATATTGAACAACTTCTTCAGGAGTTGCAAAATTATCATTATTAGTATCCAACCCATCTTCAAAGACCCATGATGGAATTTCACCTTGGTTTATCCATGAATTTTTCCAAAGATCTGGATGAGTATAATCAACTCCAGTATCTACAGATGCTAACAGGATCCCTCTATCACCGGGCATAATCCCTGCAGGAATATTCCAAAAATCCCACGCTTTATCTGCACCAACTGCAGGAATACTGCATTGTTGATCCAAATTAGTATCATTTGGAGTATACAAGGGTTTACGAATATATTCAGGTTCTGAAGAATGGATAAATCCTAAACTGTTTATTGACTCACGAATTCCATGAATATTTGTCCGTGAATTTTCATTTACATAAGCACGATAAACTCGATTAAAGTAAATGTCGCCATCCTTATCCATATCTGTTGCAGATGGTATCCATAATTCAATATCGATAATTCCATTTCTATCAAAAAATTTGTTTAATTCAGCATTATTTACCGTCACTTCATTATTTGTTCTACTAATTTGAAGTGGTTGCATTTCTTTTTTCAAACAAAAAAGAAATGTACTCTCAGATGTACGTACTTCCGCTGCATACGTAACGCTTGAAATTAAAATTAATAATGTTAAAAAAGCTCTTTTCACAAAAAATCCTTTCATTCAATTTTGAGCTATTTATAGCCATGTAATTTACAAATACTGTGAGGGGGAATATGTGATTTATTGCAACACCTTGTAACTGGGAATTGCAAAATTGTTACGATTCAGATTCTTTTATATCATTTATGATTTCGGACCACTCTTTTTTTGATTCTAACGACCTAAATATGGTTATAATCATTAAAATTAAAATTGATATTATCAAACCTACCTTTACAGTAGAGTCATCTCTGTCCAGAAAAATTAGACATATAAAGTAAACTAACCATAATAATCTAAAAATTTTGGTAAATATTAATTGCATAAAGTATTATTAATAATCGATAATTTTGGGGCTTGAAATTTACAAATTACATATTAATTGCAACATCATTAATCTTGTTATTTTTTTACAATTTAGTTTGTTTTGGGCGTAACATCCATTTTCCACCTAAACAGGCTGAAATTAGTACAAGGAATAATACTAACATTCTAGGGAAAATTGGCGATTTTAACCCACCTGGCAATCCAATGAATGATAGAGCTAAAGGGTATCTTCTTGATGGTAAAATAAAAAGCTCAATTTTAAATCATGGAAATTTTATTGACTGGAGTTCATTCCCTGCTGGTTTATGGGGCAACTATGCATATTTACCTCATGTAGGATTCATGGCCGGTGTACCAGGTCATATTTTTACTTCAAACTATTCATGGAATAGTGAAATAATTTTTGAAAATGAAAATGAAAAACAATACTGGTTTTCATTACAAGCTTATGATGAGTGGTTCGAAAATATAGATGGCAAATTTGTTGGTATTGCAACCAATATTGAAAACGATAGTGGAGAATTATGTAAACAGACTTCAAAATTAATTGAAGATATTTTTTCTTCAAATGATGTTTGTTTATTTGAAATAAACCACGAATTCCATGAAATCAGACTATACCTAAATACATCCATTAATAATCCCAACCTTTCTGCATCGAAATCTGGATTAGTTTATCCTTGGGGGAAAAGACCAAAACTAATTGAACGGTTAAATGATTTTGATTATTATGATTATGGTGATGACTTAGAGGAATGGACTGAAGATGATAATTATGAATTTTATGGACATACTGTTTCAGAGAGCTGGTTTTCTGAAGGATTTCCCGAAAATTCTGATTGGCAGCCAGTTAATAAAGCAAGAGAGACCACCCATAATACTGAAAAGAATGCAGGAGATATTTTTGGTAATACAGATTTTTCATCTACATCAGATACTTATCCTTTATTAGCACATAGTAAGTATTCAGATACATGGCCTGAGAGTTATAATGTAAATACTGGAAAATTTGAAAAACATTGGCCTGGATGGTTCGCAAAAGATTATTGGGGAGACCAACCTGAAAAGTGGGTTGAAGAAAATATTGATAATTGTAATGGTACACGTGGCGATGAAGATTGCTGGAAAGAAAGTGATAATAGGTTTGTTGCTGATACAGACATTTATATGGAGTTTGATGATAGATGGGCTCATAGAGGAAATTTAGTAGGTGATAATTCATATAAACAAAAGGGTTATCCTCTTGGTATAAAGGTCATGGCTGAAGCACATTCTTATGGAGTAACATATGCAGAAGATATAATGTTTGTTACTGTTCAAATTAGAAATGAAAGTGGTTCTTGGACTGATGATGCCGGAAACTATCATCAAGGAATGATTATGCCTGATGGTACAATTCTAAACGGCGGAAAAGGATTTGACTACGAAAATGTTTTTCTAGGCTTTTACTTTGATTCAATTGTTGTCTGGTCAGACTACAACCAAAATTACTCCGTATTTACGAATCAAGATGACTATATGGAGTATTATTGGGATAAAATTTATCATGAAGGCGACTCACTATTAATCAGTTTAGCAATGACATATGATTATGATGGTAATAGTAATGGTGCAACAGATATAGGATATGTTGCAACACAGCTCTTAGATACCCCTCTAGCGACAGACCCTGTTGATTTAAATAAAGATGGTATAATTGATATATATCCAGGCGAACCTCTTAAAATGACTGATTGGCATTGGTTCGATTGGTACAATAGACCTGGTGTAGTTGAGAGAGAAAGTGGTACAAATTGTTGTGCTGGATATCCCGGTCGACCTCAAGCACAAAATAAAGAATCTATTCATTATAAGATTATGGCTGGTGATACAACCAACCTATCAGAAAATGAAAAAAAATGGTTTTTTCATACTGCAAATCCTGAACTCGATTTAGACGTAGAATTAAATCCACATTTTGACTCATTAGATGGATTAAAAAATGAACCCGTTTTTTCCCAAGGACAAGAGGGGTTTGATTGTATTTTTATCATGAGTAGTGGACCTTTTGATTTAAAAGTTGGTGAAACAGTTCCATTTTCATTTTGTATTATTTTTGGTGAAGATAAAGAAGATTTAATTGCAAACGCTGAATTCGCTCAATTAATGTACAACTCAAACTATCAAGGTTTTACTGCCCCAAAAACACCAATTGTAAATGCAAAATCTTTAAATGGAAATGTAATTTTAAACTGGGATAAATCATCAATATACTCACGAGATGTATTAACTGGATATTCGGATTTTGAAGGGTATCGAATTTATAAGAGTATTGATGGGGGTAGAACTTGGGGTACAAATAAAGATAAAATTTTTGACTATTCTGGAAATCATGTAGGATGGAAACCATATGCACAATTTGATTTATCTTTTGAAGAAGACTCTCTTCATTGTATAAAGGGATTTGTAAATGAAGGATGTGTAGATAATAAGATCCGAGAAATTTCCATTAAAGGAAATGATCCTCATTCACCATGGATTAATCTTGGAAATGATACAGGACTCCCCGAACTTAATGAATTTGAACAATTTGTTTTTATAGATTCTAATGTAGTAAAAGGTATTGAATATACATATTCTATCACAGCCTATGATATGGGAATTTCTCCACGAACAATTGAATATTTAGAGATTGATGAAGGTATCTATTCTACAGATACATTATACTTATTAAACCCAGATAAATGGGCTAGACCTAATGGATATAGTTCTATAGAATCTCCTTTAGGAAGTACAATTAATGACCCAAACTTTATAAAAATTACTCCAGGTACTAATGTCAATAATTCACTATATAATATAAAGGTTGTACCAAACCCATATATCTCTCAAAGTGGGTTTAATGAATCAGAATATGTTCGCAAAATTTACTTTACTAATCTTCCAAGCAAGTGCATTATTAATGTATATACAATCACTGGAGAGAAGGTAACCAGTATAACTAAAAATGATGATGAAAGTGGAGATCTATCTTGGGATTTAAGAACCATAAATAATCAAGAAATATCTCCAGGGCTTTATTTATTTACGGTTGAATCTAATAATGGTAATTATACGGGTAAATTTGCAGTTATAAGATAATCATACTACAATATGCTTCCATGAACCCTCTCGGACTTTCCAATACATTATACATGCTAATAGAATTAAATATATACTGAAAAAGAACCAAGGGCCCCAAAATCCAAATCCATATACTACACCAAAAATATAACTACCAGGAAGGAAGACTAGCCAACATAGTAACCCATCAACTAAACCTGGGAATAGCGTATTACCTGCACCTGCTAACGCAAACCATAATGTGATTGCAACTGCATCAGCATATTGCATGAGACCCACAATTCTTAAACCATTTACACCATACTTAACAATTTCTGCATCATTTGTAAAAATAGGTAAAATTAAATGAGGGATTAAAAAGAATATAGTACCCATCGTTCCCATCATAAAAAGGGCAATTCTTACACTATCCCAAATTGCAATCTCTGCAAAGTTAATTTTTTTCTCCCCCATATATTTACCAACAAGTGTGGAACATGCTTGTCCAATTCCAATTGCAGGCATAAATGATGCGTGCATAATGGTAAAAACAACTTCAGTCGTTGCTAATTCTATCGTTCCAATCATTCCCAATATTTTATAAAAAACTGCAAATCCTCCAGTAACTAACATTTCTTGAAATCCCTGTGGCAATGCAAGTTTGACTTGTTTTACCATCATTTTTAAATCAATAGAAGATTTAAATACTTCATACTTTTCTTTAATTGCTGGTAATATTAAAAAATAGGAATAATGAATTAACATCCAAATAGACGAAACGAGTATAGATATTGCTGCTCCTTTAACTCCAAGTTGTGGAAATTCAGTCCATGACCATAGTATCCGCATCCACGAAAAGAAGGCAGATTGTTGAGAGAAAAACGCAGAGACTCCTGTAGAACCATAAATAAGTCCTGCATTTAAATATACATTGAGAATATTTGAGGTAATGGTAACAACCATTTGTATCTTGGTCATTTCAATGCCAGTGTAAAATCCTTGGAAGACAAAACAAGCAATGACAAAAAATACACTTAAATATCCAATTGAGGTGTAATCAACACAGAGTGGAACAACAGATTCATCATCCATAAAGTAAGAAACAATAGATTCTGAATTTGCATATCCAATATAGGATACGGTGCAACCAAAAATAAGTGCTAACAGTAATCCATTACGAAATGCAACACCACATTGATCAAACTTTTTTTCGCCAAGTCGTCGTGCACTAACCGTTTGAGTTGCTGTTCGTAAACTAATTCCCATGCTCATAAAAACCCACACCAACATGGAACCCATGCCCACTGCAGCCAATGCGTTTGCACCCAAATGACCTACCATTCCCATATCGACAACATTCATGGTAACACGACTTAGATTACTAATTATTACTGGATACGCCAATAGGAGAATTTCTTTCGAAATTCTCCTATCTTTAGGTTCATATATAAACTGGAAAAATCTTTTCAAGAATTATACAGGATTTTGCCAGTAGGCAATAATAGCTCCCATAGCTAAATAACCCACAAAATAATGTCCCATATTGATAGCATAAAGCTTCCATGTACGGTTTTCAAAAACTACACCATGTAGCCCTGGTAAGGCAATACCACACAACCATACCCAAAACGCAGCCGTCATTCCACCCTGAATACCACCATATCCTGTATATGATGTACCATATTCAACAAAATGAGCTAAAATATATGCAGTCACAATTCCTGAAACAAATATTCCCAACATTGTTTGCGCTTTGGGTGGATTTAAATCTTCCATCTTTAAGTTAATGGCTTCCAACCATTGTTTCCCAAAAAGAACAGAGTACCACAACATCCCCACTATGTAATAAACTACTCCTGCAACAATTACAGCAGTTAAATTCGGCTCAAACATACTTCCCCCTTTATATAATAACTTGAATTATTTAATTTAGACATTTCCCAAAATAGAATCCAAAATAAGCATACAAAATTTATAATTTTAATTTTTTAAGGCCTATCTGCACTTTACCTTAATTTTTTAATGTATTATTTATATTTTAACTAATATTTTTGTTTTTTTAATTATTTTTACCTTATATATTTATGTCGCTGGAAGATTATTCATAAATTATTTAATCACAGCTATTCAATCACTTAATAACTTTAAAAAATAAAACGGAGGAAAATTGAAGTCAATTATCTCAACAATGATACCTTTACTACTTATTACATCACTTTACTCAGCACCTACGCTTAATGCAGACATCGTAAGCAGATATGTTTGGCGTGGCAAAGACTTTGGAAATGCTGCAGCAATACAACCAACTATTGAACTGCAGTTGGGACCTATCAATGTAGGTGCGTGGGGATCGTGGTCATTAAGCCCTGGACCCAATGATGCCAGTGGAAATGAATGTGATCTTTATGCATCGACCACAATTAAAGGAATAAGCTTTACCATTACAGACTATTTCTTCCCTAGCTATTTAGGTGAAGATGAATTTCTAAATATGGATAAACATTTATTAGAAGTTTCCCTTTCACATTCATTTTCTAAAATTGATTTTTCTACTTCCATGAACTTTTATGGAGATGATCAAAGTTCTACATATCTTGAACTAGCTAATGAATTTGTAGGTTTGGGAGTTGGGAATGGCACCTACACTTCTACGGGAAAATTCTCTGTGGTAAGCTTTAGTATAACAGCACAGCGCGACTTTTTTAGTACAACATATATAATTAACCCAGACTTAAACACATCATTCATTGTGTTTGGCATAAATATCTAAGGAGGACGAATGAAACATCTTAAAAAATATATTTATTTACCCATTATTTTCACATCATTGTGGAGCACAGAAATAACGGTTGAAGAAGTATTGTTCACGGCAAACAATACATGGATGCTCACATCTGCATTTTTGGTATTTATAATGCATTTAGGATTTGCTACATTAGAGGCTGGACTTACAAGAGCAAAAAATACTGTAAATATTTTATTCAAAAATGTAAGTATTGTTGCCATCGGAATTTTAACCTATGCCCTCTGTGGATTTAATTTAATGTATCCTGGAGAATTTAATGGATATATTGGATTTTCTGGATTCGGCATTGAAGCTCCCAGTGGAGTAAATGGACTTATAAATTATGCTGATGGCGCTTATACTTATTTTACAGACTTTATTTTTCAAGCCATGTTTGCAGCCACGGCTGCCACTATTGTTTCAGGTGCGGTGGCAGAAAGAATTAAACTTCATAGCTTTTTGATTTTCTCAACTTTTTATGTTGCGTTTATCTACCCCATTGTGGGCTCATGGACTTGGGGAGGCGGATGGTTATCTCAAATGAACTTTCATGATTTTGCTGGATCTACATTGGTTCATAGTGTTGGCGGTTGGGCTGCTTTAGTGGGTGCTATAATGTTGGGTCCTCGTCTAGGTAAATTCGCTAAAGATGGAAGTATTAAACCTATACTTGGTCATAATATGCCTTTAGCTACTATCGGTGTTTTTCTCTTATGGTTTGGATGGTATGGATTTAATGGTGGTTCAGTTTTATCAGCAGATCCTGCAGGAGTATCATTTGTTTTTGTAACTACAACATTAGCTGCCGCTGGTGGAGTAGTTGGTGCAATGATTACATCATGGATAATTTCTAAAAAACCCGATTTATCCATGATTCTTAATGGATCATTGGCAGGACTAGTTGGAATCACCGCGGGGGCTGATGTTATATCACCTACAAATTCAATTCTAATTGGAATGATTGCTGGAATCTTAGTGGTTATTTCTGTTATTCAACTGGATAAATTAAAAATTGATGATCCTGTTGGTGCCATTTCTGTACACTTAGTTTGCGGAATTTGGGGAACACTTGCGGTGGGTATATTTTCACCTGAATTTACAATTACTACCCAAGCAATAGGAGTAGTTGCATATGGTCTCTGCTGTGTTATCTCATCACTATTTCTATTTGGAATCATCAAATATACAATGGGAATCCGTGTATCTGAAGAAGAAGAGATAATTGGTTTAGACATTGGAGAGCATGAGATGGAATCTTATGCAGGTTTCCAAATTTTTACCGTAGAATAAGAAGGGATTATTTATGAAACTCATTATTGCAATAATTCAACCTGAAGAATTACCAGACATCAAAGAGGAATTGCTAAAACGTAATATATATAAATTCACAATATCAAATGCATTAGGCCAAGGCATGGAAATCCCTATACAAGAAATATATCGGGGGATTTCCCATGAAATTAAACTCCTTAAAAAAGTACGATTAGAAATAGCCGTAAACAATGAGTTTGTGGAAAATGTTGTTGAAGCAATCAGTCTTGTGGCTCGAAAGGACAAAGATAAAGGGCGAGGTAAAATTTTCATCTTACCAATTGAAGAATGTATAAGAATCAGAACAGGAGAAACGGGCACAGAAGCTATCGGTTAATTCTCATGTTTGACTCCGAGTGTATGGGTTAATCTGCCCCCTTGATTAGCCCATACATTTTTTTTGTAAAAATATACTTTACTATGTGTAGGTTATGGCTCGGAGACGGGCACCTAATTTTAGTTTTATCATCAACTATCAATAAGGAGGCCAATGCAAAAAACAAATTCTTATCCCCTATCATACCCTGAAAAATTTCATGATGCTTGTGGAATTGGTTTTATTACTGAGCAGTCTGGAAAACCCTCACGCAGGGTAGTAGAACTTTCCATCAAAGCACTTATTCGTATGCAACATCGTGGTGGTATTGGAGCCGATCAACTCACTGGAGATGGTTCAGGAATCCTTACTGATATCCCCAAAAATTATTTTCGAGATGTAATAAAATCTGAGTTTAAAGTAAAAATTCATTCTCGCTCAGCATTTGGTATTGGAATGATATTTACTACAAAATACGAAAATGAACTAATCCATAAATTATTTAAAAAAAATTTAAAAAATTCCAATGTTAAACTTTTAGGTATTAGAAAAGTCCCTGTAAACAAAAATGTATTAGGTGATGCTGCCAGAAAAAGTTGCCCACTTATTTTACAATATTTTTTCACAGGGAAGAACTCATCATCACTTACATTTGAAGAACAATTATATCTTATTGGTAAAAAAGTAGAGAATGTACTTTATGCAGAAAAACGTAAAACTTTTATTTGCTCTATTTCATCAAAAACCATCGTCTATAAAGGATTAATGGTTGCACATCAACTGGCCCATTTTTATACAGATTTAAGTGAAGAACTATATTGTGCAAAGGTTGCCCTCTTTCACGAAAGATTTTCCACCAACACAATCTCCACATGGTCAATGGCACAGCCATTTAAAATGGTGGCACATAATGGAGAAATAAACACCATTAAAGGGAATCGTCTGTGGATGCAAACACGAGAAAGTACCCTTGAATCAAATAAATGGAAGTCTGACTTTAAACATTTTAAACCCATCATTAAATTGCCTGGGAGTGATTCTTTTAGTCTTGACAATACTCTCGAATTTTTACGCAGAAATGGTCGAAACCTATTTCAAAGCATTATGATGCTCATCCCTGAACCATATCAAAAAAGTCCATCAATGCCAAAAGTTCTGAAGGATTTTTATATCTATAATGAAAATCTAATTGAGCCTTGGGATGGCCCTGCTGCCTTAGTTTTTACAGATGGTGATGTGGTAGGGGCAAAATTAGATAGAAATGGATTACGACCACTTCGATATTCAATCACTAAAGATGGACTCATTGTCATGGCATCTGAAGCAGGAGTCGTGGATATTGAACCCGAAGATTTGGTTCGCCACCGGCATATGGAGTCTGGGGAAATATTAGGTGTGGCATTAGATGGAAGTGGGATATTAGATAATAACTCGGTTAAATCCAATGTGGCTGAATCCACAAACCATACTTCATTATTAAAAGATAATATGGTTTACCTAAAGCCCTCAAAGCCTCATGAAGAATTTAATGAGTTAACTCCCTCACAGAATTCAATAAAGCATTCCAATCGGATCCTATTTGACATCAATACTGAAGATTTTCAGCGATTTTTGATTCCAATGGCAACTAATGCATCTGAACCTATTGGGTCAATGGGAGACGATACACCTCCAGCGATCCTATCAAAACAAACTCGAAAACTATACGATTATTTTAAGCAATCTTTTGCACAAGTTACGAACCCAGCAATTGACCCATACAGAGAGCGTCATGTGATGAGCTTAAATTCTTATTTGGGATGTGAAGACAATCTGCTTTCAACTTCTCCTCAGTTTCAAGGTGCTATTAGAATAAATAGTCCAATTTTATCATTCAGGGATATGCAATTACTAAAAGAAGGTAAATCTTGGTTTCCATGGAAAGAGGTTGAATGCCATTTAGGGAAGTCCGAATCCCTATCAAAAAGATTGAATATTATTAAAACTGAATGTGCAAAAGCAGTTAAGAATGGAAATAAACTCATCATCCTTTCTGATGATAAATTAGATGATAGTTTAATCCCAATACCCATGCTATTGGTAGTTTCTACTGTACACCAATTTTTAATAGAGGAAAAGTTACGTTCAAAAGTCTCCCTAATTTGCTGTACTGGCGATGTTATTGAAGACCATCATATCGCTTGTTTAATTGGATTTGGTGCAAGTGCAGTGTATCCCTATTTGGCCTATGATTTAATTCGTGAGCATTTTTACAAAGAAAATTGGAATGAGTATCTAAACAATTATCGATCTGCTTTAGAAAAAGGACTTCTTAAAATTATGGCAAAAATGGGGATATCTACCATCAGTAGCTATCATGGGAGTATGCTATTTCATGGCATTGGATTATCCCAAAAATTATTGGATACATATTTCCCATCCATTAAATGTTTGACAGGAGGATTATCTCTTACCCAAATACAAACTCAACTTCGCCATAAGTTTGAAAAATCACAAAAGTGGAACGGAGATAAATTACCTGAAATTGGAAAGTTTAGATTTAGAAAGTCTGGTGAGGTTCATGGATTTTCGCCTACAAAATTTAAAACTATCCAAAAATTGGCAAATGGTGACCCTGTTGAAAAGCATAAATTAGAATCTCCTATTTTCCCCCGTGATTTATTTGCAATTAGGCAATCTAAAAATAAGTCTCCAATGGAACAAATTGAACCTGTTGAAAATATATTGAAACGGTTTGGAATTAGTGCAATGTCATTTGGTGCCATTTCTGATGCTACTCATCGAGCATTGGCAAAAGGTGCATTTTTAGTGGGAGCACGAAGTAATACAGGCGAAGGAGGTGAATCCTCCGACAGATATAATTTAACATCACATGACCAAAGTGAAAATTCAACTATAAAACAATTGGCTAGTGGTCGATTTGGTGTAAACACAGAATATCTAGTTTCTGCCAAAGAGTTACAAATAAAAATCGCACAAGGGGCAAAACCAGGAGAAGGGGGGCAACTTCCTGGGCATAAAGTAACTTTAGAAATTGCAAATGCACGAAGTACTACTCCAGGTGTACCTTTAATTTCACCTCCTCCACATCATGATATATATAGTATTGAAGACATTGCTCAACTCATATACGATTTAAAGCAAATAAATCCACGTGCAAAAGTTTCGGTAAAATTAGTTTCCCAACCAGGCATTGGGTTGGTGGCCAGTGGTGTGGTAAAAGCAGGTGCAGATATTATTCTCATTTCGGGGAATGACGGAGGAACAGGAGCAACACCATTAGGATCAATGAAACATACAGGGTTACCCTGGGAGCATGGATTAGCAGAGGTACACCAAACATTGGTCCATAATGAATTAAGAAAACAAGTTATTCTTAGAATTGATGGTGGAATTAAAGGAAGTCGCGACATAATTGTAGGTGCATTATTGGGGGCAGAAGAATTTGATTTCGGTACTTCGGCACTCATCGCATTAGGATGCATAATGGCACGACAATGTCATCAAAATACATGCCCTGTTGGCATTGCGACACAAGATCCTCAGTTACATAAACGGTTTAAAGGAACGCCAAAAAAGTTAGCTAATTATCTAACTTCAATAGCTGAGGATGTTCAATATCAGTTAAGTCAAATGGGATATTATAAACTCAGCTCTATAATTGGACGCAACGATCTTTTAGCAACGCGGAGAAAGTTTAAAAATTATGTGGATAATTTGGGATTAGATTTAAGTAATATTTTATTGGGCAAGAATGGAAAATCATTAGCAATACATTCAAGTATGAAAATGGTACCCTCTTCCCCTTTAATCAAGCCTCATTTTGATGAATCTGTATTTGAGGAAGTCCGTTTGGCCATAATGACACAAGGACACGCTGTGGTGAAAAAACCAATTCAAAATACCGATAGAGCAGTGGGTACACGTCTGTCTGGAGAAATCATGTTTCTCCATGGCCCCGGAGGATTTAAAGGAAATATTCAGTATAGAGTATTTGGTGCTGCAGGTCAAAGCTTGGGAGCATTCCTTGTTGATGGTGTTGAAATCAGGCTTCGGGGGATTGCAAATGATTATGTAGGTAAAGGTATGAGTGGCGGTTTAATTACGGTTCGGTCTCCCAAATTGGTAAGACAGAAAAAAGGGCGTCATTCCATTATAGGAAATGTAGCTCTATATGGTGCTACGGGTGGCCGATTGGTTGTCGCGGGGAGAGTAGGAGAACGTTTTGCTGTTCGTAATTCAGGGGCGGCTGCAGTGGTAGAGGGAATCGGTAACCATGGATGTGAGTACATGACCCGCGGAACTGTGGTTAATTTAGGTGAAATTGGTAGAAATTTTGGTGCAGGTATGACAGGTGGAGTAGCATATATCTACAATAATACAAAGAAAAATTTAGAGAACCTAAATTCTGATTATGTTAAAACCAGTGCATTAACTACATCCGATTTAAATCTTGTGTGGCGTATGATTCGAAGTCATAAATTTCATACGGGATCTCCATTAGCAGATAAAATATTAAATGAATGGGAATCCAATGAGTCACAGAAGTTTATTAAAATATTACCCAAAGCTATGGAAAATGTGAATGTAGAAACTATTTATAATCAACAAGTATCCATGCGAATGGGTGAACTAGATTTAAAAAAAGGCTAAGTATGTTTGTGCATATGTCAATTCATTATCCTCATAAATCTGCAAAAAAGAAGCTGAAAGCTTCAATGCATCGGTTTAAAAAAGCAGTTGAGAATTGCGATGGATTTATTGATGGATTTGTATTAGAAGATGAAAATTCAGATAAGCTCATTGGAAAAATCCATTGGGAATCAAAAGATAAAATGATGGAGCATATTCATTTAGCATCAGAAGCTGTAAAAAATGATGACTTTAATGCATGGGAGAAATCCCCTCCTGAAGTATACTACTTAAACGAGGTATAAATGGTACCACCTTTACAATATAACCTTGACGAATTTCCGTTTTCTTATACCATAAAAACACGTTGGCGAGACTTAGATGCATTTGGACATGTGAATAATGCAACTTTTGCCACATATATTGAGGATGCACGGATTTCTTTATTTAAACGATGGGGGTTATCTCCCACTGGTGGTGAAAAATCTGTAATTGCAGCGTCTTTAAAAATTGACTTTAAACAACAATTATCACATCCCTCAGAAGTCGTCGTAGGCCAGCGAATCTCAAGAGTAGGTACCAAAAGTTTTGATATCCATGCGGTTATTTTTAAAGGTGATTCTATTATTTGTGATACGACTTTAACCTGTGTATGCTTTGACTATATCGAACAAAAAACCGTAAATCTATTCCCAGAAATTTTAGCCGATTACTCAGCTTAATCTTCCCTTAATACATTCGATATTTATAGCAATTAATGGGTGCTAATTACTTTTCACCTGCCACACATTATGAACATAACCCTTATGCTGAATAGTCTTCCAAATAGACATTTTATTTTTTTCAGCAACACGTTTAGAAGCCTTGTTTTCTGGGCGGATTAATGAGATGAGTTGATGTTTATTGAGTTCATTGAAACCAAATTCTTTGCATGCCATTGCAGCCTCAGAGGCAAACCCCTTTCCCCAATGTTTTCGCAAGGTTAAATACCCGATTTCGGTAATGACTTCCCCATCAATTTCTTGATTCAAAAATCCACAATGCCCTACAAACTCTTTTGTAGTTTTTAAAAAAGAACTCATCATTCCAAATCCAAATTTATCATGATGTTTTTGTATTCGGTGGATACTATAAATGCATTCTTTTTCATCGCGTGTATTGGGATAATATCTCATGGTTAATGGATCGCCAAAAATTTGTTTAACATACGTCAAGTGATCCATAGACACTGGAACCATTATTAATCGTTTGCTATCTATTTGCATTTCATATATTTTTCATGAAGTCGCTCACCAGCCTCTAATTTTTCAATGAGTTCCAATTTTCTTTTTTCACGAGTTGCTTCCCGCTTTGCACTGGTAATCCATTCAATATACTCTTTCTTATATGAGTTTGCTAGACCCTCAAAAAACTTCTTTGCCTTCGTACTTTTATCTAACACATCTAAAACTTCTTGAGGAATCTCCACATCTTTAAGCGGTTTAATTTTTACTTTTTTTTCTCCTATATTATTTTCCACAGACAACTTAATATATTCAGTAATAGCCTCTGCGTTTATTTCACTAACATTATGAATATTAATTGACCGCGTCTTTTTATTATCTGAAGATAAAAATATATTGTACTTATCTTCAATAAGTGCACCTTGAAAAAAGGTAAACTTCACATAACTTTTTCCTGCTCCAAATCCACATACCATACCATTATGATTAAAGTTTGGTCCCCATTTCCAATCTTCTAAAATTTCTGGATCCGCATCATGTACAATTTGACGCAATTTAGTTAATATGGGATGGGCATATTCAGGTGCAGTTTGAATATAATCATCTATTTTTTTGCCTGCCTCAGGATCTACCTTACTCATGTAACCTCCATTCATAAATCTGTTTACCATTTACAATAGTTTTTAAGACATTTATGTTTATGATTTTATCTGAAGGAATATCCAATGGATTTTCATCTAACACAACAAAATCAGCATATTTCCCAACGGTAATTGAACCCAGTTTATCCTCCATATTCATTTGCCATGCAGCATTGATGGTGAGTGCCTTCAATGCAGATTCTACAGTTACTTTCTCTTTTTTACCTATTAGGGAACCATTCCTCGTTTTTCTATTTACCGCAGTATGAATGAGATGAATTGGATTGCTTTCAAACATGGGTTGATCTGCATGTAATGAATATGTCAAACCCTTTTTTTCTGCATTATGAACAGGTAATATTGATTGTGTCCTTTGTCCTCCAATAATGGATGATGCCAATGCATCTCCGTAATAATAAATATGATTCACATGAAAACTGGGATGAATATTTAACTGCTTCATTTTTAATATATTCTGTGTATCCAACATCAAACAATGTTCAAGTCGATGTCTTAATAATCTATCTGAATTATTTACCGAATCAAAAATATCGAGCACTTCACTAATTGCCTTGTCTCCTTGAGTATGCACTGCAATCTGCCATCCCTGATTCTCATACTCAATAATGGATGTCTTTAACTCATCATCTTTTAATAAAGGAGCTCCAGAATGTGAGTGGGGAAAATGTAATCTATGATTGGTTAATTCATTATCTATATAATGATCATCCATATACATGGTACCTGTATAGGGTGAACCATCATACCAAAATTTTATTCCCAAAAATTTAAAAAAATCATCACCATTATTTACGGATGTTGGTAATAAATGAGGTGAGTCATATCGTGCATAAATAAAATGTCGAACTGTGGGATTTCGTGATGGCAATAAACCAAATTTCTCTAATAGTTTATTTACTATTGATGTTTTTTTACTGGATAAATGATGATACAATCGAATTACATTGGGATCATCTGTAGTGAGGCCCATAGACACAATACTAGTGTTACCATTTTTTGCATAATCTTCCAATACATTCACACTATTCTTAAGGATTGTGGATTTCCCAACATCATTAATTATGGCATTTTTAATGGGATCAAAAGCCAATTGTTCTGATATAAATCCAGTTAATTTTCCATCTTCATCCCTACCATAATAACTCTCTTTACTGGGGTTCCCAGTTTGATTTGATATGCCTGCCCGCTCAAATCCCAATGAGTTTACCCAATATGAATGCATACTGGTTGATGCAATCATCAATGGGTTTTGAGGTGCAATCGAATCTAAATAGGAAATTGGCGGAGGTAATAATCCATCAATCAATACTTGGTCAAATCCTTTACAGAGTATCCACTCTCCAGGGTTATAGTGTTGAACCTCACGTTCGAGATGTGACCACACCTCATGGGGTTGAGAAAAAGTTAAGCCACCCACATCAACCATCCCATACAGAAATGTTGAAACCAATGGATGAGTATGAGGATCAATAAACCCAGGAAGTAAGGTATTGCCTTGTAAATCTATAAACTGGGTATTTGGAGATGTGAGTTTACGCAACTTTGCTTCAGGGCCAATTGCCATGATTTTACCATCCAATACATAAACAGCTTCTGGATGTTTAAGATCATCATCTAATGTTATAATATTTCCGTTGAAATAAAGCTGAGAGCCTTTGGTCTCAAATTTGTCCTGCGTATCAAGATAGAATAAGTATATACCGCAGAGAATAATGATGCATATAATAATAGATTTAAATTTTGGCATGACGGTTGAAAGTTACCATTTTTTTATAATAGGTTGAGTAAAATAAAACAGCCTTCAAAAATGAAGGCTGTATATTTCTCTAAGATTTGTACAAATGCTAGTCTTGGCCAAGAATTATGTTCACAATGGTAACTAAATCTAAAATATCTAATATCCCATCATGATTTATATCACCAAAACTAAATTCACATGAATTATCATCTACATTTGCATCGGGGTTATAGTTTAGTGCAGTCTCATAAGTACACCCAAATACGATGAAGGAAGAATATTCACATGTTGAATCATCACCACTCCCAAGGGCGGCTGCCACTGGATTATAATTATAGGCAATTGGATCCGTACAATTAGACCCTACCATGCAATGATTGCCCATCCAAAAGCAGTTATCATCACTGTTCATGCAATCAAGTTCATTCTCAAAATCCATGCAATTATCACTAGATTCCATGCAATGATTACCCATCCACATACAATTTTCAATAGCCATACAATCCAACTGATTCTCTACATCTGAGCATAAATCACATTCATCATTGTATTGGCAAGAGCCATCATCATATACCGTACCCGTATCATAATTGCATGCACTTGAATCTGTACATCCGTACATTGATTCAATAAGTACGGGAATATAAGTATATTGAAAATCGTATAGATTGGGCATATCAAACTCATACCTCACTACCATATTATGGTCAATCATGGCATAGGCTGAATATGTTGATCCTGCAAACATATTCCACATTTGATGATCTGGGTCACCGTCAACTATAAGGGGATTATTATCATATTCCCCTAGCTCTGTGTACAAATTTGCCCATTCATTACAGGAATATAAATCTGCCTCATGAGAACTATAGTCGAGGTTTACCAAAAATTGAACTTCTTCATGGGCTTCCATGACTTCTATAATTTCATCCATCAAACTGATGTAATCATAGCAGGCAGGTCACCATGTGGCATTCATGCTGATGAGTAAGATTTTATAATTACCACCATTGAGGTCACCATTAAAGTCAGCAAAAGTGAATGAGTCTCCGGTTTCATAATTTCCACTTCCATTACACACTTCATATATAGTTGATTGATCTTCAGCGGATAGTGTATCACCAATGCTGTAAACGGTTCGTGTATTAAATGAATTATTCACATCAACAATACAATTTTTATTTTGTGCAAATAATGCAGAGAATAATATGAAGAATGCTATTCTCACAAATAAATAATATCCTAGTTAGTACCCAATATGATGTTTACAAGCTGAACAATATCTAGCACATTTACCATGCCATCACTATTCATATCTGCCGCTTCGTTATATTCACCAGATAATATGATATTTATGGATAAAACAATATCTTGGATATTAATATTTGAATCTGCATTGATGTCACCCAGTTGAATCGGTTCTTCATAATGCTCTGCAATAACATTGGTAATATAGTTTTTGGCAGACCAGTTTACCCCAGAATTAAGGGTATATGTATCCAGCAAGGTGCCATCATAATCTAATATTACCACTTGCTTATGAAGACCATTGGGTGAAAATTGGTCTCTTATGGGTAAGGACGGATAAGGATCCATCACCAGTGGTAAATCTGAATTGGCAGTAAAATTAGAATTAAATGATGCAATGTTAGATTGACCCACTGCAATGATAACTACATTTTCATAACCATCAGCGTGTAACTCTTCTTGAAAATCGGACAACTGCCCGAATGTACTTGTTCAGCCCGCTCAGCCCTGTGTTGAAAAGTAGTGCAGTGTAATATGATTAGAATATTCAGGTAACCACACATCTAAACCAAAAGTTGGTGATGTGGTGTTATAATCCTCATGTGTATATTCGTATTCATCAGCAAAGCTCAATGTGAATATGAGGCTAATACCCATGAGTTGCATTAAAAATTCCATAATCCCCCCAGAAATTATTGGTTTACATTAATGTATCAATCTAAAATATTTTACCTCAATTGGGGAATGACTTAATTGTAACAATTTTTATCGGGGGGGTAGTGATTAGGTAATAGGTAATAGTGGTTAGGTAAAAGGAGTTTGGGGAATGGGGGGTAAAAATATCCTATGCATATTGAGACTTCATTGTTTTGAAGTAAATAGTTGCTACCAAAATTATAAATAATATGCAAACTGGGTTCGGAAGGAAGAGTTAGGAGGTGGGTTTAGAAACGGTTGGCAATATGCGTTGGCCGGGATTTCGAATTTCCAACTTATCGAACCGTTACAACTTTTAGTAAATGAACAAAACGTTCGCATACTTGTATCGCCCGGCTTACGTATATTGCGTGTTATGCTTATTTTTCAGTTTGTATTACGATGCCACCAAACCTAGCTTCTGTGGCAGTAAAGCGTTTTCCATCAATAAAACAGAGCTTCTCAATTTGGCTTGTATCTTCTTTAATTATTTCGTCACCTTCCCTATAAGTTATTTTGAGACCTCCCGAGAACCCGATATTAGAGAAAGAAACTTCTATTCCGTTTTCATCAGTAATTGGTTTTGAAGAACAATCACGACAAATGTATTTTGGATACCTTGGGTTATACGGCACAGGCTTATAACAATTAGAACAATATTGTTTGAATTCTGACGGCTTTATAGATTCCGATAAGTAGAAGAAGTTTTCCCAATTATTCAATTTACTATATTCTTGATATGAAAAATCATGTTTCTTCCTAAGTGAGTTTAGAAATCCAACTATAAATTTTTTGAGTAGCTGATTTACTGGTGTTCGCGAAGTTTTTTTGAATGGACTGTGATTTAGGTACCATAATTTATCTGTTAAGAATTTCTCATTGAACGCTCCTAATGAATCAAAAATTAGATAATCCTCATAAATTAATTCATTCCAGTCTAAATCAAATTTCCATTCGTCTTTAATTCTCTGTAATCGGAAAACGTCCTGATTGTAAGACAATCGGTAAATAAATTCATTATTAAACCAATTTAAAATTACATCTCTGTTCCTCAATTTCTCTAATTCCGATTGAAAAAATATTTCAAGTGTAGGCAATGAATCTAATTTAGCCTTTCTTTCTTCTCTCTCTTTTGTCTCTCTATAAAGAGATTCGAGTAAATTCTCTCTTTTTTCTTTCCTAAAAGCGATACTGTTAGAGGAAGAGATTTTTCTACCAGATACAACTTCTATTAGTTCTTCTTTTATTCCGTCAGAGTCTCTTTCGGGTTCATGAACTCTAGTCGTAATTAATTTATACTTTCCATCTTCACTTATCTGTTCAGTTGTTCCGTAGGAGAAATATTTTGTCCACTGCTCTGAGCTCAAAATTTCGCCTGTGTTTACATCAATTCTATGTTCTTTATTTGGAATTGTTCGACTACCGAAGCCTGTATCAATCCAGTTATCTTCATTTTCATCACTTTCACTTACAATTAAAAGTCCTGATTCAAAGTCAATGAATGACTGAGATATTTTCCATCCAGATTCAGGTACTAATTCGAAATTACCGAATTCGCACTTACGTTTTTTTAATATGGTGCTTTTTAGAATTTTCATTTAATTAAGCATAACTTATAATTAAAATAAATAATTTATTAAAATCCACGATAAATAACCCTTAGAATGGGAGTCCACATCTTTGCTGAAAAAATGTATACAAAAAGTAGAAGCAGTGTACGGGAAAATCCATATATATCTATAAACATCCCAAAACCTATTAACCCTGATATAATTATTAGTAGTCTTACTTTTAACAAAAAGCTATTATTAATTATCCAAATCGGTGGACTATATCCTACAGGTAGTGAACGATAAAACTTGTAAGCACCTCTAACAAACGAACTTACAAGGATTAAAACTATTGATAATATTAATAAAAAATCCATTAAATGTTCCTTTATAGTTTTGTTAAACAGCCACTGCAAAGCAATATGTAACTCTATCATAGCTCATTGCAACTTCAACATTATTTAAATCATAACCAATTTTATAATAATCATCTTCATTATTGTAAATAACAAACCTAGCATTTGGAAAAACATTTCCAACATTGCTAAATTCATATCCATTTTTGCAATAATCATCTTCGTCATGGTAAGATACAGGTCAAACACTGGAAGAATCATTTCCAACATTGTTTTAATCATATCCGTTTTTGTAATCATCATCTTAATTTTTTCTTACCCAAAAGTCCTTTATACAGTATGGGCGATTATTTATCGCCCATACCTTTATATCCTATTAAGATTAATCCCATGGATCTAATCCAAACTCTTTGAGTTTCATATCTTTCTTTCTCTCTGGCAGCATTGCATAGAGGAATTCTCTAACTCTGCGTGCAATGACAATACCTGAAGCAATTGAATTTTTCAAATGCTGAGACGATTCAAGGTATGCACCTTTTGCGGCTTCAACCTCTACTTGGACAATTGCCATATCATCATGTTTTGTTGTTAATTCAGCCAAGAGGTCAGCGGGTAGTTCCCATGCCTCACCTGCTTGATTTGTATTTTCTTGAATTATGGATGACATGACTCTTAATACATCATTGTATTTCCGTACAAGGGGTTGATCAAGCAAATAACCTTGCAAGGTTTTGTCCTTTTGCAGTTGAGGTAGTTGGGATACAAGATAGGATTTTACACGACTAACAATTTTCAATGCATCTTTTAATAAGATTGTTGAGTTTTGCACTACCTTTTCCTTTTTACCCTCTTTATCTACTTTATCTAACTTTGCAGATTCCATAGTAACAAGAGAATCATCCACCTTTTGCCGAAGTTCAGCTGTTAATTTAAAGGGTTCACCTGCATAGAGGTCATCCCCATTTTGCATTACTTTTAACATCTCAATGAGATATTCTACCTTTCTGGGTATTTCATTTTTAGCCATTTAAGACTCCTTTTTATTGGGACTGAGACGAGCTCAATCACGGGTTTATGTTGGTTTATTTTCGAAGATATTTTTATCTACATTATATGTATATAGAAAAAGGGTCCAAAATATGACAAACTTTTTTCACTTTTTTTTGTTTGTCGAGGAGAAATAATTTGGTAATTAGGGGTTAGGGGGTCCGGATTTAGGGGCTAGAGGTGAGGTGTTTGGTATTAGGGGTTAGGGATTAGGAATTGGATATTTATTCCTAATTCCTAATTCTTAATTCCTAATTAATTAGGGTTTCCGTCCTCACAATCCATTGCATGGGGATGAAGAAAACAATTATTAATGGTTAATTATTAATTGTAAATGAAAACAAGCAGACAGAATTAAAAGATGAATTATATAAGTCAGTAAATCTAAAGATATGATTTATTTTTTACAGCTAATGGCTAAATGAAAATAAATAGGTGGGACGATTTTAAATCGTCCCCTACGGAAGCAATTTATACTAAAAAGGCTCTCAAAATGAGAGCCTTTCGGTGCCGCGAGAGGGGGTCGAACCCCCACGCCGTAAGGCACTGGTTCCTAAGACCAGCGTGTCTACCAATTCCACCATCGCGGCAAGGTGGTAAATTTATACGATTATTGCCGTTGAGACAAAGCCCCAAATTGAAATTTCATCATTAAAGATTGTACAAATACAGTTGCCGATAATCCCAGTACGGTAATTTTTTGGCTAATTACATGAATGGGTAAATTTTCAGGGTCTTTTGCTGTAGGTCCAAAATTTAGTAAATAGATATACCATCCCAATACACATCCAAAAATAAAATATATGAGGATGGACTTTTTATTTAATCCATCTTCATTAATGGCTATGGCAATAGAATGTAATACCATAACCACCATGAAAGATTGAAATCCAATATGCACAAAAAACATATGCCATTGATGATAATAATTATCGGGGGTAAACCCTATGCCCATAAAGGCCATACCGCTGATAATGCCTGCCACTGACCCTGCCCAAGCAAAATAATGGCTTATTTTATTTTTCTTTACTACAAATGGGAATGTGATGAAATAGGCAGTAAGGCCAATACATACACATACCGTTCCCAAAACAAATAATGTGGATGAGAAGAAATTGGGTTCTTGTATATAAGTTACCGTACGACCTAAATCACTGAGAAAATTTAACGACATTATATATCCCACGGTGGTGTGATCGTGAAAGGTGGTACCTGGATACACCCATATAGCCAAAGTAATTATCCCTATAAATATAAAAAATGAGGATATGGCAATATTGATTAAATTATTTATTCTCTGTGGAGTCACTGAGATTCCACCGCATAACGAATGATGGTTTGGTAATTTTTAGGATTTCCTTTAAAAAACATACCTGGGCCTTTTATATAGACCTCTTCATACGGACCCTTAATTTTTAATTTTTGTGATGATATATAATCCTGTAGTGAATGAATGGCAGGAGAAACATCACCATAGGCACCAATGTGTAGTATCTCTGCTACGTTGCCCTGTTCCCATATGGCTAACTTCATAGAGGGATATTCGGCTGTAATTTCTGCTGGTAACGTTTTAATTTTTTCATTTACCACCACTGCAAATTTCCCCGTCCATTCTTCATAGGGTTTTTCATGGGCATCTGGCCACCGAGCCATGGGTGGTTGCATCTCTAATCCGTATTCACCTTTCAATTTAAAAAATACCTTAAACAAGGTGCCAAATGCCTCACCTGCTGTTTCATCAGGGGCACCTACAAGGGTATATTCTAATACATACTGATTTTCATAACCATTCACTTGAGCTGTTTTTAGATGTGACCACTGATCCACATTATTACTGCATGATGTAAATAGAAATATTCCCATCATCAAAAAGACAATTCTCTTCATTTAACTTCCTAAAAAATTTAATTTATACCAATAATTAGATTCACCGCCATGACAATATCTAAAATATTAAGGCTTCCATCAACATTCATGTCACCCACATTATTATATTCACCTGATAATATTAAATTCACCATGATGACAACGTCCAAAATATTTACTGCATTATCGAAGTTTAAATCCCCAAGCATACTATTTTCTAATACATTCAACTGGATAGGAATAATAAGTGGTGAGTTTTGGGTATTGGATAAAATTATCACATCTCCCGTGTATACTGTATTGGCTCGTAAACCTACGGTGTTTGTGTTAATATGTAGATATTCAGATTCTCCGGCATTTACCCAACTCGTTGTAGGGCTTACACTGAGCCAATTAGGAATTGGTATTAAATCTCCCCCCCAAACAGCTCCATTAATTTCTCCGTGATGTTCACCCATTTCATCTGTTAATGTTGTGCCTGTCATATTTGTCATGGGGAAATATGATACCAAAGATTCTGAACTTTCAAATCCATGGTGGTTGTAAGTGGGATTAAATGCAAATCCATAATTGAAAATAGATTGTACTTCATCAGTTGAAATTGCAGATTCAAATATCATTACATCATTCAAATCACCGAATAAATATTTGTTATAATCTCGCATGTCAGCACCTAAATAGGAGTGAATATATCCTTCTAAAAATACGACTCCACCATTGTTGGATGCTTTTTCTTCACCATCCACATAAATTTTACCACCATCAATTTCATTAGATTGTACCACCACCACATGGTGCCATTGGTTATCATTATATGTCATTGGTGTTACTACTGACCACCGATAACCATCCTTATATGTAAAGAAGTCCAATTGTCCACTACCGTTGAATTTTAGTTGGTACTCACCGTTGAAACCACCATTTCGCTGTTGAATAATTACAGCATTTGTTGAATTTGATTTCACCCAGAGAGATAATGAAAAATCTCCATTTCCATGGAGTAGATTTGAGCCCAAGTCCACATAGTCATCATTGCCATCAAAAGAAAGATAGCCTTCTCCTTCATAATGGATTTGTGTACGTGCATCATATACCAAAATTGATCCCTCATCTCCAGAGTTTTCTATTTCACGCTGAATTTCTTGCTCTACATCAACTGCAGAATTAATTACCAACTCATCACTATTCACTGAAATCTGAGCTTGTTGATTGTTCACAATATTGATGGATGCACTGTTCACATCAAAAAAGTAATTATCTGCAGATTTTACCATAATTCTGGCATCAGTTAAAGAGGGTAAATGAGGTACAGTAATTTGATGATATCCATCATTATTTACATATTCATCTAGAACAATGTCAAAATTTTCACCACCATCTATGGATAATAAAATATGTACCATGGTAGAGTTTACTGTAAAGGGATTATCTGTATTGGCAACATCCCATGTAATTTCTTGAAGTGAATTTGTTGGCCATATTTCAGTTTCGCTTTGAGATGTTACTCTAAAGGGACCTGCATTTCCATCTGCGTAAAATTGTACATTTGCATAATTATATGCACCTGAATACAAATCATTATCCCTTACTTGTAGCCGCATATTTATTTCGCGAAAGGCAAAGGGAAGCATTTCAATATTCCCTGTGGAATAATTTCCATTTACCACACTTTCAAGCTGAGGGAAATATCGTGTATTGCCATGAGGTGTTGCATCTACACTGCAAAACAATGGGCCTGTATCTGCAGGATATTCAGGTGGAGACCATCCATAATCTGATGCATCATTCTGCTCCCACGCATAGGTAAAATTATGGTCATTATTTCCCGTAGCATACCCCTCTAAAATAAAAGGCGTCTCTTTGGGAATGTAAAATCCACTTTCGGGTACTATCACTTGAGGGATGTCATTCCCCGTTGGTTCTTGAGTATATCCCAATTGATAATCGTAATTACTTCCACCAAAGGGTTCATTTTGGTATCGTATGGCAATATCAATTGTATGAGAGCTGTATTGGTCACTATAACTTACGACCTTTCTCATAAGCTTAACTAGTCATGACCCATTATTAAAAATAAAAATATCCACTTTTTCATTAATTACCTAAAATTTCACTCACCAAAATTACCACATCTAATACATCTAAACTACCATCTCCATTCATATCTCCAGCTGACAAATACTCATTGCCTAAAATGGAGTCTACTATAACGACGATATCCAATACATTTAATAAATAGTCACTATTCACATCACCTAAATAATATTTCCAAATCTTGAAGTCATCCCAATAGACATATAATGGATATCCCACTGAATTTAACCCATTAATCAGCTCGCCGGAAGTATATAATTTTGATGGACTAAAACTGGTAACTCCATCAGGTTCATCATCTTCAGGATGGTAAGTGTAATTTCCAATATCAATGACATTATGGGTTGTACCAGTATTAGAGGTAATAATAATTTTAAAAATTCCGGTAAGGGCATCACCTTCAACAAATTGGGTTTCAACTTCTATCCATTCTCCAATTGGTATGGGGAAATCTTCATTTACCGTTTCCCAAAGCGAAACCCATTGGCTGTTCCCGTTTTCGGTAATTTTACTCTGACCATGTGCGCCAAAAAATAATTCTGATCCAATACCAGACTCCTTATGAATATTAAAAGTAACTCTAAAAGGAAACTCCTGAAAAGATTCATTATTCCAAATTTCCTGGAGCGTAAGCCAATTAATTTCTCTGGGATCTGATTTTAATGTATCAAATTCTGTAGGGATAAAGAGCCTTTGTTTATAATAAAATTGATGAAGATCTATACTGTTTTTAACGGATGCCTGAATGCGTCCCTTTTGCAGCGAATCTCCTGCATTGTTGGTATAATCTATATGTGGCTGGGTAATTAAAAATTGCAGAACATGGTTCGATTCATTTCCCGGCTCTTCAATTATTTCAGCGATAGCCTTTGAGGTGTCACCATTTTCATAGTAAATGCGGTAATCGCCAATATCCTCATTTTCATCTAAGTCTTCAATCCAGTTATAATCACCATCTTCACCTGTAATGTCAGCATAATTATTGTTTTGATTTCCATTTAAATGAAATTGTAAAACTTCACTATTACCTTCATAACCAGATTTAAAAATGTAATTTGGGGTAAGTGAAAAAAGCATAGTCGTAAAAGGCAGAATAATTATGAAATGAGAAAGCATCTTTAATCACTTAAAATCATATTCACCAACTGTACTATATCCAAAATATTCAACAGGGAATCTCCATTCAAATCTGCTGCATAAAACTGGCAATTATCTTCTGGTGGATCCCCTAAAATAAAATTCACCAGTGTGACAATATCTAAAATATTTGTAACTGCATCATGATTCACATCACCTAAACTCCAATCACCACAATCCCCGCCGGTGAGTTCTTCCAGCACAAAGAGCATCCACTCTGTATCAATCTCATTATTGGCATATTGGAGAATACCCTCCTGATCTACAATAAAATCCCTTGGATAAGGTGAACCATCATTGGGAAGATAATAATCATTATAGGTATATCCACCTTGTACTCCCCCTGGACTGCCCGGATCAAAAAGGATGGGAAAAGTAAGGCTATTTTCTTCAACAAAATTATTTAGTTGAGTTTCATTAGATGTATTAATAATACCTATAACTATCACTTCATCTTGGGGATAAGATTGCCAAATAGTGGTTTCCATGTCCGATAACTCCGGACTACATACTGGTCAGTTCGGGGCAAAAAAAGCAATGACCACCACCTTACCTAATTGGTCTGAGAGTTGGAAATTTCCCTCCCCATTGGCTACAATTTCTAAATTAAAATCAATGGCAGGTTCACCAATATTTGCACCATCAATATTACCATTGGTTTCGCACATGACTAAATGTTCATCTTCATCATTGGTGTAAATGCGGTATACACCAGCAGAGTTTAAATTGCTGGCTGCATAAATAATGTCTATAATTTGACTTTCTCCTGGCTGAAGGTCATTTAATCCACTTAATAACTGAAAATGGGAATTAGTAGTATAATCATCTTCTATAATGAGCAGTGAATTACCATTATTCGTTACTTCCAATGAGAGTGAATATTCCTCCCCATTTTCTACATAGGGATAATTGAGTTCGAGGGTACTTAAATCAATATCAGAACCACTAATTTCACCAAATTTAAATGCTTGAATAGATGCCCATTCAGCAGAATAGATATATTCATCTTTCGTTGCAATAGCCATGGTACGATTCCCCGTATTCTTATATCCAACATGATTTAGAGTGGATCCATCCCATTCTAAAATATCTATATCATCCCAGTCAGAAACTGCAAGTTTTCCATCGAATGCAGAAATTCTATTTGCCATGGTATTTGTGTTAAAATTATCTAAAAATTGGGGATTACCTATTTCGGTCACATCGTAAACGTCCACACCCTCAGAACCTAAAGCCACATACATGAGTGATGAATCTAATACAATATCCTTTACTGCATTTGATGTGATAATTTCATTTATATACTGAGGGTTCGAGGCATTTTCCACATTATAAATCTTTATTTTTTCTTCATCGGCAATAAATGCATAATTATTACTTAATCGAACCCCCCATGCATTTTCGCTACTTATTGTTGTTATATAATTTATATTTTGTGGATTTGATATATTATAGAGTAAAACGCCATCTTCATGGGCGGCCACAGCAAGGAGGTTGGCATCAGCATCTAAGTTTTCTAGAATCATTCCACTACTACCATTTACGCTACCCAAGTTTTGCGGATTTGAAGGATTAGAAATATCAACCACATACAATCCATTATTGGCTGTAAAATATGCGTAATTATTCAAAGCCTCTACACAATTTGCTGTCGTTCCTTGTCCCAAGGTAAAATGGTCAATATGATTTAATACACCACCGTTAGATATATCATAAAATTCAATACCTTGAACCATTGCAGAAATTATAAGTGTACTGCCATGAACTTCAGCATCTAAAATATGATTGGCTTGTGGGTCATGATAATCTGTTAATGTGAGGTTAAGGGCAACCATCCATGAACAGAGTAGTAATCCCACATTTCTCTTCTTAAACTTCATCATTCTAACTCCTTACGAATCTGAATTTAACCCTTTTTTTACCTAATCTGAAATGTTTAACATATTTGCGCTTAAGCATACGTTTTTCTTTTTTGGTAAGAGATTTATGGTGATGAATCACCACAACTGCTATATCATGTTGCCAATCTAATTCTGCTCGAACCGATTTTTCTTTAATGATGATATCAGGATTATGATGGTGATGATGATGTACTGCACATCCAGACACAAGGATGCACACGATAATAATTATTAACTTCATTACTCCTCCTATTTTGATTTATGACTCAATTAGGGGGAAAATGTTAACAACTATTTTAGGCCGATTTCTTGAAGTCTTTCTAATAGGTAGGATGCTGCTGTATGGCTTTCTGACAATACAACATCATCGTTGGGATGTAAAAATAACGGCATAGACATGCGAGAAACATCCATTTTTGCACCTTGGGGGTTCACCACGCGATGCGTTGTAGATGGGAAAAACCCACCCGAACACATTTGAAGCATGTCCCCAGTATTTACAGCAATACTTCCAGGATCACATTGAATATCATGCCAGTTGCCCTCCACATCTTGAGCTTGTAATCCCGACTCTGTCCCTGCACACAGTACCGTGATTAAATTAATGTCTTCGTGGGCAGCTGCTCGGACTGCATTGGGCTCTTCATCGCCTGTAATGGGAGGATAATGTATGATACGCATTAAATTTTGTGGACTATTTTTAATCATTTTATGAAGAGGAATTGAAAACTTTTGAGATACTTCCTCAGGCACTTCATTTTCTATCCACTGAAGTAACAACGTGGCTAAATCTACAAGCTGTCTATATAATTTTCGTGATTTTTCTTCTAATGACTCAGGGCATCTTCCCCATGGATAAATATGAAAAAACTCTTTTAAATCTTTGGCTTGGGAATCTTTAGCATTTTCACTTAAAAATGGGAAATAGCCATCTTGTTTTTCTTTATGGAATAAAAATTTATGCTTTTCCTCTGAAGCAAAAAAATCATACCATTGGTCATAAACCTCATTTACCAATTCTGTATCTATTGGATGGTGATGCAATACTGCAAATCCAGTTTGCTGTAATGATTTAACAAATTGATGGGATGCATCAGTTGATCGTAAATCTACAGATTGAATATGGAGAGGCGACATCTTGTGGATTTACGATAGTTCGTTAGAAAACTTTGAGTCGTATATATCTAATATTTCTCGTGATAAATAGCTGGGATATTGCCCATTTCGTCGTGCTTTAATTTTATCACATTCTTTATAGAAATCTGCTTCAGTTTTGGCTTTATTGAGTTTTTGAATTTCTTCGTCAATCAATCTCATTGGCTCATTTGACATAATTGTCTCCTAAAATTGAGAGGATAATTTACATGTGTTTTTTTATAAAATCATCATTCATTACTCAACACTCAATACCAAATACTTTTAAATTATCCCATCTAAAAAGGGTTAAAAAATGACATTATCTGAGCAAATTCAAAACGATATTAAATCAAATCCCATTATTTTATACATGAAGGGTACAAAGCAAATGCCTATGTGTGGTTTTTCATCTACAGTAGTGAATATTTTAAACATGCATGGTGTTGACTATAAAGATGTAAATATTTTAGAAGACCCTGAAATTCGAGTTCGATTATCTGAATTTTCAAATTGGCCAACAATACCCCAACTTTTTGTGAATGGTGAACTTATTGGTGGATGCGATATTGCTATTGAACTTCACAATAATGGAGAATTAGAAAAGATTTTTGCAAACGTGGGGAAGTAGGGTTTGGTTTAAGTAGCGAGAGATTAGATGTTTGTATTCTTAACTCACGCTTCAGGATAGTGAAATTTGACCACTTCTTTTAAATCAGGGTGAAGGCTTTTGGATACAGGACAATGATGTGCCGCTCTTTCTAAGACGGTGCGGTGTTTTTCACTTATGGGCTGAATAAATGTAAAATCAATATGAATTCCCGATATTCTACGGGGCTCATCACCCATCACTTTTTTGACGGTTGCATACGTACCATCAATATTTATGCCTTGAGTTTTGGCAGAAATACCCATTATAGTGAGCATACAACTTCCCAATGAAGATGCCAATAAATCTGTAGGTGAAAACGCCTCACCTTTTCCTTGATTATCTACGGGAGCATCGGTGATAATATCATCACCTGACTGCAAATGAGTAGACCATGTTCTCAAATCGCCAGAGTATATTATTTCAATTTGGTGTTCCATTTATCGTCCTAAAATTATATTCACTACTTGAACAATATCCAAAATATCAAGGGTATTATCACCGTTTAAATCACTGGCAAGCAATTGAGATTCAGTAGGCTCCCACTCCCCAATAATAAAATTAATGAGGATGATAATATCTTGGATATTCACAATAGAATCATCGTTCACATCACCGGCAATAATACTATAATTATCATCTAAAACAAAATCCCAAATTCCCCGACCATAGGTACCGAACCGTGCTGTTTGTAATGCGGGAATATAGTCTACTGACCAATAGGTTTGGTCTGGAGTAGTTACACCTGCAACATCAAACCATTCTTCAGCATACGTATCATAGGCATAAGGTCCAACCTCAGTGGCAGCAAATAGAAGCTCACCGCCATCAGTGGAGGCCAATTGATATACCAATGTATTGGGTAATCCTGCACTCATAGATTGAAAATACTGTCCATGATTTGTAGATTTATACACGGGTGCATTAGAATACCCACTTCCACCGATATATACTGTCCCTAAATCCACAGGGGATGGCTCAATAGTAGAACCATAAAAATATTGAGGCGTTGGACCTGTATAATTATTGGTCATTTGCCAAGAATTTCCACCATCACTACTGCGATAAAATTTGCCCGTTTCAGTGAGCACATACCAATAATTGTTATCAATGGGTGAAATTGCCATGGCCGATACTGTTCCCGCAAAAGATTGATCCATTTGCTCATAACTTATAGACCAACTACTGGCCGTAAGTTTTATAATATGATTCCCCGTAGTGACGGTACCTCCACCTAAATACGCCACATTGGGCTGTTGAGGATCTGCTATCAAAGGCGCTAACCACATATGTCCACTTCCTGGGAAGTTCAATGATACACCGCCACCATCAGTTTGGGGAGTGTCATAATACATGGTAAAACCGGGATAATTACTCCATATAGTTTCACCTCCATCTCCAGATACCAAATGGCCATAATCTCCACTGATAGATTGTTCAAAATCTAATATACCACCATCATCTCCAGTACTGCGTTGAAATCCTTGGTCTTGACTCCCTGCATAGATGTGATATGGCGGTGTACGTTTTGTATATGTAGAATAATATTGACTCACACCCAACCCATGTAGAGATAAGTTTTGGGCAGTTTCCAATTCTGCATCCATCATATAAATTCCCCCATCAGTTGAGACCAATGCGAACTCGTTAAATTCCTCATCGAGGAAAAATTCTATTTCAGGAATATCTGCATGGAGGTCGTTTTCAGGGTCATCATAGTATGACCACCAATCATTTACTACTTGCCAATTGTTGCCAGAGTTTGAACTACGAAAAGCCTCCATTCCGCCAATACCTACAACATCACTATTAATATTTGACGCGCCCAAACTATTTATGGTAAACCACCACGAAGTGGGTGAAGCACCCCTATTTACCCAAGAACTTCCGCCATTATTTGAGAAAAATATATTATCTCCCACATGGGCATAGAAAAATGGAGAATTAAGCCCCATACCGCCAGTAAGCAACACATCACCTGAACCATTAGTATTTAAACTGGATAAAAATTCTACCTCATCATTATATACACGATAAAATGAGCCATCATTAATTACATATACATCGCCACCAAAATATCGGTCTGCCCAAATATCAAAATTACTGGGGGCTTCAACAGGATTAAATCCATTATGAGAATCAAAGCTAACGACAAAGTGAAAAGACTCACCAAAATCTGATGATCGATAGAGCTGAGATTCTTGACGACCATCACCACTATCCCATACACGAACCAACACATAAATATTATTTTCAACCCCTACATACCGCTTTATCTGGTTGGCATCTTCTAGCCCAGTAGTGGGATTTAAAATTTGGCCCTGAGTATCTGAATAATAAAAACCATTATCTGACCCAATAAGTAAACGTGATACACCATTGGCATCCACTATGCGTAAAAAGGTGATGCCTTTCACCTGCATATAATCATTCATAGATTGCCAATTTTCACCGTCCAACGTACCTCTCCAAATATTCCCTCCTGAAGATGCACAATAGATGAGCCCATTTTCAAAATCCACGTCTGCCGTACGGATACGCCCTGCTAAATTGTTACTTCCACGCTCAAACCATTCACCTGAAATATCTCGATTATTCACGGATACACGGTTTAATAATTCTCTATTCAGTAACCCATTTTCAATTTTGGATTCTAATATTTGCCGTACGTTTTCAGATTTTTCTCTACGGATGTCCAAATCCATTTGTTTCCAGTCCGTATCCGGATGAGAGCGATGCATTTGCTTCATATACTCTTTGCGGTCTTTCTTAAAATCTTTCCGTCGCAGTTTTTTTTCTGCAAATTCTGTAGGTACTGGCCGGCGATTTTCAGGTGTGTTTTTTTCCAGCTTAAATGATGATGCCACCAATCCCATGGCGATCAATATAGGTATAATATAAATTTTGTAATTCTTCATGTGGATAATTTAAATCTATAAATTGAGCCCCTATACCATATTTACAGGGTGTTACAAGTCTGTAATGAATTGGTAAAACTTACGCTTGCATGGAATATACAATTATCGAAAAGGGTGATTATTTATCTATTTTAACAAGGAGATGGTTTTCGAAATAGAGACGTTTGGCTTTTTTATGATTGGTAAATGTCCACATTTCAAAAACTTTGCCGTTCTTTTCCATGGTATCAATAAAATCTGCATCCCCCATAATCAGTTTAGCCTCATGTTTGGTGATGCCCAATAATAATACTCTATTTTCAGGTTTGGCACGCTCTTTACGTTTTATGGACATCAATTCTTTTACCTTTTGCTGAGTGGCTTTTTCTTCCGCACGATGAAGACTCTGGCGTAATTCCTCTACAACAGGTCCAAGGTCGTTTTGCCGTTTTGGGTGGATGTCTATGATGGTATTCAACGAATTGATGGCTAAAATATATTCTTCATTCTCTGTAAAACTATTGGCTTCATCCATCAATCCTTCTATCAAATCGTTCTGTCGGTTTGCCACTTGATTTTTACTATCGGGACTTACATCTAATGCCTTTTTCAAATATATATGCGCCCGAGAATAATTTTTCTTGGACAATAGCACATCACCTTTTTCAATATATAGCTCGGCCAGTGCCTCATCACACAGTGGATAATCGGGAGCAATTTTTCGGGCTTTTACAATTAAATCTTCGGCTTGAGTAAAGGTTAATTCTTCCTTATGACTCGCTACCGAATCAATTAATACCATAGCCAAATCTTTTTTACGAGAATTAATCTCAAATTTTAAATCATCATCAGCGGTTTCTGATGCTTTATTCAACCACTGTGCTGCCGATTCCAAATCTTTATCTTTTAATGACTCCAAGCCTTCCCTAAACTGTTGATAAGGGATTTGCTCATATCCAAAGGCTAACATTTCTTCTGCACGTTTACGCCGTGAATGTGTGGGATATGTATTTATAAATTGTTCAAAGCCTTTTGTCGCTTCAATATATCGTTGATTTATTAGATGTGAAAATCCATTATCACCTGCGGTACGTTTGCCACCAAAAATCGTCCCAAAGGTAACTACAATCCCCTTTGCATATAAATCTAATCCCTTAATATGAGAAATGTGGCTGGGGTCATCTACCGATAAAAATTTGGTGCGATTCCATCTCCCCTCTATACCATACACAAATGAAAATGGTCGGTTTTTAGGATGATATACCCCTTGTAATCCCAATGCAAATGATTCATTAGTACCTCTACCCTCTAAATAGTAATCACCTCCAGTAGATTCATATAATGTACCAAAACTATACCCCAATGCATGGTGCATGTATCCCAACATAAAATTAAAAAATTGAAAGGTAAGGGATGTATTTATATTGAATGCATTGATGATGGGTTTAAATCTAAAACTTCCCCGTGTATTGGCATTGGGAAGAGAGCTATACCATGTATTTGTGTCGGAGTCAGGGAGGACGGGATCAGAAAGTGAACTTAAACGGCTGTACCCCAATCCAAATTGAATATCTACTACATTTTGTTTGTAGAGATAGTTGGTGGTATTAATTCTGAGAAAATCAACTTCAAGCATGAGGAGTTTACGATACTCTTCATTCTCTATGATGGAAAATGCAGTGGTGGTAGAATCCAAAACTACGGGTAAATCTTTTCCTAAGTTAGTGGATAATAAACCGCTCTCCCAATAATCTTTTCCACCATATGTGAGTTGCCCTACTCTGACATTAAATGGTGTAAATGAAATGGGCTCTCTGTACATATTACGGCGGAATACCACATTCCAATAGTGGTCAAAAGTGGTGGTGGTCCACGTTCGCTCACCTGCAATAACCACAGAGAAAAACACAAATATTATCTTATAGAGAGTATGTTTCAAGGGGCTTTAATCTATGGAGAAATTAGGCAAAATTAAAAAAGATAATCCATGAGTTCACAGGCCCTAAAACCGTTTTAACATTGGGTAAACAGAGTGTATTTTTCAAGCCCATGAAATTAAGAGTATTCATATACTTGTGCATGGTGGTTAATCTATGTGCACAAACCCCTGGTTCATTTTTTATTACTCGTATCCACTACGGAGGTGGCGGAGATTGGTATTCTGACCCCAGTTCTATTCCCAATTTGCTTACCTATATTAAGCGACACACCCATATTACCGTTGATCCTATTGAGAAAAGAGCAAAAATTGGAGATGACCTTTTTCACCGAAGCTCTTATTTGTATCTCACTGGACATGGTAATGTGAAATTTTCCGAGAAAGAAGCTATCATTTTACGAGACCATTTACTCTCAGGATCCTTTTTACATGCTGATGATAACTATGGTATGGATAAATCTTTTCGTCGTGAAATGAAAAAAGTGTTCCCCGATAAAGAATGGGTTGAGCTTCCGCCTACTCATGAAATTTTTTCTTCACATTTTATACTGGATAAGGGGCTACCTAAAGTGCATGAACATGATAAAAAGCGACCCCAAGCATTAGGTTTGTTTCATGATGAAAAACTGGTGGTACTCTATACCTATGAATCGGATTTAGGTGATGGTTGGGAAGATGGCGGAGTGCATAAAAATGCAGAAGAAATTCGTACTGCTGCATTAAAAATGGGAACGAATATCGTGGTTTACTCATTAAGTCAATGATGAAAACACCAATTCAACAATTTATCCACTCATACAGACAGTGGGCATCTCAACGACGATTGTTTAGTAGCAGTGTTCGATTTATGTCCATCCTATTGGTTTTAGCCTTCTTCATAATTTCTATAGAATCCATTTTCTATTTATCCCAATCACATCGCCTTTTAGTTGACCAATACTTCATCGCTATCTTTATACTCTTTATAGCATATATGGGACTTGAATGGGTCATCCATATTCAACAACTATTCAACAATAGTACTGATGATCAATTATCAAAAATAATTGGGGAAAAATTTCCAAAGATTAAAGATAGACTATTAAATGCGCTTCAATTAGAAGAAGATATTAAATCTAATATTGTAGGTAAAGATTTAGCTGAATATGCAGTTCAAAAAACACAGGAATCGCTAAACACATTGGATTTTCAACCGATTTCTAATGGTCTAAATAAAATACAAAAGAATGTTTTTTTTGCGTCTATTGGTCTAATAATACTGCTCTTTATTTTAAATTTTAGTGGCTCTATCAATGCCGTAGATCGGCTCATACATCCTCAAACATTTTACCCAAAACCTTTACCATTTACCCTCACATCGTTAAATCCAACGGTGGATGTATTGGGTGGAGATACAATTCAAGTTGCCATTGCAGGTATGGGTGATTTGCCCGATTCCATTTTGGTTCAATGGGAAAATAAAAGTGGTGTTAATACTGCTTGGGCATTTGAAGAAAATGAGCTTTATTATTTAACATTTGATAATGTTCGGCAAGATATACAATGGAAAGCCATTGTAGAAAATGCTGCATTTTTTAGTCCTTGGGATGTAATTGAAACTGAAATTAGCTCAATATACGTAACAGACCGCCCTATAATAGAAAATGTTACATTCTCAATTTTTCCACCAGAATATACAGGGGAACCCGTTAAAACTCATCCCGGTAATATTTCGGATATTCATGTATTGGCTGGAAGTAAAATTCAAATAAATGCCACATCGACAAAAAGAATAAATGATGCATGGTTAGCGTTAACAGGCCTTGAAAATCGAAATACGCAAGTTAATGGTAAAAATATGAGTATTACTCTTCACGTGGGTTCATCGGTAACTGCTGCTTTGTATTGTACCGATGAAAATGATGTTGAGAATCTACACCCCACTCATTATCGTATAAATGTTTATCCAGATTCACCTCCGGATATTTTGGTTACTAGCCCTGAAACTGAGTTTGAATTGGATGAGTCCAATGGTATTAATATTACTTTCCAAACCAGTGATGATTATGGGTTTTCAGCCTCCTGGATTGAATATCAACTAATGACTCCCTATTATTTAGGGAATCAAGATTCAACCATACACCGACGTGAAATTCGTGAAATTTCTACAGATGTTAAATCTCAGCAAATTATCCACTATTGGGATATAAGCTCCCTTCACCCTGAACCTGAAGATGAAATCCATTTTACTATCCATGTGCAAGATAATAATATAGTTACAGGGCCTTTGAGTACACAGTCTATTAAACTTATTGGCCGATACCCTTCCATCGAAGATTTATTTACACAAATGGAGGAAGAGGAAGAAGAAATTGAGCAATACACTGATGATGTAATCTCAGATTTAGAAAATGTTCAAGAGCTTGTAGAAGAACTCCAACTTGAAATGTTGAAATCAGAAGAGATGACATGGGAGCAACAGCAAAAGGCTGAAGAATCGTTACAACAAATACAGGAAGTATTTAATCAATTAGAGCAAATTCAAGAAGCCGTTGAAAAAATTGAAGAACAGGCCAGTAAGAACAATCTGGTATCGGACCAGTTAGTTGAAAAATTCCAAAAATTTAATGAACTGCTTGATGATATTATGACCCCTGAACTCATGGAAGCCATGGAAAAAATGCAAGAAGCCATGCAAAACATGGATATGGAACAAATGCTTGATGCATTGGAAGATTTTGACTATGATTTACAAGAGTTTGAAGATCAATTAGACCGATTTATTGATATGTTTGAACAAGCCATTGCTGAACAAAAAATTGATGAAGTGGTAAAGCGTTTAGAAAAAATGGTCGAAGCACAGGAAAATATATCTACAGATTTGCAAGAAGACGATGCAAATCTAAATGAACTGGCATCGAAAGAACGCAGGCAAGAAGAACAATTTAAAAATTTAAAAGAAACAATGAAAGATGCATCCGATGCAATGGAAAAGGGGTCTGAGGCTGCATCTGCACAAATGGAGGAACTTTTAAATAGCCCACTCACTAAAGAAACAGAATCCCAAATAAAGGATACTCGAAAAGAGCTTCAAAAAGGCCAACAGGATGAGGCCTCAGAATCTTCGGATAAATCAAAAGAAAAATTAGCAGAAATGCTTAATGAAGCCATGGCAATACAGGAGCAATTTCAGCAAGAGACCGTTGACGAAATGATGGATGCATTTCTGTCGGTAGTTAGAAACGTTTTATATATTTCTCAATCTCAAGAAAAGCTCATCAAAAATGGCGAAAAACTTAATTCACGTAGTCCAAATTTGCCAGAAATAGCCTCATTTCAAAATCGTATAAAACGTGAAAATATTCAACTAATGGCACAAATGATGGAGCTTTCAAAAAAGACATTTTACATAACCCCTGCCATAAGTAGAGCTATTGGAAAAACTACATCCGCCATGGATAAAGCCATTGGAGATGTGGAACAAAAGCAAATAACCAACTCACGGAAATCACAGAAAAAAGCATTAAATGGGCTCAATGAAACGGCATACTTATTGCTCTCTGCAATGGATGAAATGAAATCCTCTGGGTCTGCATCAGGATTTGAAAGTTATATGGAACAACTTGAAAATATGACCCAACAACAAAAGGGAATAAATAAGGGTACCATGCAAATGGGACAAATGGGTATGATGGCACAACAACAAATGATGCAAGGTTTACAAGGACAACAACAAGCACTACAAAAAGCGCTACAAGAACTCATGAGTGATATGCCAGGTGGAGAAATACCTGGTAGCCTGACTAAAGCAGAGCAAGATATGGAAGAAGTAATTAACGACTTTAAACGTAAGCAGGTAACTCGAAAAACAATGGAAAGACAACAACAAATCTTATCCAGAATGTTAGACAGTCAAAAATCCATGACCCAAAAAGATTACTCAGAAAAACGGAAAAGCAATTCTGGTGAAGAAATTGAATATGATGGTCCCACAGGATTACCTCAAGATAAAGGACAACGTGAATTATTTTTAATCAATGCAATGGAATCTGCACTGCAAGAGGGGCATTCACGTGAATATCAAGAGATGATGAAACACTATTTTAGAGGGCTTCAATCTGAGGAATCTAGTGATAAATAATTTCATCATCATTATTATAATTTCCATGATTTATGGTCAGGTGCCTTTAAAGCCGTCTTCCCTTGAAGACTTAAAACAAAAGGCAAAGAATAGTCAGAAGCTAAATGATAAGAATAAAGAGTTTGAAGCCCAAATCCGACAAGCAAAAACCCTTCAACGCAGTGGAATGGCAGAAGAAGCAGAACATCTTTTCCGGCAAGTTTTGAAAAAGGATGCAGGATATACTCGTGCATTTCAACCATTAAAAGAACTATTGAAAAATCAACAACGTTTTGGAGACCTCATTGTACTTGTGAATGAATATGTAAATGCTCGACCTAAAGATGCATCTGCAAAGATAGATAAAATGGAAATCTATATATGGGCTGAAAATGATGAATGGAAATTAATAGCTGAACAGGTTTTTCATGCCAATATTAAACGAGAAGGCTTTTTGAAAAATTTAATGGGTCGAATAATTTCTGCAGGATTTGTAGACGTTGCTCTTAGCTATATTAATAAAGTCCGCTCTTTAAATGGAAAACCCGATTTTTATGCCATGGAATTGGGTACTTACTTTCGTATGAGAATGGCATTTGATAAAGCATTGGAAAATTATTTATTGCACTTAGAACATAATCCCCAAAAATATCAATTAGTATCATCACGGCTTATGTCATTCCCATCCGATGAGTTTATTGTGGTTAGATTACGAGAAATATTGACTCAATCCAATGTTGTTGGTTCAAAGTTACTACTCTCTGATTTAGAATTTAGGGCTGGGAATTTTGATCAATCCTATGCCCTTTTATTAGAAAATTACACTAAACCAGCTGAGGTTTTACAGTTTGCACAACAATTATCTACTGCAAAGGCCTATTCTATTGCTATAAAAGTTTATTCGGATATTATTAATGGTGAGTTCAAAAAAGAAATTAAGCGTTCAGCAATCTATGGCCTTGCACAAACTTTAGAAGCACAATCGGTGAAAACGGATAATCTATTACCCATCTCTAGTTTTTTTGATGGCAATGAATTTTTCTCATCTTCATATTATGATGTTGATGAATCACTACTTCCTTCATTATTAAAGGCAACCTCGATTTATGATTCACTGCTCACTACCGATGGTAATTTAGATGCTGCATTTCGATTAGCTGAGATAAAGTTTAGAGCTATGAATGATTTAGATGGTGCATTTTCATTATATGAAAAAGTTCAGAAAAAGGGGCGAAGTAGAGATGTTAAATTTACCTCTGCACTTCGATTGATAGATGTTTATTTTGCTAAAGGGGATATTAATAATGCCCTTAAAAATGTTCAAGAATTCTCCAAAGGCTATCGCAAAGGGAATGAGAAGTTGCTCTTAAATATTAAAAAAAGTCAAGCCCATTTTTATGATGGTGATTTTAAAGCATCAGGAGATAGTCTATCTGCTGTTCTAAAAAAGCTACAAAAAGACTCTCCTGGGTTTAATGATCTATTAGATGTTCAGAGTATTCTACTTGCATTTTCTGAGGATGAAGAGGCTTTCAAAATTTTTGCTGAGGTTCAATTGTTTATCCGTCAAAATAAGCGTACCCAAGCAATAAATAAACTGAGTGAATTATTTTCCATTGAAAATGACTTTATCAAAGATGTGGCATTATATCAATGTGCTTATATTGAATTACTACAGGATAATCCTCAGCAATCTATTATCCATTTACAACAACTGAGTAATGTTTCAATTTTCTCTGAATTGGGAAAAATTTTATTGGCAGAAATATATGATATTGTTTTGCTTGAATCTGGAACAGCTATAGATATTTATTTACAATTTTTAGAACAATATCCACTCAGTATTTATTATGATGATATTCGACTTCGACTTCGGGAGCTAGCCAGCTAATGAAAAAAATACTAACGCTTATATTGTTTACAATTGGGGTTTCTCAAAAGATTCTCATTCCTATGGATGTCGTACAAACAGATCATTTAAAAGCCTATGGGGTTGCTTTTTCTGTGTTAAAGCAAAACCAAAATGTAGATTGGCTTCTAAACTATCGAGGAGGTTCATTTATGATGGATGCAACTCCTCGAATCCAACAAGAATGTACATTAAAAGGGGTACACACTGAAACCATTGGTGCGGCCCAGTTATCTCAAATATATGCCACCATAGAAAAAAATAATATGGATGTTGTATTGTTGGAAAAACTTCCAAAAATTGCAGTGTATTCTCCACCAGATAAACAACCATGGGATGATGCCGTAACCTTAGCTCTCACCTATGCAGAAATAGAATATGATATTGTCTTTGATGAAGAAGTTCTCACCAATAAATTAAAAGAATATGATTGGTTGCATTTGCATCATGAGGATTTTACAGGGCAATACGGTAAGTTTTACAAAAGTTATCGAAATGCAGGGTGGTATAAACAGCAAGAATTAGATTTTAAAACAACAGCCATGCAATTTGGGTTTTCATCTGTGCACGAATTAAAAAAAGGTGTCGCGCTAAAAATTAAAGAATATGTAAATAATGGTGGATTTATGTTTGCCATGTGTTCAGCAACAGATTCTTTTGATATTGCACTGGCAGCCATAAATGTGGATATTGTTGATACTCCCTATGATGGTACCCCTGTAGATGCTGGTTTTGCAGGAAAACTTAATTTTTCTAATGGTATCGCTTTTGAGAATTATCAATTATACACCAATCCAATGACTTATGAATATTCTACTATTGATGTTCCTCCAAGTCACCGCCCTGTAACGCGTACACCAGAAGCTGACTACTTTACACTTTTTGAATTTTCTGCAAAGTGGGATCCCGTCCCAACAATGCTTACCCAAGACCACGTAAATGTGATTAATGGATTTATGGGTCAAACAACTGGTTTTGATAGGAAAGTTTTGAAAAGTCATGTATTAATTTTAGGCGAAGTACAAAATGATGCTATGGTAAAATACATCCATGGAAATGTAGGAAAAGGGACTTTTACTTTTTTAGGTGGCCATGATCCAGAAGACTATCGCCATTTTGTCGGTGACCCACCTACCGATTTGAACCTCCATAGGAATTCACCTGGATACCGCCTAATCCTTAATAATGTACTCTTTCCTGCAGCACGCAAGAAAGAGAAGAAAACCTAATTAAAAACCTATTTTGAGCTTTATTTTACCTTTCAGCTCAGAAAAATCATTGGTGGGATTCACTTTATCTGAAAGAATTATATAATCTGTATTTAGTCCAATACTCAAATTTTTAGATAACTTATATTGCGCACCCAATTTGACAGTAAGTTTTAAATTATCTATTTCACCCTCACCTAATGCATCTGCATCTTTACCACCGGAAACCATGTTTAATCCTAAAAATGTGCTCAATGTTTTTTCCCAGAATTTATATCCTAATTTAGAACTTACTACTAAAAACTGAGTGGGCATCATATTTGAATCTTCAGGAGTATTTATAGAAATACCTCCACCTAAATTAAACGTAAGTGGAGAATCAAAACGAAGCCCTAAAGAACCCGTATATGACCCTGTTGTAAAATTTGAATTTGTCATTGTGGCATCAGATGCATCATATAAATTATCATTATAGTTCATCATCATGATATTAGCACTTACACTCACATTTGTATTATTTTCTGTATCAAACTTATAAGATGGACTGATCGTATGAGTCATTGTCTTATTTGAAGCTGTTAAAGACTCATCTTCAATGCTCACACCTTCTCTATCCATAATACGAATAGAATAATTAAATGTAGGATATTCGGGGATATTAATACCAAAACCAAACGATTGAGATTTTGTGGTCGTCGTTGAGCTTTTTAGTTTTTCATCAGCAGATTCACCCATAAGGTTATCGCTTTCATTATCATATCCACAACTGAGGGATAATTTATTTTTGAACAATCGACCTTTAATAGATGACTTTAATCCCTGAATATCAGTTTGAATAGATGAGTTTCCCAATGACACAAAGTTTGACGGAATTCGTTTATACTCTGCTTGAATATCAAAATCATTTTCTTCAAACTCAATGGGTATTTTAAATGTAAATCTGTAAGTACCATTTTTTAATACATCATTAAGAAGATAGTCTTGAACATCTAAACTATCCATATTGGGTAATGGAACTGAAATACCACGACCCTCTGAGCTACCAATGATTAAATCACTATTAATATTGAAACCGACTACATCTTCAATAGCACTAAATAAATCTTTAGTTTGATTTAATTGACTTTCTGGCATATCTAAACTTTCCGCCAAAGTATCAATTGGAGTACCATTTAAATCATTCATTAATGAGATTGCTGTTTCAACTTTTAGTTGTGTTTTTTTGTTATTTAGACGAAGGGTAAAATCTGTACCTGCCACAGCATTACCTAGAAATGTGTATTGTGAGTATAATTCTTCAAAGGGTAATGCATATTCATCGATATCATCATAAGATGTAAGTACATTGATACCAAAGTTAAATGCAGAAAAATCTAATTCGGTTCTTAATGCATTCATTTTTCTAGATGCTGTACCTTTTGTGTGATCTGCCAAATTTACTGATTCTGTACTGTCATCAACTTGTAACCAATCATATTTAGGTACATCAACAAAATCTTCTGCATCATCCCATTCACCATTTCCGTTATAATCAGAAGTGAGTTCTTCACCCTCATCCCATACTCCGTTCCCATCTTCATCAATAAACTGGTCAGCATCATCCCACATTCCATTTTCATTAGAATCCGTAAAATCTTCTCCTTCGTTCCAAACATTTAAACCTGGATCAAAGTCAGTGAGATTTTCAAAAGAAATTAATTCTTTAGTATTTCCCGATAAAACACTAGTCTTCCATGGGCCTAACTTTAAACGTGAATACATACCCCGAACTCGAGTCCCTTTTAGAGTTAATTCAGAAAACTCTGTTGAAAAATCACCATATTTAAAATCTAACGATGGAGATGATAATCCAAATTTCAATCTATCTAAAGGTTGGCTACGTTCTAAATTCGACTTGGCAGTTTCATCAATCAAATGTGTATTAATAAGTGCAGAAGATTTTACTTTAACTGGCCCTAAAGTAAATTTTACCGATGCATTTAATTTATGTGAATCAAAGGGTCTATTATCAGGCCTATCTTTTCCAAAAAACTCATCATAATCTGAGTCATAACTGAGACTCCCTTTCAATTGGATTACTTCTTTCCAATCCACTTTTTCAAATTGAGCCACATCAATTTCAGCAATTGAAAACTCAAATAGTTTCTGTAAATACATTCCTTCTTGATCAGCCAATTGGAAAAGTACCTCATGTTCTCCAGGTTCTAGAGGTGTTTGAGATACGTAAGTAACCATATCTACAGACTTAAAAATTGACTCCGAAACATCTTCATCATTTATATATAGTTTAATATTAGATAAATCAATTGAACCCTCGGGGTCATACAAAGATAATATAATTATTGATGCATCATCATTAGACTCATTGGGTGTAGGATTTAGCATTTCAACTAAAATATCACCGCTTTCACCACCAGAGTATAATGGTTCAAAAATAGGTATAGACTCGGGGGATTCTTCACCTCCCTCAGGCCATGTAGATTGATTGCCAAATTCATCCCGTGCAAAGAAATAATACTCCAATCGACCGGGGATAACCTCAGATTCTGGAATCTCTCCCACATAATAGAGTTCTTTTTCCATGGTTAATTGTGTAAATGATTCGTTCCCAGAAAATCTATAATATAGGCTCACTTGAGACAATTCAGATTGGTCCATCACTTGGACTTCTAAATAGACATCCGAACTACTATAAAAATCCTCTGATGGGTCAATAGGCATAAATGTGGGGGCTTGACCATCAGCATATACAACTGAGAATAAAAATAAACTTAATACTAATCTAATCATTATTGACTCCCTCCTTGACTTCGAGGTTTAACAATAAGTTTAATTTTAATGGATCCATCTGGGTTTTCAATTTCCTCATGTCCTACTATTTCATACTCCCCTGTATCAACTTTTTGAAGCACATCATCGATATTGGCTTCTCCTGAAACAACAGTTGTTGACTTTAAAGATTTTCCTGCAATCTTATCAGAAATATCTGATAACCCTTTTTTACTAGCAATGGATGATAATTTTCCACCCAATGATCGCTTTTGAGTTTTAGAAATATAGAATTCAAATTGCAGTTTACTTGACTCAGAATTTTCTGCACTGGCTACAATAGATGGCCGCCCTTCATCACCACCTTTAATATGGACAGTTCCTCGGCCATCTTTCATCGCTACATTTACACTGGTTGACCATGTTGAACCATCTTTAGACACTAATAGTAATTCACTGTCTGCTGCCACTTGAATTTCACTATTATAGGCATTATCAGCTTCTTTAGTTTTTGTATTAATTACTTGAATAGATACCTTCATTGGTTGGTTTACAGGATGTTTGCCCGTTCGGTCGGGTGTGAGTTTGAATCCCCAATTTGGATCGGTATCATTTTGCCATTGTGGAACATCTTCAGGCTTAACTTTATACTTTTCAGGAGCTTCATCTTTAGATGCTGATGCACCTTCCATTGCTCCAGCTAGCACTTGATTTAAATCATTGCCGAAGAAGACTTCACCTTCCATAACCGTTAAGGTCGTAGATTCTGCTAAATCATCAAATTCAACATCAAACTCTGTACCTTTAACAGAGGCAACCGCTGTTGGGGTTTTAATCTTAAACTCACCACTACCTTGTTTAGATACCTTACTCCACGCTTGACCCTCAGCAATATACATTTGCGTTTTTAATTCTTTTGCAGTTACCCGTGAACTTTTAATCTCAATTTCAGTATTTGCTTGAATTTTAACATTTGAACCGTCAAGGAAAACAATGGCGACGAAAACGCCTTTACTTGTTTTTACCCAATCTCCCGTTTTAATCATTTGCCCTTTATAGGCCGATTCATACTTCCGTTTTCCAACAGGTCTTAATTTCACATCACCTTTCATAGAGGAAATTGCCGCAACAACCCTTGCTTCAGCTATAATAAATGATGATAAAATTAATATCAATATAAATGATGAGGTGAATTTTTTAAACATTATTCACCCCCTTCTTCATAAATAAACTCAATTTCTATTATTCCCGATGGTGTAGTAAATGTTGCAATTGCACTATAATCACCTAATGCTGTACCATCTTCATCGTAGGCAACTACTTTCCAATAATATGCTGTATCATACTCCAATGGTGGCAAATCACTGCCATACTGAAATTGTTTTTCGGCAATATTATGGCTCTCATAAATAATTTGTGACACATCTTCATTAATAGCTAATACTAATCCATATGCGCTGGCACGTGGAATTTTATTCCATGTAAAGAATGGTAAATTACTTTCTGATAACCCATTCATTGGTCCGGTTAATACTGGAGTGTTATCCTCAGAAACAGTGAAAGTAAAGGATTCACTAAATTCACCCAATGCTACGTCGTTAGCTATGGCTCTCACTGACCAGTAGTAGGTAGTTTCAGGTAATAATGTTTCTGCACCCGATGAAGGATATTGTACATTGCTTTGTGCAACATTTGGAGATGACCACATAAGCTGTGAATAGTCTTCAGAAGCACCCACTCTAATTTCATATTTTTCTGCAGTTTCTATGGCTTCCCATTGGAAAGATGGACGTGAAGTCGTAACTTCCTCTCCTGAAGGAGGTAGTGATAATACCACTATTTGGCCACCCTCTGTTTCTACAATTTCCTCTTGTTCACCCTCTGTTTCAAATAGTCGGATTGAACTATAATCTCCCAGTATATTTCCGCTATCATCAAAACCAATAACTCGCCAATAATATTGAGTACCGGGATCTAATGTCCCATCCCCTAATTGAAAATTTGTGCTTTCAACATTTTCATCAACAACTATAGAGGTAAAGTCATCCGTAGTACTTATTTGGATATTGTATGATGATGATGAGGGAACTGTTGAATCCCATGTAAACTCGTCTTTTAGATTTGGAGGAGTAACATTTGGTATAAAAATTGAAACTACTGAGGACGGTATTCCGTGCATTCCTTCATCATCGGTTGCAGAGACCTGGAAGAAATATGTTTCACCAAAACTTAATGGATCTGCCGATTCAGGATATATAGTTGGCATGTCATCAAACGCAGGGCCAATATAAAAAATTTCCGTCATTTCCGCATCTGTTGCAACTTCAATAATATAATCAAATGCATTTGCTACAATGTTTGATATTTCTATTACAGGTTGTGTACTGCCTTCATCTAAAGAAATTGTTACACCAACCTGGTCATCACTTCCTGGCTTTTCGGGTAATGATATAACCTGTATCGATGATTCCTCGCCAATAACTTCACCCTCACTTAAAGCAAAAATTTGAACATAAATTGTACTGCCCCATTCTAAATCTGTACCGTCTAACACACCACTAGACTGATTCCCATCAATATATAGCTCTGCCAAAAATGAACCCATTTCTTGATCTTCTGCAAAATAAGCTAAAAATTCATCTGCTTCTTGGATCTCATTCAAAAGATTAACAATGATATTTTTGGGGGTATCTTCTCCACCATTTGTAAGTGAAAATTCTGGCTTAGATGAACCTTCAGTTTCCACAACCTCATTCATGTTCGCTGCAGTAATAAATGAAAAATATTCTGAAGAAGCTCCACGATTTCCATTGTTATCTAAAGGTACAACCATCCAATAATACAAAGTACCATATTCAAGTGAAAATTCACCTTGTTGCGGATATTGGAAAAATGTTCCTGATACTTGTGTTTGAAAAAATGGGTCCTCTACAGATGGATCATCATCTCTAGAAATTGAAATTTCATATTGAGAGATTCCTAAAGGACCATCCCACACAAATGCTGGGGTAAGGCTTTGATCAGAAGATGCATCACTGGGAGAAATAATTTCCACATCTTCAATTCTAAAAGATTCAACTTTGGTGTAATCATCAATTTCACCAACGATATTATCATTTCCATCAAGAATTATTATTTTCCAATAGTATGAAAACCCCGGTAAAAGGCCTATTGACAAATCTGAAGGTAATTCAAATGGGAATGATAATACATTTTGACTGAAAATATTCCCTGATTCAACTTCGGGGTCATCTAGATTACTTATTCTCAATTCATAACTTGACACATCTGCTGGTGAAGAAATATAAAATGTAGGCGTTACTGAAGATAATTCTTGTCCTGATTGCGGATCATCTAAACTATAGTCCATAATTCGAAATGTAAAAATTTCGCTCCATGGACTTGGCTCACCATCAGGATTCATTTTAATTTTCCATCGATATTCATTTCCAGGAACTAGCCCCATTGCATCAAAAGGATATTGATTCACATTTGATTGTAATGCACCGCTGGTCCAAATAGGATTTTCTACATCAGTATCATCTGCATTGGACAGCCATATTTCATATGAACTAGCACAATTTACAGGGTCAATTTGAAACGTAGGTCTTACGGAAGATACCTCACTATCTACAGCTGGACTAATTACATTTTCTTGTTTTAAACTAGAACCATAATTAAAAACAAAGAGCGGCGACTGAATTGGTTCTGGCCATCCCCAGATTCCAGATTCACCATTGAACGGTTCATCTTGAATAATATCTCGTGCATCCACATACCATACATATTGATATCCACAAGCCAGCTCTCTATCATCTGAAGGATATTGTACTTGAATTTGCTGCGGATTTCCATTTTCCAACAATGTAATAGGATCACTATTAGTAAAATAAAGGCTATTTCCATCCTCAATTGCATCTAAATAGTTTGAATGAATAACTGGATTATATTGATATACAAAGACATTATAGTCGATTTGTACCCCTTCTACGAATCCAGGGGATTCCCATCTAAGCCACGGATATGTATCTAAAACATCAGAATTGTTTGCAGGACTAAGTATGTCTAACTCGGATACCACATTGTTAAAAGTAGAAATGATTACTTCACTATCTTCAGCTGAATCTATTAAATCACAGTTAATGTTAAAATTATCTGTATCAATATTTTCATAACCACATGCTTCATACGCAGATACAGATAATGTTACATTTCCTGCAGGCAGATAAAAGGTTTCTTCTAATTGATTAATGAATTCTTCATTTTCTGCATATGCTTTTAGTAATCCTGCCCCGCCCTGGAATTCAAAATTACTTAGATAATCAGATTCACCCGTGTCTATATGGCGTAAAAAAGTTACCCCCCATATTGCTGGATTTATGTCATTATACCCTAATCTTACCTCGAGATAATAATCTAATCCATCATTGGGGCATAGTCCAGCACATTGAAATGAAACATTCCAAAGACTTACATCTGGATCCAAAAAGTCGGACACATTATATTGACCCGTTTTTAATAAATTTACGTTTAAGGTTACATCTGCAGGAAATAGCAGAGACGACAGAATTGATAACAATCCAATATGAATTATTAATACATATATCTTGAATGATTTAATCATTCATTCTCCTAATTAGTTTCGTTCTATATAAGAGGGAATTACCCTACTTCGGGTAATTTCGTAATTAAATCCAACACTCCAAGATAAGTCATTAATTATTTAAATTTAATGGCTTGGGGTATATTAATAATTAAAATTAACTCGTACCAACAAAAAAAATAATATTAACTTGATGCACTTTCATATCGGAGAAGGCCTCGTTTCCACACTAAAATTGTAGTAAAAATCATAATTGTTGCAACCATGATTTGAAGGATTAATAATTCTAAATTAAATCCATAAATAAGCATTCGTGCTGGTACAGAAGAAATCAATGCCATGGGAATAAATGAGAATAATAATTTTCTCACAAGACCCGTGTATATAGTATCTGGGCGAGCTGAAAACTTAAGTAACTCATGACTTAGCCAGCCACCCACAGTAAAATTTTTGAACCAAAATGTTAGGCATGCAATCATAAAGTCAATGGAATACCAAATTAATGCCCCCAATGTAAATGATATCAAAAAATATAAAAAATTAATAATTTCAATATGTTGAGAATGAATCAAGCATTGTCTAATTAAAATCATAGTTAAAAAGAAAATAGAAATCAATGCATAAGAACGTACAAACCTGAATGATACAAAGAATTGAGAATTTATTGGTTTGAGTAATACAAAATCTAGATCGCCCTGAACTACCAATCTATTCAGAGAAAATAAATTGCCTGAGAAAAGTAGCATATATATTGTATCTGCAAGAAATGTAATAATTAGAAATATTAGTACATCCTCTCGTGTAAATGAGCCTAAAGCATCAACATAGGAATAAATAATTGAAAAGAAAAAATATTGTACACAATAAAAAACTACGTCAACGGCAACTCCCCCCAAGAGGTTTGCCTTAAATTCCATATCTCTTGTAAGGCTGTTTGCAAAAAATGATTTCCAAAGTTTGAAATACTTATGCACCAAAGCCTCCGTATAGCCGAATTCCTCTTTTGTATAAAATGCTTCCACATATCCATGTTATTATACACCAAAAAATACCTACTGCAAATTTTTCTCCCCATAAGAAAATAGGTAAATTCCCCGTTGCAATAGAGACTGGAAAATCAACTAAAAATGGAATTGGAGTAAACTGTATAATGTTTAAATACCATTGAGGAAAAAACTTTAAAGGTATAACCTGCCCCGATAAAATTATATTTGCAATATTATAGGCAATAATAAGTGATCTCACCTCATGTAACCAAAAGGCAAGACAAACCATTAAGTAATACATATTGAAGGATAATAATACTGAAATTAAAAGTGCAATAAAGAAACCAATACCTGATAATGCAGACTGAAATGCAAAACCAGGAAATAAAAATGGGAATAAAAGAATCAATGTAAAATATGCAAGATAGTACAAAGAATTATGACCAATAAACATCATAAGATGATAAGTATAAAATGAAATTGGTCTAATGAGATACTTATTGAGTCCACCACTTCGAATTGCTTCAATCATTTCAATTGATGTTACCCATGAAGATTTGAGCTGACCAACAATCATAGAGAGGAATATAAATGCAATTAATTGGTTTAATTCAAATCCTCTAATGGTAGATTCACCTCGTGTAACAAAAATTTGCTTCCAAATTAAATATTCGATAAGCAAACCTGAAAAAATTGCAAAAACACCTACATATAAATTTGCTTTATATTCAAGTGCTTGAATCCATGTCATTCTGATGACTGAGAAATATTTTTTTACACCTATGCTAATCAAATAAATTTCTCTGGATTTTCAAAAAAGGACTTCATAGTTTCTTCAACAGGAAGTTCTTCTACTGAGAATGATACAGGATCTGCAATTTTAAATAAATTACTCAGCAATTTGATAAGTTTATCATCGGGTAGTTGTGAAGTGAGTACATTTCGAACTAATTCAAAGTTAAATTCAGATTCTAAAGAATCAATTATCTCATCATTTGGAGAAGTTGGAAATTCAAAAATTAATTTTTTGGGCGGCTTAATTTTATCAACTAATTCATTGAAATTCCCATCATATAAACCTTCTCCCTTATGGATAACAAAAACACGTTCACACAATGCTTGAATATCATTCATATAATGACTTGTTAGTAGGAATGTTGTGTTGTGTTCTTCATTATAAAATTTTACAAACTCACGGATCTTAGACTGTGAAATTACATCTAATCCAATGGTTGGTTCATCCAATAGTACAATTTGTGGCTTATGAAGTAGGGCCGCAATTATTTCCATCTTCATTCGTTCACCTAATGATAAACGCCTTACTTGTGTATTTAATTTTTCTTTTACATTAAGTAAGTCAACTAACTCATCTAAAGTTTGATTGAATTCTTTCTCTGGAATTTCATATATTTTTTGATTTAGTAGAAATGATTCAGATGCAGGGATATCCCACCATAATTGATTTTTTTGCCCCATCACTACTGAAATTTGCTTGAGAAACTCATTTTTTCGTTTCCATGGGGTAAATCCGTTAATATTAATAGTACCTGATGATGGATACAGTAGACCTACCATCAATTTAATAAGTGTGGTTTTTCCAGCACCATTTTCACCTAAAATTCCTACTATTTCACCATATTCAATTTCAAGGTTGATGTTTTTTAGCGCATGAAAAACTTCATATTTACGATTTACAAATGATGATAATGCACCTTTTAGTCCTGCTTCACGTTTGAATGAAGTAAAACTTTTTGAAATGTCTTTTACGGAAATTAGCATCAGAAAGTTATTTCAGAAATAACTGTAAATGGAGGTATAAATGTATCATTACCATCGGAAACTGTATAAGTGGCATTATGCAAAATTTGTGTACTTTCATCCCACACCTTTAAAATTATTGGATTTCCACTTTTATATCCAGCCAATTGCACACCCCCTATTGAACAATGGTCTATAGAACCTATATTTACAACTTCTAATTGCTCACCTATCCACTCTCCTGCTCCCACAAGAAGTTCACCAATACTATTGTTGCAATTATTATAATTTAAGATTGCATTTGAATCAAACACCCCAATTTCATCCCCAACTTCAAGCGAAGTTATAGATTCACTAAAAATAATTAAATGTGATTCTCCCGTTTGAGTTAAATTGCTTGTAAAGTATGAATCATAAAAAATAAACTCAACGCTACTACTATTTGCATCTGAAATTACAATTTCAGAAATACTCGTAGGGATATCAGTCAATTCTACATTTATTAAATGTTGAGTTCCAGATGGGAGTGTTGCACCACTAAATGAAAAACCTAAAATCATACTTCCACTTGAAGTTACAGAAAATCCATTTTCTTGTGCGACACCATCAGATACTGATAGAATTTCAACGCCTTCTAGTTTAAATTGGAACCCTCCAATTTCTACATTTGAGTTGTAGTAAATACTCCAAGTATCTTCAGATACGAAGGAAAACCATAATGAATTTGTTGGATAATTACTACATGAAGTAAACTCACAACTGCCATCATCAATTTCTGCATCAGAATTATAATTACATGCCGTTGAATCAGTACAGCCGGTTGGTGTAAATGGATCCGTAGGAGATTCTGAGTTACAACCATTGCATCCATAAATAAATAGATATATACTTATTAGAATTACTTTTTTTACCATAAATGAAAAGGCTCAGTAAACTGAGCCTTAATTTTTTATTTTAATAGCATTACTTTTTGTTGATGAATTTCATCATCAGTTTTCATTTGAATTAGATAAATTCCTGTAGGAATTTCACCCGCATCCCATTCAAATCCATAATGACCAGGTGTATAATAACCCGTAGGGAATTGATGAATTATTTGACCGTTAATATTAAATATTGAAATATTAATATGTGTAGCAATAGGTATGTCAAATGATATATTCGTTACTGGATTAAATGGATTTGGATAACTTTCATGCAACTTAAATTCAGTTGGCGAAATATATACATCATTGGATAAGTCGTCTCCATACAAAATTGCAAATAGCCCAGAAGTCTCTACCGATGGTGCTGTACATCTAGATTCATTTATACTACATGTACCAACTGAACTCCATTTTTTAGATGCTGAATCTTCTGAACTGGGATCAGATACATGGAAAAGATAATATTCCAATGCACGAGAAAGACCAAAATCAATTTCTACACTAATAGGTGGATCAAAAGTTACTCCTAAAGGATAAAGTCCAACAATATCACCAATGATTGTTGCATCATCAGGTACTCCTGACCCTGGAAGTGTGTTCAAGTCAAAGCTATCATTGATAATCATAGACAATGACATATCACCATCATATCCATCAGGAAAAACTACAGAGGTGCCTTCTGGTAAAGTAATATTTATTGTACTACCATCATCCATTTGAATTACTATTTCCATTTCTTCTTCAATAACTCCATCTGAACCTACTTCAATAGTTTCTTCAGGGATGAATTCGCAACCATGGTTTTCGATAAAGTAGTCATCATTAATTTGATAATTATCCATATATGGGCAATCTTCACTAGAATTAATAGGGCAAATAAAATTATCTGCCATAGGATCAATACAGCCTTTAGTTTCAAATGATAAGATTCCATTATTAGAACTTGATAATACATCAACCGTATTTATAGAAATGCTATTAATTATAATTTCCGTTTGTTGCCCATGCAATGCTACTAATTCATCGCCTTTTATGTCGAAATTTAAATAAAGCATTTCTCCCGAGTAAGAAGTCAAAAGTGAATCAGTCCCCCAAACGATTCCATTAATAAAACCACTTTCACTTTCATTCATTTCCATCTCATAATTTTCATTCAATAACAATTCCGAACCATCTGAATCAAAGCTTAATATATTGTCATTAAAAGTAATAGTAATATCTACCCCTTCAAAGCCACCATCAACACTTGCATCACTATAATCTTCATAGTTTTCTAAATTAATGGGAACCTGAATATTTGATTTTCTAAAATCATTTGAAACAGACGCTACTTCTATACTGAGATCACAAACAGAGTTACTTGCACAATCACCACATGCAGTAATTGATGGGCCAAAGCATTCACCATCGCAACCAATATCACTATTTGCAACATGGCCAGTATTCCCTGCAGAACAGACACCACAATCATCTAAAAATGCAGAACCACCTTCATCTCCATTGCAATCAAATTGTTCACAATTCTGATTCATTCCACCGCAAACATTACAATCATCTATATATGCTTCACCTCCACACACACCGAAGCAATCAATATTCGTAATACAATTTCCAATACAGTCATAATTTTCTTCAGCATACTCACAAGAACCATCATTTTCAGTTGCTTCAGAATTAAAATTACATGCTTCTATATCTGAACAACCATAGATTTCATTTTCATTACAAATTTCATCTTCATCTTCATCATTTATACAATTACCATCACAATCATAATTTGTTTCTGCATATGCACATCCATCATTTATGGTTGCAGAATCATCAAAATTACATGCATCTTCATCCATACATCCAGTACACGATGTATTATTTCCGAAACAAACCCCACACTCATCGGGGATATTATTCCCTCCACATACATTACAATCATCCAAGACTGCACTTCCACCACATTCACCAAAACAATCAAAACTTGTTATACAATTTCCATTACAATCATAATTTTCTTCAGCATATTCACAACTTTCATCATCTTCAGTTGCTTCAGAATTATAGTTACATGCAAGTTCTTCCATACATCCTGGTATGGCTGCTACAAACCCTGTCTCATTTATGCAACTATCCACATCAAGGCTTAAAAATCCCTCAGCATCAATTGAAACAACTACATCATCTAAACAAATTGATTCACTTTCCAATTCACCGCTGATATAGGTAAGGACATCATTACTATTAGCGGGAATAGTTAATCCTTCCAATGAGAATCCTAGTGCACCATTGGGTCCTACACTCACATCAAAACCGATATTTTCTGAAATACCTCCGAATGCATTTTCAAATGAGAATCCAGAAATGTTAAACTGAAATCCTAAAATAGGAGCAAAAGGATTATTTATATTAACTGCGATTGTATCCATTGAAATTTGTTGTAATTCCATTATTACTACTGGCATACATAAAGAATTATTACCGCCACAGACGCCACAATTGTCTTCTTCAAATCCTTCTAAACATTCGCCGTCACAGGATGCATTGGGCTCAGGATATTCACAAGAACCGTTGTCAAAATTAGGACAATCCACATCTTCAATACAGTCACTGAGATAATTACATGCATCTTCATCTGTGCATCCAGGAATTTGATCAACACAATCTGAACCATCTCCTCCACATACACCACATTCATCAATATCTACAATACAATTGCCTTCACAATCATGGTTTTCTTCAGCATATTCACATGAATCATTATCTTCCGTCGCGGTAGCATCATAATTACATGCTTCAGCGTCTGTACACCCATACACCTCATTTTCATCACAAATTCCATCATCATCTGTATCATTTATACACACACCATCACAATCATAATTTGTTTCTGCATATGCACATCCATCATTTATGGTTGCAGAATCATCAAAATTACATGCATCTTCATCCATACAACCAGTACATGATACATTATTTCCAAAACAAATTCCACATTCATCAATATATTCGTTATTTCCACCACAAACGTTACAGTCATCTAAAACTGCATCTCCACCACATTCACCAAAACAATCCGTATTTGCTATACAATTCCCATCACAATCGAAATTTTCTTCAGCATACTCACATGAATCATTGTCTTCCGTTGCAGATAAATCATAATTACATGCTTCGGCATCGGTACATCCATATACCTCATTTTCATCACAAATTCCATCATCATCTGTATCATTTATACACACACCATCACAATCATAGTTTTCTTCAGGAGTTTCACAGTCACCTTCAATAGTAGCAGAGGCATCATAATTACATGCATCTTCATTCATACAACCTGTGCAAGTTGATTCATTTCCAAAGCAAACTCCACATGCATCCAAATAATCTGAAACACCATCTCCATCACTGTCACCATTGCATACACCACAACCATCTATTTCAGCACTTCCACCACAAACACCAAAACAATCAGCTGGATTACTTTCAGGGCACTCACCTTCATCTTCATCAAATTCATTTCCACCATCTTCAGGACCCAATACCCATCCTTCTTCGGGTACATCATCTAAACAAAATTCCTGAAAAATCTCTTCATTACCCAATCCATCGCCGTCAGAATCTTGGTAATATGTTAATCCAATGTCACAAAAATAATTACAATCTTCATGTTGGGCACAGGTAGATTCATCTAAAGAAAATTCGTTATAATTACATGCATCATCAATAACACAATTTTCTTCTGGAATGATTCGAACTTCTGATGATATTGTATTATCTAAATAGTCTGACCCAATTTCAAAGCGAACAAAATCAATACTCGTTAAACTACCTTCATCTCCAATTACATTATACAGAATATTAAGAATGCTACCACCATCTCCATTAAATGTGTTATTGAATGCATAGCTTGTAATTTTCAGTGTATCATTGTGTACATTATCCATAAGTGTGTAATTAGACACATCAAATGGTACATCTTCGTGCCACTGTACACCTGTAAATTCAATAACATTGGGGTTAGCATATAACCAAATATCAAAAGCCTCTAGCTCTACTCCATTTAAATTGGTAATACTTAGCCCTACACTTTGCGCTGATTCTGATTCAGTATGGAGAATATATGCATCATTCAATGCACCGTTTTGACTCCACAAATACGGAGATGTAAACAAACAAACTAAGATGAGATAGAGGTTTTTTATTTTCATTTTATAAGTACCATTTTACCTGATAATCGGTCGTTTTCAGAGGAGAGGAAGTAAATGTAAATTCCCGAGGGATAAGTTGATGCATCCCATTGAATGCTGTGTTTCCCTTGAGGATACGACATATTTGTAACGGTGTTAATAAAATTGCCCTCGATATCATATATGTCGATTTTAATATTTGTAGTATTTTCTTGTTCCCACCTAATCATCGTTGTAGGATTGAATGGATTCGGTGAATTCCCAATCAAGTTAAATGATTGGGGTTTACTTATAAACTTTACAGATTGTACAAGAGAATTAGAGTCTATCAATAATCCTCCATTATTATAACTTTCATTTATATTAATTTTGCGAATACTTACTTCTTCGGTATCCCATCCTTCATCAAATTGAAAATAAAAATTACCCAATTCACTTATATTCTCACTTATTTCTCCTGTTGAATAAACGGCAATTTTAAATTTATTTTCTTCTCTGTTTTCTAATACTTTATAATCAAGTTCAGATGATAAATTGGGTAATAATTGGAAAGATACTTCTACATTTGATGGAATTTCTATTTCTAAATCAACACCATAAATAGGTTGCCCAAGTGCATTTATTTTAAGCGGAATTGTTATCTCATTTCCATATACAAGTTTTTCAGCTCTATCAATTGAACGTGTTAAAACTGATGTACCCCATCCTCCATTAACATCTCCTAGTTTAATTCCTTTAAACGTTCCCAAATCAAATTGATTAATTTCTTCAATGATAATTTCTTGAGGATTAAATGCCCATGTTTGCGCGTCATTATTCATAGTGTTTATCAGTCCAACTGAATACCGGGTAATTCGTGAAGCATCTACAGAATTAATATATTCATTTAAATCAACATTAGCTGCAATGCTGGCATTTTCAAATTCTAATTCTTCTAATCCTATAATTGATCGAGCAAGTAATGTGGCATCTGTTGTACTAATCCCATCCGTTGAATTGCCAAATAGTTGGGGCGTTATGGTATAATACCCCATGGGGATGTCTTGAAAAATATAATCACCATCTGAATTGGTGAAAATTGTGTGACTTTGCCACTCTCCATTATCAGCCATTCCAAACAAAGACACCGTTACATTATTTACACCGAGAGTTAAATCAGAAAAATAAGTTATTGTCCCATTATAATTGTATACACAACTACCATCCTCTGCAAGTTCTTCCGGAAGTTCGCCGCTTTCACAGGTAAATTCTAAACAATAATAATTATTGGCTTCAGGATCAGTACAGCCTAATGTACATGAAGTACCATCACCGAAACAAACTCCACATTCATCCATGCTACTATTGGATTCATGTCCAGTTGTACCTCCAGAACAATCACCACAGTCATCTATTTCTGCAGCACCATTTGGGACACCAGCGCAATCTAAACAGGTGGAATTATCACCTTGGCATACACCACATTCATCCTCTTCAGCGGTCCCTCCACAAAATCCAGCACAGTCAAAATTTGAACCACTGAATTCACCATCACAGCTACCATTATTCACTTCACCTTCACAATAATTATCTCCACCGCACATTCCACAATCATCTTCATAATTTTCAAAACAATATGGCATAATATCATCACAATTTGACACCCAGTTTTCTGGGGGTGAATTTTCACAATAGAGTTGTGGGCTCCCTGCACCTAATCCATCTCCATCCCAGTCATGGCAATGTTCAATTTCTGGACTGCCTACACAATCACATTGACCATCAGGTACGCCACTTCCACCACATACACCACATTCATCTATAACAACTGTACAATTACCATCACAATCATAATTTTCTTCAGGATATTCACAGCTACCATCTTCTTCGGTAGCATTTTCATTAAAGTTACAGGCTGTGTCGTCCATACAACCTGCAATTTCTAATTCATCACAAACTTCATCACCATCTGAATCATTAACGCAATTGCCCTGGCAATCATAGTATTCTTCTGCTGCTGGCTCACCGCAACCACAGCCCAAATCTATGCTACCATCACAATCACATTCCCCATCTTGGATATAAACACAGCAATCACTACATTCAATTGTGGCCGTTGAATCATAGTTACATGCCGTATTATCCATACAGCCTTCTATCACTACTTCTTCAGCTTCGAGAAGTGGTGTCATTGAAAAGCCATTTACTGACCATGACAAAACATCTTCTGATGGAAATGCAGGGTAGATGCCACCGGTAGATGCATCATAAACTTTGAATATGGGGATATCTCCAGATTCCATATACCCTTGAGTAGATTCATACCCATCATAACCCATTGCCGGCACATCACAGATGCCACCACCGCAGGCAAATACATCCCATTGACGTGCACCTACACACACATCACCTTTAAAGGCTGCAACCCAATCATCTGATTCGATAGGAACACCATTTAAGGTAACTTCATTAAAAAAGTAAAATGCTTGGAGTGTAGATTGCTCATAGCTGAATTCCTCTGGAGGATCCTGAGCAAAAATAGTCGATGGTGCAACCATTAGCATAAGAAGCACCCACCGAGAAAGGAGATGATATATGTTTTTCATGTCAAACATGATAATTCAATTTATTCATTTTCCGATGAAATTTAGAATTCATTTTATGAAAAACTTGTGACGAGAGCAACAAATAGGGTGTAACGCGTTGTTACAATTTATGCCGATTGCTTTTTGAGGGTTTTATAAACGGGTTTTGCAGTCTTCTTTATCACATCATCTGTGATGATGCAAGTATCAACATCATTCATTGATGGAACTTCGAACATAATCTCCAGCATTGATTCTTCAATAATCGACCGTAATGCACGTGCTCCAGTTTTGCGTTTTTTGGCCAATTTTACAATTTCATCCAATGCTTGTGGCGTGAATTCTAGGTGTACATCTTCAAGTTCAAAAAGTTTTTTATATTGTTTTACCAATGCATTTTTGGGGTCAGTTAAAATGGAAAGCATTGCATCTTCAGTGAGTTCATCTAAAGGAGCAATTATTGGCATTCTACCAATTAATTCTGGAATGAATCCATATTTTTGTAAATCTTCAGGCTGAACATCTTTAAATAAATGGCTATCTTCTAAGGTTTCCTTCACTTCTCTATTGAACCCCATACCTCCACCAGAAAGTCGTTTTTCAATAATATCTTCTAATCCTTGGAATGCACCACCACAAATAAACAATATATTGGTGGTATCTAAAGTAACTAATGGCTGTTCTGGATGTTTACGCCCACCCTTTGGCGGAATATTTGCCTTAGTTCCCTCAAGCATTTTTAACAATGCCTGTTGTACGCCTTCTCCTGAAACATCACGGGTTATTGAAGGATTTCCATCTTTTCGGGCAATTTTATCGATTTCATCAATATAAATAATTCCCATTTCAGCTCGGGAAACATCATAGTCTGCTGCCTGAAAAAGGCGGACTAGAATATTCTCAACATCCTCACCAACGTAGCCAGCCTCAGTAAGGACGGTAGCGTCGGCAATTGCAAATGGAACATTTAGAAGATTTGCCAATGTTCGAGCAATAAGCGTTTTACCGGTTCCGGTTGGACCTGCCAGTAAAATATTACTCTTTTCAATCCTTACATCTTCATCGTCGTAACGATTAGCTAAACGCTTGAAATGATTATAAACGGCTACAGAAACAATTCGTTTTGCTTGATCTTGTCCAATAATGTACTCATCAAGGCGACGTTTAATCTCCATGGGTTTTTGCATATTTAATGAAAGACCCATGTAGGATTTTTTCATATTTTCATTTACAATATCACTGGCTTTTGTTACACAGCGATCACAAATGTAAACATTTTCACCCTCTACGAGAAATTCAACTTCTGATTCACTAGAAGCACAAAAAGAACAAAATAGTTTATGATCATTCATAAAAACCTACTTTCGTGTAGTTACAATTTCATCAATTAGCCCATACTTTAATGCATCTTGGGCTGAGAGAAAGTTATCACGATCTGTATCTCTTTCAATAGTTTTAACTGTTTGACCTGTATTTTTACTCAAAATTTTATTGAGTTTTTCCTTTAGGTACAAAATTTCTTTTGCATGAATTTCAATATCAGTGGCTTGACCTTGCATACCGCCTAATGGTTGGTGAATCATTACTCGTGAATTTTCCAAAGCAGAACGTTTACCTTTTGCTCCAGCACTAAGCAATACTGCGGCCATACTTGCAGCCTGCCCCATACAAATAGTAGCAACATCTGGTTTTATATAATTCATTGTATCTAAAATTCCAAAACCTGAAGTTATTACACCTCCTGGACTATTGATATACATATAGATATCCTTCTCTGGGTCTTCTGACTCTAAAAATAATAACTGCGCGATAACTAGACTTGCAATATGATCATCAATGCCATCACCCAAGAAAATAATTCGCTCTTTTAATAACCGTGAATAAATATCAAACGCACGTTCACCGTTTGCCGTTTGTTCTACCACCATTGGTACCATCATCGCTTTTGGTTTACTCATTATTTCTTGCCTTTCTTCAATTCTGCAGTTGATTTTTCTGTAACCTTATTTGTTGCAAATTCTTTTAGATGATTAAACAATTCCTCATTTAATAAATCTTCGTAGAGTTTCTCTCTATTTTGATTTTGAGCATAAAACTTTTTAATCTCTTTTTTCTGCTGTGGATTCTTCTCTATAAATTCGTCAATTTTTTCTTGAGTTTTTTCCTTAGATACATCCAATTTAGCCGTTGAAATGATGGCATCTTTAATTAAGTACCATTTTACACTCCAATCAGCAGTTTCAGCATAGGATTTTTTAACTTGTTCCTCGTCAACATCCTGTTTATTAGGATCTTGTTTTTTTATATCCTCAATTACATGAAATAAATAATTGTCAATCATAGATTTAGGTGCATCTAATTTAGATTTTTTTACAAAATAATCCATAATTTCTTTTTGCACTTCTTTTTCATGTTCTCTATTTAGAGATTCCTGAATTTGACTTTCAACTTTTTCTTCTAATTCTGACATGTTTTTCACATCGGGATCGGCTAATTTTGCAAATTCATCATCAAGTTCTGGTAATAATTGCTCTTCAACTTTATGCACCAACACGTGATAAGATACTTTTTTATCATCAAGTTTTAATTCAACGGTAATGTCATCTCCAGGTTTTGCGCCAATAAATGGTTTTTCAGCTTTTCCTGCAAATACGGCCTCACCTAATTTTATATATTGTTTCTCTAATTTTCTCCCAGCAATTGCATTTCCTTTTTCATCCAGCTCTTGGAAATCACCATTGATAAAATGTCCACTTTTTGCTCCATCATCTATAGTTTTAATGGTAGAATGTTTTTCTCTTACATCTTTAAGTGACATTTCTACATCTTCTGATGTAGGCTTATACAATGTAGTTTTAATTTTAAATTTCTTTTCATAATTGGGAAGTTTTACCTCTGGGCTAACTTCAAACTCAGCAGTAAATTCTAAATCACAACCTTCATGAAAATGTAGTTTGCTTATTTGTGCCTGATTAATTGGAATTAATTTATGCTCATCAAGAGCTTTTCGATAATAATCATTGAGAGAATGTTCTGCAAAATGTGCCTCAATGGATGGTAAGAGGTTTTTCTTAACAATACTTAAAGGAACTTTACCTTTTCTAAATCCCTTGAGATCATAAGTGGACTGTGCCTTTTTCACCTCGTTTTCAAATTGGGTTGAGAGTTTTTCCCACGCAACGGATACATTTAACTCCCTTGTGTAACTATTTACTTCTTTTAATCCAGTTTTCATTTTACCTCGAAATTGTTAATAATGCAGAGCCCCAAATTTACATATAAAAACTAAATTATCCTCACAATGAAACACTGTTTGGTTCAGCTCCATTTGGCATTTTTTCTGCTGATTCAATGGCAAGTTTAATTTTTTTCAATTCATCTTTCATCACACCCTTCAAAATAGGTTTAAATGACATATCTTGCACACGACCACCATATGTGCCATTGACTGTATATGTAAGGGTAGATTCTTTGCCTTTGGGGAAAATTTCGAAGCTAATTTTATGGGGAAATCCCTTTGTGTCTTCTTCAGAAATTGACTCATTAATGGAGAGTCGCTGGGCAGGAATATAATCCACAACTTTTGCCGTCATTTGGTAATTACCAAATCCAAAATTATGAGTAATATAAAATTCTGAATTACTATTTACTGAAAATGAATCTGAAATGGTTATCTCAACATGAAACCTATTAAAGGACAAACTCCTTCGGACATCAGTTAAAAATGCCCAAACCACATGCGAATTTGCATGAATTTCAATGGTTTCTGTTAATTCTATCATGTTTTGGATAATAAATAGATTGTGAATTTAATGTAATTTATGCGGTTGTTCACAGAAAGAAAAATTCAATAAATGGCAGTTATTCCAGAATTACTTTCCCCCGCTGGGAATTTACAAAAGCTTAAATATGCGTTAGCATACGGTGCAGATGCTACCTATGCTGGTATACCTAAATTTTCATTACGTACACGTGAAAATGAGTTTAGAGAAAAATCACTCATTGAAGGAATTGAGTATACGCGTAAAATGGGTAGGAAAATTTATCTCACTATGAATATTTTCGCCCATAATACAAAAATTGATTCGTTTATAAGAGAATTGGATAAAGTAGCAGAGTGGCAACCTGATGGACTAATTATGGCTGATCCAGGTCTTATTAATGTTGCTCTAAAACGTCAACCACAAATTCCAGTTCATCTTTCAACGCAAGCTAATGCAACAAATTGGACAACCGCAGAATTTTGGAGAGACATGGGTGTTGAACGCATTATTCTCCCTCGTGAACTTCGGTTAAAAGAAATTCAAGAGATTCGTGATAAAGTACCTAATATTGATTTAGAAAGCTTTGTTCATGGTGCTATTTGTATTGCCTATTCTGGACGATGCTTGATTACAAATTATATGAATCATCGCGATGCGAATCAAGGCACGTGTACAAATTCTTGTAGATGGGAGTATGAATTAGAATCCAAAAATCCAAGTATCATCAACAATGAAAACCAAGTTTTAAAAGAAGCTGAGAGTCGTAAATATTCCCCTTCTCAGGAAGAATTCTATGTAAAAGAACAGCATCGTTCAGATGAACAATATCCAGTTTCTGAAGATAGCAATGGTACCTACTTATTCAATGCTAAAGATTTATGTACTATTGAGCTATTAGAGGAAATCCGTGATGCAGGGGTAATGAGCTTTAAAATTGAAGGTCGTACAAAATCAGAATATTATGTTGCAATGTGTACACGTTCATATAGAAAAGCTATTGATGATATGGTTGCAGGCAAACCTTTTGATATGCAAAACTTACGTGATTTAATTGCATTATCAAATCGTAGCTATACCACTGGATTTTATACACGAAATCCACAAGAGTATGGTGAAAATTATGATGATGCTCGCTCAAAGGAGCGTACCCATAAGTCTGTTGGGATGGAATTAAGTTATGATAATTCTACGGGGTTGCTTTCATTTGAATGCAAAAATAGGCTAGAAAAAGATACTGAAATTGAAATTATCTCTCCAGATGGAGAGATTCAACATAAAATTAGTGACTTGGTAAACTCAAAAGGGAAAATTGTGGATATAGCACATGGGGGTACGGGGAGATATTCAATTCCTTTTGAAAATGACCCCGGAGAATTTGCAATCATTAGACGAAAAATATATGATGCTGAAGCTGCCTTACTCTAATAACAGCTTGATTCCTTGGGTATAACTCTGTTTTCCCATCCCTGATATTTGACCAATACATACAGCTGAAATTACCGACTTTTGTCTAAACTCTTCTCGTGAGTGAATATCACTCAAGTGCACTTCTACAGTAGGAATCCCCACAGCTGATATAGCATCTCGAATGGCATAAGAATAGTGGGTAAATGCTGCAGGGTTTATTATAATACCTTGTGACCATTCCCGTTCATCATGAATAGTATCAATAATTTCGCCCTCATGATTCGATTGATAAAACTTAAAAGAATGTCCTGCAGCTTCAGGGCTATTCTCTAACCACATCATTAATTCTTCTAATGTGTCTACACCATATATTTCAGGTTCACGTGTTCCTAATAAATTTAAATTGGGTCCGTTTATAACTAAAATATTCATTTTAACCTCTATTTGTTAAATTATTTATAGCTTCTAAAATATCATCTCTTACTATACTATCCACAATCTGCGTTTTGCCTAATTCACTAAGTAATACAAAATTTACTTTACCATGGTTAACTTTTTTGTCTCTACATAAAATTTCATACAATTCTTTTGCATCAAATTGTGGAAGTGGGGGTAAGGGTAATTTTTTGATAGTATTAGTAATTAAATTGTAGTCTTCTTTAGATAGCGATGAATATTTGACTGAAAGTTCTACTGCCGCTAACATACCATAAGATATGGCTTCTCCATGACGCAGTACATCAAAGCCAAAATATTTTTCTAGCGCATGGCCAATGGTATGACCAAAATTTAATATTCTTCGTAAATTATTTTCAGTTTCATCTGTAGAAACTACTTCTGCCTTTAGTTTTGCACATCTCTGAATAACCTTTTCAAGACACAATGAGTCTTCTAGTGTTAATAGCTTTTCTAAATTTTCAGATAAATAAATAAGAAACTTTTTATCTAAAATAGCACCATATTTTAAAATTTCACCTATGGCAGATATAACTTCACGTTTAGGTAATGAATTGAGGAATTGAGGGTCGATGTAAACAGCTTTAGGTTGCCATATAGCTCCTACCAAATTTTTTCCCGAGTTTAAATTTACGCCTGTTTTTCCACCTATTGACGAATCAACCATAGCCAATAGAGTTGTTGGAATCTGAATATAATCTACCCCTCGCATAAAAGTGGCTGCAATAAATCCAGTTACATCCCCCACAACGCCACCGCCAAGGGCAATAAAGGTGGAATTCCTATCACAACCCATTTCCACCAATGCTGTATAAATATCTTCTAAGGCAGATAATGATTTTGCATCCTCACCATCTTTTAAAATGATCTGGTAAATATCAAAATTAGCATCCCTCAGTTGAGATAAAATTTTATTCCCATAAATTTGTAAAATATCTTCTTGTGTAAAAAGTACCCATTTTTGATGATTGTTTAATGGATCAAGTAAAATTGGAAGTGAATTACTCAATCTCAATTGTGTATGAATTTCATAAGAGTTTTTACCAAGTGAAACCGGGATTGTATTCATCTATTTAAAATATTTAATATTTTTTGTGTAACCTGTTGGGGGTTATCTCTGTCCGTTTCAATAATATGATGGGAAGATTGTATATAAAAATCTTTTCGAGTCTTCCAAATTTGAGACAATTTTAATATAGGTTCTTCATCGTGTAAAAGGGGGCGTTTATCTGTATCTTTTATTCGGCTAGATAATGTTTCTGGGGATGCTTGCAGAAAGAAAGTGATACCGTTTTTCTGTAATGCTAAGCGATTTGCTTCTGTAACTACAATGCCACCACCCGTAGAGATTACCAATCCTTCTTGTTGAGATTTTTCCACAAAATATGCTGATTCCATTTCTCTAAATTGAGATTCCCCTCTATTAGAAAATATTTCTGCAATACTCTCTCCTGTGGCATCTTCAATTTCATCATCAGTATCTATATATTCCAAATTCAATGCTGTAGATAATTTCTTCCCTACGGTGGATTTCCAACTTCCCATCATACCAATAAGAAAAATATTTGCTTTTGGATTCATTAATACTTTGATGACGCTTTCATATGGGCTTTTAGTTGATCTATAGAATCACCACCAAATTTTTCAAGGAGTGCATCTGCAAGTACAAAGCAGAGCATAGACTCTGCCACAATGGATGCTGCAGGAACGGCGCATGAATCTGTACGCTCTTTATGGGCTAATTTTTCTTCTTTAGTATCAATATCCACTGACTTCAATGGTTTTATGAGTGTAGGAATGGGCTTCATTACTGCTCTAAAAACAATGGGCTGTGCATTACTCATTCCACCCTCAATTCCGCCTGCATTATTTGAAAGTCGAGTATATGTTTCTCCATCATAACCTATTTCATCATGAACATTACTACCAAATTCTTCTGCTTGATTGAATCCCATGCCAAATTCAATTCCTTTAAATGCATTGATAGACATAATAGATTCTGCAATTCGAGCATGAAGTTTTTTATCCCACTGTGTATGACTTCCCAACCCATAAGGAATTCCCGTTGCAACAACCTCAAAAACTCCACCAACCGAGTCGCCTTCTGATTTTGCTTCATCAATGACTTGAATCATTTTTTCTTCAGAAGATTTATTTAAACACCTTACAGACGATTTGTCAGCCATCTCATTCAAGACTTCTGGAGAAATATCTGTAGGAATAGGGGTTTCATCTTTCACTGAATGGATTTGCACCACACGACTTCCTACTTCAATGCCTACATCTTTCAATAATTTTCTGCATACTGAAGCCAATGCCACTCTCATAGCCGTTTCGCGTGCAGATGATCGCTCGAGCACATTCCGAATATCATCAAATCCAAATTTTTGAACACCGGTTAAATCTGCATGCCCAGGTCTGGGTAAGGTTACTTTTTTTATTTTGTCTTCTACGGGCTCAACTGACATTTTTTTAGTCCAGTTTTCCCAATCTTTATTTAATAGTACTAATCCTATTGGGGATCCTAGGGTTTGCCCATGTCGAACTCCAGAATATATTTCAGCATAATCTGATTCAATTTTCATTCTTCCACCACGACCATGACCTTGCTGACGGCGAAAAAGTTGATTTTTTATATATGCTTCAGAAATGTCTAATCCTGCAGGAATTCCGTCTAAAATCCCTAGCAATCCCTTTCCATGAGATTCTCCAGCAGTTAAATATTTGATTCGGCTTAACATAAATGACTCTCAATATGTCTTTTTAATTCTTCAAAATTTACTTTACTTGTGGTTCCTTCTCCAAACCACAGGTCTATAGAGGCTAACCCCTGATAAATAAACATGTCTAATCCATTGATTGTTTTTGCACCTTGCTTTTCAGCTTCTTTTATTAATGTGGTTTTTAAGGGGATATAAATGGTGTCAACAATTGTTTGTGTAGAGGTTATATTTGTAGATACAACTGGAGAGTTCTCGGAATTCATCCCTACTGATGTGCAGTTCACAATAATAGAATCTTTTTTAATGAGTTTATTTATACGTTCAAATGGATGAGGTGTTATGAGTTCATCTTTCAAATTAGAAATAGTTTCAAACGTCCTGTTAAATAAATGTATGTGAGATACACCCATTTGCTTCAATGCAAATACTACACCTTTTGAAACTCCTCCTCCACCAATTACAACTATATCCTTATTCGCCACATCTATATTATTCATTTTTAATGCCATGGAAAACCCATACCAATCGGTATTGTTACCATATAGATTTCCTTGCTCATTTGATATAACATTTACCGCACCAATAGTTTTGGCCCGTGGATTGATAATATCAACATAATTCATTATCGCTGACTTATGGGGAATGGTTACATTTATTCCATCAATTTCATTATTTTTAATTTTTCTTAAAATTGAGGGTAATTCATCATGTTTTACATGAATTTTAGAATATTTTGCATTCAAACCTAATTCTGAATATACCCAATTATGCAAAATTGGACTTAAGCTATGATCAATTGGATTCCCAATAACAGCAAATTTTTTCATTTGAGTACCGATTTCAATACATCAAAAAATTCAGGGAATGAAATATTTACACATTCTACGTCATCTATTTCATTATAATTTCCTGCATTTAACCCTGCAATTGTAAATGCCATAGCAATTCGATGATCACCAAATGAATTTATTCTTGTATTATGCAATATATTAGGCACATCAATTATAAATCCATCTTTTTTCTCTACAACATTTACACCCATTGCCTTCAAATTCATACAAATTGCATGAATTCTATCTGTTTCTTTTACACGCAATTCCTCTGCACCTTCAACAATTGTGGGTCCTTCCGCCATACTTGCCATAACCGAGATTATTGGAAGTTCATCAATAAGTGATGGGATTTCATTTTTTGTTATGGTTACACCATGCAGTGGCTCATAATAAATATGCACATCACCGATGAGTTCACCACATTCTGTGTGGATATTACTCCAACTCACACCTCCACCCATTTTTTCCAGTATATTAAAAAATCCTATTCTCATCGGATTTGCAGATATATTTTTAATGGTTAAGTCAGAATTGGGAATCATTGCTGCTGCTGCTGCAAAAAATGCTGCAGAAGATGGGTCACCAGGGATGGTCATATTAAATTTATTCAGTGATTTTGTCAGTGGTGGAATAATAATTTTATCACCAACAACTTGTATTTCTACACCTAAATATTTAAGCATTAATTCAGAGTGATCTCTTGATTTTGTAGGTTCGACTATTTCAACAAAATTATTTGCACCTAAAGCTGCAAATATAATAGCAGACTTTACCTGTGCACTCGCAATTGGCATTGTATAAGAAATTGAATTTAATTCACTTCTTTTGATATTAATTGGTAGTTTATTTTCATTCGCTGAAATACTTCCACCCATCTCTTGTAATGGTGCAATAATACGTCTCATGGGCCTAGAAGATAATGACTCATCACCAATTAGCTTTGCATTAATGCCCTGACCTAATAATAGGCCAGATAACAAACGTGCTGAAGTTCCTGAATTTCCACAATTTATAGGTGATAATGGATTTTTCAACTTACCACCTGTTATTAATAAATGGCCATTTTCTTTTTTACTTTCTATACCACAATTAAAAAGGCAATTTCGCGTTGATTCTACATCTTCACCTGTTGATAAGTTGTGGATACTGCACTCTCCATTCGTTAGGGCTGCCAACATCAATGCTCGATGTGAGATAGACTTGTCACCAGGAAGGTTGATAATACCACGAATCGGCATTATTCTGAATCTCCAATTTGATTTCTTACAGATTGGATACTTTTTTCCAATTCCTTTATCATGTTTTCAGTATATGGATTATAATTTTGTAAATCTTTAAATAAATCCCAACTGTCATTACAGGTTTGCTCAATTACACCTAACAATTCGTTAAATCCAAGTGTATTAATCTTGGTAGATGAAACACCAGCCTCATTGAGTACACGTCCAATAAAATGAGTAATACCCTGACTGAAGGCTGCATGTTCATCATGCTCTTGAGGAGTCATCTCCACAACAGTTATCGATCTTGACTCAAACACATCCTTTAATACTTCATACCGTGCAAAATTATCTCGTACTGGATACATTACCATTTTTAGTTCTCGAAATGGGCCATATGAATCTGGACCAAACATGGGATGCGTGGCAATGATATCTACATTTGAGGGTAAATACTTCTCCATCAATTGAACAGGATAAATTTTCACAGAACATACATCTATTATAGTTGTATTTTGCAATTTTATATTCTTCAAACTCTGAAGTAAAGTCTCAAAATTACCAATTGGTACTGCTAAAAATATCAACTCACAATTTGTAATTTCATTGAGAGTCACATTTTTATATTGATCGCTTGATTCATTTTCATCATAGATAAATATATCAAAACTCTCGCTCAATAAATCCGCCAAAATTTTACCAAATCTACCAAATCCAATAATCCCCACATTATTCATTTATAGATTTAACTCCCAAAAATAATGTAAGATTATTTTTCAAATCATGAATATCATGTTCTACAATTTTAAGGTTATATAAATCTGCACAATTTTTATTACCAATAACGCCAGCAGTTTTAGGTAGTTTTCCCTCACTTAACCGCCTTGCCGCCTCAGCTGTATCATCTGCCTCAATAAGTGGTCGTGTCCAAAAATTGTCAGACAAATAGTTTCTACACTGTCGAAGGGCTTGTTGGTGTGAATGTATTTCGGTAATATCACCGACGAACATATCATGTAAAGCCAATAAATTTTGACTAATTGGAATATGGAACATTTCTACAATTTTACATTGATGCTCGGCTAAAGCCTCCACACTTTCTATAACAACACCACCTTGGGCATTTTCCATGGCAAAAATTCCAAAGTCAGTGCTACCATTTTCAACCCCATTTAATACCATTTCAGATGAAATTTGAAAAATTATCTCAAAATTTTCAATTCCATGATTTTTTGCAAATACTTCTCCTGCTGCTTCACTAAAACTACCCTTACCACCTTGTATTCCAATTTTCACAATACTCAACTCACTAACCTTTCAATATAGGATTTTACAATTTTTTCAGGAGATTTTTCTCCCTCCATTTCTTTAATAATAGCACTTCCTATAACAGCCCCATCTGACAGTTTATTAATTTTTACAACATCATTTCGATTTTTTATTCCAAACCCAACAACATAAGGGCAATGACTATTTTCTTTTACGCGGTGGAGATAATTTTCTATATTGGATTCTGCATTTACAGCCGTACCTGTAATTCCTAAAATTGCAACACAATAAATTAAATCTCCAGCCAATTTTGAAATCTCTTTAATTCGCTTTGAATCCGTATTTGGTGCTACCAATAATATTGGGCTTATATCATTTTTCTTTGCAAGAAATATAAATTCCTCAGCTTCTTCTGGTGGGAGATCTGGGATTATCAAGCCATCAACACCTGATTCTCGACATGATTCCATAAATTTTTCCAATCCAAATTTAATTATTGGATTGATATATCCCATTAAAACTATTGGAATCTGAGAAAAATTCCTTATTTCACTCACTGTATCTAAAATCCATTGAATAGTAACACCATTTTCAATAGCAACTTGACTTGCTCGTTGTATAATGGGGCCATCTGCAAGGGGGTCAGAAAATGGCATCCCCAACTCAATCATTGCTGCTCCAGCTAATTCTGCCTCTCGTACTATATTTATAGTATCAGATTTTTCTGGATACCCTGCAGTTAAAAATGGAATTACCTTTTCACTTTTTGATGCAAATAGTTGTTTAATTCTACTCATATTTCTTTTCCTAAAAACTCAGCCACTGTATGCACATCTTTATCACCTCGCCCGGATAAACAAACAACTACATTTTCCCCATTAGAAATTCCATTGTTTTTCTGTTTCAAAAAAGCCAAGGCATGGGATGATTCTAGAGCTGGAAGAATCCCTTCTTTTTCAGATAACCATTGAAAGGCAGCAATGGCCTCATCATCTTTTACAGATGTATATTTTACTCGTTTGGTTGTATGCAAATAGCTATGTTCAGGTCCGATTCCTGGATAATCAAGTCCTGCAGAAACAGAATGTGGCAATTTTATTTGGCCATCCTCAGTTTGAAGCAAGTAACTTGCAGATCCATGCAATACACCAAATTCTCCTTTTGTAATGGTAGCTGCATGATCATTTGTCTCAACCCCTCTTCCTGCAGCCTCTACACCAATTAATTCAACATTATCATTAAGAAATGGATAAAACATACCTATAGCATTTGAGCCTCCCCCTACACATGCCACAATATGATCTGGATATTGCTTGGGGTTGGGGTCTATTTGTTGCATTTGAGCAAACTGTTTTTTTGTTTCCTCTCCAATAACGGACTGAAAATCTCGCACCATCATAGGATATGGATGCGGACCCACAACAGAACCAATCAAATAATATGTGTTTTCTACATTGGCCACCCAATCACGGATGGCTTCATTGGTTGCATCTTTAAGTGTTTTGCTTCCTGATGACACGGGCTGCACCGTTGCACCTAATAGTTCCATTCTAAATACATTTAATTTTTGCCGTCGAATATCTTCTTCACCCATATAAATTACGCATTCCAATCCAAATTGTGCAGCTACCGTAGCAGTAGCAACACCATGTTGACCGGCACCAGTTTCAGCAATAATCCTACGCTTACCCATTTTTTGGGCTAATAGAATTTGCCCTAAAGCATTATTTATCTTGTGGGCGCCAGTATGATTCAAATCTTCTCGTTTTAAATAAACATTATACCCTAAATTTTTTGATATTCTACTTGCATAATACAATGGTGTAGGCCTTCCAGAATATTCTATTAACAAATTTCTCAATTCTGAGCTAAACTCTGGGTTATTTTTTACAGCATCATACAATTCTTCTAGTTCGTTAACTACAGGGATAAGTGTTTCAGGTATATATTTACCTCCGAACTCATTAAAATGTCCTTTATCATTTGGCTGATTATACATTATGCGCTTCCATTATTGTTTTAAATATATTACTTGAATCTTCAACCTTACCTGTTAATTCAAATAATGTCTTAATTTTTTCATGATTCTTTTCCCCTGGGCAATTTTCCACACCACTATTTATGTCAATTGCAGTCGGTTGAACAGATTTAATGGCATCTAATACATTATCTAATTTTAATCCTCCAGAGAGGATCAGAGGTCTATTAAATTCAATATGGTGGAGTAATTCCCAACTAAATAATTCTCCAGTTCCTCCCGGTAGCCCTCTTTTATAAGTATCAAAGAGAAACGCACTTACATTATACTTTGTTAGCAATGTCTCATCAAACTGTGAATCTACCCTGAAAACTTTAATAATTGGATGATTTAATTGTTGACAATATTGTGGATTTTCATCTCCATGTAGCTGAACTATATCAATTTTTACAGACGATAAAATCCATTGCAATTCATCTAGGTCCTCATTTACAAAAACCCCCACAACTGGAACTCTACCATTTACTGAAGATACAATTTTTTGGGCATCTTCAACACTCACATTTCTTGGACTTTTTTCATAAAAAATCAACCCAATAGCAGATGCACCTGAACTAATTGCCATTTCAGCATCAGAAATAGATGTGATACCACAAATTTTTACAGATATCATTTAGGGTCTCGCTGTAATAACTGTGCTAAAGCTAACCCTGGATTCCCCGTTTTCATCAAACTACTACCAATTAATGCCGCATCATAACCCAAAGATTCTATAAATTGGAGTTGACTATTATTAAAAATACCACTCTCTGCAACCTTAATAGAAGATTCTGGCAACACCTCCATTGCAGCCTCAAACCAAGCAATATTTGTTTGCATGGTTTGTAGGTTTCTACAATTCACTCCCACAATTGGGGGATTTATCTGTGCTACAATTTTTGCGTTCTTTAAATGGTGAAATTCCAATAATACATGTAAACCAATTTCATTGGCCAATTCATATAACTCCGTTAGTTCACCTTCTGGAACTGCATCAGCAATTAGTAAAACAGCATCGGCACCTGCATAAAAAGATTCCCAAAGCTGATATTCTGTCACGATAAAGTCTTTTCTCAGAATAGGAATATCAACAGTAGACTTTACGTCGTTAATATAATGAAGTTTACCACCAAAGAATTCTTCATCTGTCAACACTGAAACTGCAGAAGCACCACTTTTAGAATATTGAGTAGCAATTTCTTCAGGGCTTACAAGAGTTTCATTTATCACCCCTAAGGACGGAGATTTAAATTTGATTTCAGAAATAATATCAATCTCGTCGCTTGAAAGGCTTTTTTTGAAATCCCTAACTGCAAAAAGTCTTTGAGAATCCTTTAATCTCTCTAGGGGAATAACTTTTGATCGCTCGACAACCTCAGCTTCTTTATATTCAATTATTTTATCTAGAATGCTCATCTTACCCTAGCCAATTCTTCCAATTTTTTTAAGGCATTTCCTGATTCTATAGATTCTCTAGCCCTCTCAATTCCTGCCTCGATAGATTCTGAAACTCCTCCAACATAAATCCCGGCTGCAGCGTTTAACACTACAATATCTGTTTTTTTACTATCTTCAGATCCATCAAGAATAGACATAATAATCTTTGCATTTTCTTCAGGAGTACCTCCCTTGAGTTCTTCAAGCGTTGATGTTTCAATTCCATAATCTGATGGAGCAATAGCCATTGATTCAATTTCACCTTGGGAGTTTAGATGGCTTATTTTTGTAGACGCAGTTGTGGAAACTTCATCTAATCCATCATACCCATGCACTATCATTGCTTTTTCTGAGCCTAATTTTTTCAGCACTTTTGCTACTTTATCTGTAAGACTTCCTTCAAAAATCCCCATTAATTGCCGTTTAACACCTGCGGGGTTACACAGAGGGCCTAAAATATTAAATACTGTTCGTGTTCCCAAAGCCACTCGCGCCCCCATCGCATATTTCATTGCAGGATGCAAGGATGGAGCAAACATAAAACCGATGCCTATATCCTTAATGCAAGATGAAACTTTTTCAGGAGGTAAAGTAATATCCACACCCAGCTCAGTTAATACATCTGCAGATCCAGATTTGGATGACATTGAACGATTCCCATGCTTTGCAACAGGAACACCTGCGCCAGCTACCACAAACGAGGCTGCAGTAGAAATGTTAAACGTTCCACTGGCATCTCCTCCAGTACCACACATATCAGTTGCATTATCAACAGAGTCAATTTTGGTCATTTTATCACGCATTGCTTGGGCAAATCCTGCAATCTCAGATGAAGATTCTCCTTTGGCACGTAGGGCAATTAAAAATCCAGAGATCTGTGCATCGTTATATTCCCCCGACATAATTTTTAACATTACTTCGTGAGCCTCATCTTGAGTGAGGCTAATATTATTTAATAATTTTTCCAGAATATATTTCATTTACACCTCTAAAAAATTTTCAATTAATTTGATACCATTTTCAGTTAATATAGATTCTGGATGATATTGTACACCATATATTGGATATACTTTATGCTCTAATGACATTATCAATCCACTGTCTGTGGTAGCTGTAATTTTAAGTTCTTCTGGAAATGTATTTCTATCTGCAACTAATGAATGATATCGCGTTGCTGTAAATTCATGGGGGATTCCATGATAAATTGCAGACCCGCTATGGATAATCTTAGATGTTTTCCCATGAACAATTTCGTTGGCACGAATCACATCTCCACCAAATGCTACCGTAATGGCCTGATGGCCCAAACAAATACCTAAAATAGGAATTTTGCCTTTAAATTTCTCTATAATTTTAATGGATAGCCCCGCATCTTCTGGACGGCCTGGCCCTGGAGAAATTACTATTCTTTCAGGTGACAGCCTCTTAATTTCGTCGATAGTAATTCGATCATTTCGTGATACTTGAAGATTGGGATTCATTGACCCAATATATTGCACCAAATTATATGTAAATGAATCATAATTATCTAAAATTAATATCATATTAAGCCGCTCTCTGCAAAATCAATGGCGCTATTAATTGCACTAGCTTTATTGACCGTCTCTTCAAATTCTTTTTGAGGGTCAGAATCATATACAATACCTGCCCCTGACTGAAAGTAAATCTCATCTCCCTTTTTCACCATGGTACGAATCCCTATGCACGTATTCATATCACCAGAAAAATCAAAATATCCGATCGCTCCAGAGTATACCCCTCGACGATTTGGCTCTAGTTCGTTTATAATTTCCATGGCTCTGATTTTGGGAGCACCAGAAAGGGTGCCAGCAGGGAACCCACTATATAATGCATGAAATACATCTTTATCATTTTTTAATTTTCCACGTATGTCTGAAACTATATGCATAACATGAGAGTAGTATTCAACTTTCATAAATTCATTTACATGAACAGAGTCAAATTCTGCTGCCCGTCCAACATCATTTCTGCCTAGATCAACAAGCATTAAATGCTCGGCTCTTTCTTTTTCATCTGCCAACAATTCAGCAGCTAATGCAGAATCTTCTTCAGCATTTTTACCACGTTTTCGAGTACCCGCAATTGGGCGAATTTCAATTTCTTGATTTTCAACTTTAACTAATAATTCTGGAGATGCGCCAATAATATCAAAACCACCTAGCTTCAACTGAAACATATATGGTGACGGATTTATAGTCCGTAATGCACGATAAATAGTATTTGAGTCCGTCGCACTTTTTCTATTAAATCTCTGACTTAGAACAAGCTGAAACACATCACCAGATTTTATATACTCTTTAGTTTTTTCTACAGCTTTTTTAAATGATTCATTCGAAAAATTTGATGTTGTTAGTCCAGTGCTTTTTACAGTTGGGGTTTGAAAATCAATATCCATATGCAAATCTTCACCCATTTCATCAATTTTCTTTATTGCTACATTATATGCTTTTTCTAAATCTGAGTTTTCTTCAATTTTCACATTACTAAATAAGATGATATGATTTTTCAAATGATCAAAAGCAATCATTTCTTCGTATAACATAAATACTGCATCGGGAAGCTCTAACTCATCATTTTCATAAATGGGAATATTCTCAATCCACGATATGCTTTCATAGCCTAAGTATCCCACAAGTCCTCCTGTAAAACTTGGGAGATTATCTAATTGTGGCACTTTATAAGATGATTGGATTGCACGTAAGGTTGAAAGAAAATCGCCAGGATTCTCTTCCCAATTGCCATCTGAATAGGAGTATATTTTATTTCTTTCTGATTTTAAAATTTGCTTAGGGTTTCGACCAATAAACGAATATCGAGAGTATTGATTTCCACCTTCAACAGATTCCAAAATAAAAGCATATTCAGAGTTTTTTGCTAATTTCATAAATGCAGAAATAGGCGTGAGTAAGTCCGCCAATACCCGTTTATAAACAGGAATGGTTGGATAATGTTTTGATAATTTTTTAAACTCGTTAAACTTCATATTAATATAAACAAAAAACCCCAACTTTCGCCGGGGTTGAAACAATTATTTTATAGCACGAACTATCAGGTTGCCTCAACCCGCTGAAACCATTCACACCAAAAATAATTGATTGTTTCTCTAAACATACGGTGTAAACATATTGTAAAAAAGATTCAACATCCAACAATTTATTTTTGAATTTGTTTGGATGATTTAAATACTGCAGAGAATATGCGGAGCAACTGTTCTTCTTTTAAATTTCCATCAGCTAATTCTCCTAATCGATGAATAATTTCTTTTTCACGCTCTTTATCCTCAACAGGAATATGTAATTCTGCTTTTAACTCACCAACTTTTTTTGAAACTTTCATTCGTTTCTTAAGTAGATGAATTATCTCTTCGTCGATACTATCAATTTTTTGACGAAGTTCCAAAATGCGTTCATCAATCATGTGTAAATTTACAGACCTCGTTCTTCACTTGAAATTAAAAAAGGAGTAATAATGAATTTTGATAATGTATATAAAGCGGGGAAAGCGTTCTTATTTTTCTCAATTGGGATTTTTGTTCTCACTCTATCAGTTAGCCTATGGAGAGATGGTAAAAGTGGATGCCACAAAGTAAAATGGCATGGAAAATATGGTCATGATTGCTCAAAGGGAAATGATATTGGCGTTGAAGTTTTTGCCTTTGACGATGAAGATATTGATATTAGTAAACTTGATGATTTATTAAAAGATGAAGAATTAAAATCTTTATTGAAAGAAGGTTCGGGCCTTTCTCGTAGCTTTGATAAAGAAATTGTTGATACACTAGATGATGGCACAGTGATCATTAAAAAATTTAAAACGGTGATTGTAGATGAGTGAAAACTTTGAAATTATTTAGAAAGAAAACACTAAGCAGTTCCTAAAACTAAATTTTACTTACAAATACAGTAAAAACTAATCTTTTACTCATATGGCAGTAAAATTACCTGATTATATGAAATTTATATTGCATAAAAGTTAATACTGTATATATATTTACTGTCATGTCAGTAACTTTTGATTTGCATAAAATAATTTTTTACCATCGAAAACAAGCTAAATTAAGTCGAAATGAATTAGCAGAATTAGCAGGTGTAGGGAAAACGGTAATATATGATTTAGAAAACGGGAAAAAAACTGTGCGCTGGGCAAATATATTGGCCATATTAAATGCACTGAATATTAAATTAGATTTTAAAAGTCCATTAATGGAAGAATTTGAGAAAAGCACGGATTAAAATACACAATTCCCCAGCAGGTGTTTTAATTGAAATAAACCCTAATCAATATATTTTTCAATATGATATGGATTATAGTGGTGAGCCTGTTTCTCTTACAATGCCCGTTTCAAATACCCCCTATAAATTTGATTGCTTCCCACAATTCTTTGACGGATTATTACCGGAAGGTGGACAACTTGAAGGGCTGCTTAAAATTTATAAGATTGATAAATCTGATTATTTTACCCAATTAATAGTAACAGGCCAAGACTTGGTAGGCGCCGTTACAGTAGAAGAGATGATCAACCCTGATGAATAGATGTGCAATTAATTATACAGAATGTGAAGGTTTTTATAGTAAATCAGGACTTGCAAAATTATCTCCCCAATTAACGAATTTAAAACCATTACCATTTTCAGCACATGAGCAACGGCAAGAAGCAATAAATAGAGCCATTAAAATGTCCGTTCAGGGGTTTCAACCCAAACTAAGTGCTGTGCTTTCTGTAAAAAATAAGGAGATGGAGATAGTAAATAAAGGTGGAAAATATATTATTAAACCCCAAAGTGATATTTTTACAGAAGTCCCTGAAAATGAAGACGTAACCATGAAGATGGCAAAAGATTTTGGAATTGAAGTGCCATTAACTGGACTCATTTATTCAAATGATGGTAGTCTGAGTTACTTCGTAAAACGGTTTGATCGGTATGCAAAAAATAAGAAAAAACATGTAGAAGATTTCGCTCAATTGACAAATAATACAAGGGAAACCAAATATAATTGGTCCATGGAAAAAATAATTCCTGTTATTGAAAATCACTGTACATTTCCTTTAGTCGAGAAGAAAAAGTTATTTCGGAGAGTATTATTTTGCTTCCTAACTGGAAATGAAGATATGCATTTGAAGAATTTTAGCTTAATAAGTTATGAAAAACAAGTCAAACTAAGCCCCGCATACGATTTGCTCAATTCAACAATTTCAATGAAAAATACAGTTGAAGAGATTGCACTACCCTTAGCTGGTAAAAAAAGAAATCTTCAACAGAAGGATTTTATCACATATTTTGGGAAAGAACGATTACAGTTGACGGATAAAACGATAAATTCAGAGATCCAAAATATTATAAATAATAAAACCAATATGGAAGAATTGATTAATATTTCATTCTTATCTGTAGAAATGAAAGAAAAATATCTTGAATTGCTATCCAAAAGATATAAAAGATTAATAGGATAAAATTTTAATGAATGGAAGTAAAAGCTAATGAAATCTCCAAATGCCATGAAGGCATGTTTATAATTATTACATAAATATCAATAAAAATGGCAGAATTTGAAACATATTGTCAATTTGTAGCCACTGTTGAAAATGATAATGTGCATAAAATTTATCATGACACTCAATATGGCTTTCCCATTGATTCTGATAATGAACTTTTTGGACGACTCATTTTGGAAATTAATCAAGCGGGGCTTAATTGGACAACCATCCTCAATAAACAGGAGAATTTCAGAAAGGCATATCTAAATTTTGATATTGAGAAAGTCGCGTCATTTACTGAAAAAGATAGAGAACGATTGCTGAATGATACTGGTATAATTCGAAATAAGCTAAAGGTAAATGCGGCAATTCATAATGCACAAGAAATTCTTAAACTCCAAAATGAGTACGGTTCATTCAAAAATTGGTTAGATAAAAATTATCCACTCGATTTGGATGAGTGGGTAAAACTTTTCAAGAAAACTTTTAAGTTTACCGGTGGAGAGATAACAAATGAATTTTTGACAAGCTGTGGATATATAAATGGTGCACATGAAAAGAACTGTACAATCTATAATAAAATTTTACCGCATAATCCCATGTGGAATACATAATTTTCTCCAAACTCTATTAAAATATCCCTTAACTTTATTCCAACAATCTAGGAGGTATTTGTGAAGTACTCTTTTTTCATCTGTATGATTTTTTCAGCACCTCTCTTTGCTCAATCCTCATTAGTGGAAGAAGCTGGATATATTATGGCTATGGAAACCACATTCCTGGCCATGAGCTATTTATCTACACAAGACCAATATTATGGCCATTTTGCTGTGGGTGGATTTGATGCATTCATGGCATATAGTGGATTTCTCCAGGCCATGGCTCGTTACGAAGAAGTCCCCCAATACAAAGGCATGTTTCTTATCGCTTCAGGATTTTTATTGAAGTCTCTCTATAATTTTCAATCTGCAAATATTAAAGATAAAAATAAGCTCATGTGGATAAACTTTTTGGCATACAATCTGTTGGTATTTTCGGGTTATGCCATCACCGAAAATTTTGGTAATGAGTGATACGCCCAGCAAGAACATCTGATGCTAAAGACATTGCTACAATTTATAATTACTATGTAGAAAATTCTATTTTTACATTTGATGAATCTCCCACATCCACAGAGGAAATGAGCAATAAAATTTTGGAGCTCACGTCAAATGCATATCCATTTATTGTGTATGAAGTGCGTGATTCTGTCTTGGGGTTTGCCTATGCAAGTCCGTGGAAATCACGTTGTGCTTATAAACATTCAGTAGAGTCAACCATTTATATCATTCCAAATTCATTGGAAAAAGGAATGGGCACTCAATTATATAAAGAATTAATTCAACAACTACAGAAAATAAACATACATACTGTTTTGGCCGGAATTTCTTTGCCCAATGATTTATCAGTGGCATTCCACGAAAAATTTGGATTCGAAAAAGTAGCCCAATTGAAAGAAGTTGGCTTTAAATTTAATCAATGGATTGATGTTGGCTACTGGGAGTTAATTTTAAATGAAGATTAAATTTTATATATTTTTAATACTATTTATGGCATGTGAAAAATCTCAAAAGGAGAAACCTGTTTTGAATAAAATAGAAATAACCTCAGCATCTGCTCATGATTTTGGGGCTGATGATTATGGGATGAAGAAATATGTAATGGCATTTTTAAAAGCTGGACCCAATCGCGATCATACTCCTGAAGAAGCTCAGTCATTACAAATGGAACATTTAAAAAATATCCAACGCATGGCAGATGAAGGTACATTGGCTCTGGCCGGTCCTTTTTTAGATGGTGGTGATCTCCGAGGAATATACATTTTTAATGTAGAAACCATTGAAGAAGCGAGAGCGCTTACCAATACAGATCCAGCCATCAAAGCTGGAAGCCTTATAATGGAATTGAAAGAATGGTATGGCTCTGCTGGACTATTGGCAATTAATGATATTCATAAAATTATCTCTCAAAAATCTATCGCTGAAGACTAAATGATTCCCGTTCTGACTGCATCCCAGATTAGAGATGTGGACCAATTCACCATAAGAAATACACCCATTCCTTCAATTGATTTGATGGAATCAGCGGCACAGGCATGTGTAGATTGGATATTACACAATATCCAGACGCAAAAGAATCAATCCAATATTCATATTTTTTGTGGGATGGGGAATAATGGTGGGGATGGATTAGCCATAGCTCGGCTCCTCCTAGAAAAAAATATTAATTCTTCCGTTCATCTTGTATGCTTTACTCCTAATAAATCTGAAGATTTTACAATCAATTTGGAAAGGCTTTTAACATTGGGAGTTGAGATAAACAATATTTCTTATCACGAGGATTTCCCATGTCTTAATCAAAATGATATTATTTTTGATGCCATATTTGGTTCAGGTTTATCTCGACCTATTATTGGATTTACATCAAGCCTCATTGATCATATAAATAATTCCAATGCATCGGTAACATCCATAGATATACCTTCTGGATTATATTCATCTGCACAGCAAGAAACGTATTCACACCCAATTATATCTGCATCCCATACCCTTACTTTTCAACTGCCAAAACTTTCATTTTTACTCCCAGCAACAGGAAATAATGTGGGTGACTTCCATATTCTGCAGATTGGATTAGATAAAAAGTACATCTCATCCCTTTCAACAAATTATTATTTCTTTCAATTAGATGATGTACAATCTATCATCAAAAATCGATCCAAATTTTCTCACAAGGGAAGTTACGGAAAAGCACTCATCATGGCGGGATCACATGGGATGATGGGAGCTGCAATTCTATCCGCTCAAGCCTGCCTAAATTCTGGTGTGGGGTTACTGAGCATGTTAATCCCAAGTGATGAAAATTTTATCATGCAAAAATCCGTTCCAGAGGCCATGACTATAACATCTAATAATATTAATGTTGAAAAATTTACATCTATTGCCTTAGGCCCTGGCATTGGTCAGGATGATGACACATCCAAAAATATTGAACAGATTTTATCCTCAGTTACATCTCCCATAATCATGGATGCCGACGCATTAAATCTATTGAGTAAAAACTCCCATTGGTTTGAATTAATTCCGCCAAAATCTATACTTACCCCACATTCTGGAGAATTTAAACGATTGGTAGGTGAGTGGGATTCAGATGCTCATTGTTTGGAACTTTTAACTTCAATGGCCCAACATCACCAGATATTTATAATTTTAAAGGGCGCCCATTCAATGATTGCCTCTCCCAAAGGGGAAATATTTTTCAATAGTACGGGAAATCCTGGAATGGCAACAGGTGGAAGTGGTGATGTTCTCACGGGAATATTAGCGGCTTTACTGGCACAAAAATATTCGCCATTAGAGGCATCATTATTGGGAGTTTATTTACATGGACTCTCTGGAGATTTATCTGCCCAAGAATTAACGGAAGAATCAGTAACCGCAGGTAGTATTATACAGCACATCCCAAATGCATTTAAAATGATTAAAAAATGAAATATTCGTTTTTTGCATTATAATTTAATTTCCTGTAAAGTATGGCTCACTTCAATGCTGCTAGATGTAAATTTTACCCCCTGATCATTTATATAAATTGTATTTCATTCACAACTTAACGTAATTCTGCAGATATAATTATATTTAAAACTATAAACTCATGGAATCGAAATAATGAAATCATTCAATGAAATTGGACTAAAAAAAGAAATTAGTAGAGCGTTAGATGAAATGGGATTTATTACACCAACTCCAATTCAAGCCAAAGCAATTCCTCATTTAATGACTTCAAATCAAGATATTATTGCCTCGGCTCAAACAGGTACTGGAAAAACTGCAGCATTCGGGCTACCGTCAATCCATCTGTCAGAAATCAAAGGCAAATCACCGCAGACGTTGATAATGTGTCCTACTCGAGAACTATGTATCCAAATTGCACGGGATTTAACTAATTTTTCTCAATATCTTTCTGATTTTAAAATTGTAGCTGTATATGGAGGTGCCAGTGTTGATTCACAAACTCGTGCATTACGTCAAGGTGCCCACATAGTAATTGGAACCCCTGGGAGAACCCATGATTTAATTAGGCGAAATAAGCTGTCACTATTAAATATCCGACGTGTAGTTTTGGATGAAGCAGATGAAATGCTCACAATGGGGTTCAAAGAGGACCTTGAAGCTATACTAGCTGAAACTCCCATGGATAAACAGACCTTACTTTTTTCTGCAACCATGTCTAAGCGTATTATTGAAATAACAAAAAAATATATGAATGATCCTGTTCAAATATCTGCTGCGCGAATTAATTTAGGTGCCGAAAATGTAGAGCATAAATATTTTATGGTTCAAGCAAAAGACCGTTATGAAGTTCTAAAGCGTATTGCAGATAGCAACCCTAATATTTTTGGAATTACCTTTTGCAGGACTCGTAAAGAAACGAAAGAAATTTCAAACAAGTTGATGCAGGATGGCTACAATGCAGATGCAATTCATGGGGATTTATCTCAAGCCCAACGCGATGAAGTTATGGATAGATTTAGAAAACGTAAACTTCAAATATTGGTTGCCACAGATGTGGCCGCCAGAGGATTAGATGTAAATGATCTCACTCATGTAATAAATTATAATCTTCCCGATGATGAAGAAATATATGTTCATAGAAGTGGTCGAACGGGACGTGCCGGTAGAAGTGGAATTTCTATGGCTATTATTCATACACGTGAAATTGGAAAAATTAAAGCTATAGAACGAATCTCTAAGGTGAAATTTTCAAGAGAATTAGTTCCCTCTGGAAAAGATATATGCCAAAAACAGCTCTATTCACTTATTGATAAAATTAGCAATGTGGAAGTTGATCAACACCAAATTGAACCCTTTTTACCTACAATTTATGAAAAATTTGAAGGATTAGACCGAGAAGAATTAATAAAGCATTTTGTATCTACAGAATTCAATAGATTTTTATCATATTATAAAAATGCAAAAGACATCAATGTATCTGAAAAACAAAGTAAAAAGAATAAACCTCCTCGAGAACGATTGAGCCAAAATGAGCGTCGCAAATCTGCATTTGTTAAATTTTTTATCAATGTAGGGAAAAATCATAATGTTAATCCATCCAGATTAATAGGCATTATAAACGAGGGTTTGGACTCTTCTGATGCAGTCATTGGTAAAATTGAAGTGGCTAAAAAATCATCTTTCTTTGAAATTGAAACAAGTAAAAAAACTCAACTCATAAAAGCACTTCATGGTACCGTTATGGGTGGGGTAAAATTATCCATAGAAGTTGCCCATGAAAAGGCGTCTCGTGATAAAAATATTACAAAAACGAATAAACCTAAACGAAGAGAACGTAAAAACAATATTCGTAGCAATAAGAGGAGTAAAAGTGGTGGTAATAGACGCAGTAAAACCAGTGGTAAAAAGGGCCGTAAAAAATAAAATGAAATTTAAAAAATAAAATGAAATTATTATTTTTACTTACATCTTCCCTATTATTTGCTTCAATTTCAGATACCCTCACCATCCACCCTGTAACTTTTGAAACACCTAGCCCAGAAGGTTGGAATGCACAGTATAAAACTGTGGTGTCGTTTCCCGAAACAGATGAACAGTGGGCAAAGATTCTCATGGTACAAACGCTAAAATGTGACTCTCTCACTGCAGGAGATAAATATCCTTGCGGTGAGTGGGACTATATTTGGAGTACGTTTATAGATGTACCAACGGCGGATACAACTGAACAATTCTGCTTAGGGAGTTTTGTTACTCCCTATGGCAAACGCCTGAAAATGGGCGGTGAAAATGGCTGGCAATGGATTTATGACATTTCCGAATATGCCCCAATATTGAAAGGCGATTTACATCTTACCGTTGGCAATAATCAAGAATTATTGGATTTAAAATTTCACTTTATCAAGGGGACTCCCACTCGGGATGTGTTGTCTGTTGAAAATATTTATCCGGGTCATGACTAGTTAAGCTTATGAGAAAGGTCGTAAGTTATAGTAATGACAATA
>CAYFMU010000006.1:0-92941 GCA_964344315.1 uncultured bacterium | reverse complement strand
CTCATATAAACCAAAACATCTGTTCCCAGTCTGCAATAATGTAGACTGGGGAGAGATGGAGGATATAATACAAATCTCAACCATTATTTCTAATTACAAACCTCTAAGCGCTTACATAAAATATCTGTCCTCATTCCATCATCAGCCGTATGCCAACAGGGCGATGGTCTGAAATATAATCCTCATATTCACTCCATCCACTATTGAAATATTGTTCTGCTTTTATGGTATAGGTGGTATCATGATTATTATATAATTCACTGGATATGAGAATGTGGTCTAAATGGCTGGGCCATGTGGGAAAAGACCAATTAGAGGATGAGTTTTCCCACGCAATATTATAATCGGCAAAGGTATAATTTGGAGCGTTTATAAAATCTACAAATACATTATCAGAAACGGGATCATTCAGCTCATCATTCATATCCCCCAATAGTACAATATTATGGGTAGAATGTGTAGAGTCTAAATATGCTTTAGTCATTTGAATAGACTGTAACCGTCGATACTCTTCGTCATCATATTGAGTTGTGTCAATACTTCCATCCCCACAACATTTATAATGATTATTTATGATATACACAAGTTCATCGTTCCAGCTCACCTCTATCATATAGGGTGTACGTGAAAGTTCATATTCATCCAGTTCTTCAATTTCATATATATCAATAATATTTAAGTTGGATTTAAACACATATGCCAACCCGTATGAGCCTGGGGTTCGTTCACCAGTCCACCCATCTAATTTATTTAATAATGAATTGAAATAGGTATCACTACCAATCTCCTGCATGGCAATAATATCTGCATCAATGGCTTCAATCATTTCGGCTAATTTATCCACTGTAAATTCATTATTTTTAGGGAAGTCTTCAATATTCCATGTAATGATGTCTAGAGTTTCATCAGTACCAAATTGGATGGTAGATGGTGGTTCAGACGTTATAGAGTTTTTGGCGCAACTCATTAAAATCATGAGTATAGCTATAAATATAGTGCGTGCGTGCATGATTAAAATTATTGGTTATCATCTATGCAAATCAAGGTAGAATGGTGAGAAGTCTTGTAAATTATCCCCCGTTCAAATTTCATAATAGGATTAATAAATGCGAAAGCAGAGTATACTCATTACCGGTGCCAATGGAGAAATTGGTCACGGTCTTATACATGCCCTCAATGCGCAAGGTGAAAAGAACATTCTTGCATTGGACCTGCACCCCCTTTCATCTGAAATGGATGGATGTGTGCAAGAATCTGTTGTGGGCAATATATTAGATAAAAATTTATTAGAACAACTCAACAGTGAATATGAAATAACCACCATTTTTCACTTGGCTGCATTACTGAGCACGCGTGCAGAGTTTTCTCCCCAAATGGCCCATGAGGTAAATGTAACCGGTACACTTAATTTACTCAGTTTGGCCATTGATCAAGCTAAAAGTCAAGGGAATCCCGTAAAGTTTTTCTTTCCCAGTTCTATTGCAGTATATGGTATGAATGGAGAAAAAGAAAATGCCGGTGCAATTTCAGAAATAGAATACTGTCACCCAGAAACCATGTATGGATGCAATAAACTCTATTGTGAAAAACTAGGAATATATCATGCCAATTATTATCATCGATTAGCCGATGATTATAAATCCAATTTGGTAGATTTTCGATCCATTCGTTTTCCGGGAATTATTAGTGCAATGACCGTTCCTACTGGGGGAACCAGTGATTTCCTTCCTGAAATGATTCATGCTGCTGCAAAAGGTGAAGTCTATAATTGTTTTGTCCGGGATGATGCACGTATGCCATTTATGGTTATGCCCGATGCAATAAAAGCCATATTAAATTTAATGGATGTAAAAAAATCTCAACTATCTCAACATGTGTATAATATTACGGCATTTAATCCCAGTGCGGGGGAATTTGCAGATCAAGTGAAAACATATTTTCCCAATGCATCAATCAATATTTCGGTGAATGAAAAGCGTCAAGCTATAGTAGATAGTTGGCCCACAAATGTTAATGATGATTTGGCAAAACAAGATTGGAACTGGCAGCCCACCTATAATTTGGATGATGCCTTTGAACAATATTTAATTCCTCAAATTAGTAAACAATACGAGAAATAAATGGATACTATTACACAACGATTATCAACAGAGTTGGCAGATATTAAATCTACAGGATTGTATAAAGATGAACGCATTATTGAATCTCAGCAATCGGCAGAAATTCATGTAAATGAAGCAAATGTATTAAACTTTTGTGCCAATAATTATTTAGGGCTTTCGAACGATAAACGGCTCATCAAAGCAGCACAAGATGGTCTTGATAAATGGGGATTTGGGCTTAGTTCAGTTCGATTTATTTGTGGTACTCAATCTATACATAAAACTTTAGAAGATAAATTATCGGCATTTTTACAAATGGATGATACCATATTGTATACGTCCTGCTTTGATGCAAATGGTGGATTATTTGAAACCATTCTTGGTCCAGATGACGCTATTATTTCTGATGCATTAAATCATGCATCTATCATTGATGGTGTACGCCTCTGTAAAGCACAGCGACATCGTTATTCAAATTCTGATATGGTACAGTTAGAAAAAATTTTGCAAAATACACAAAATGCCCGTACACGGCTTATTACTACTGATGGTGTATTCTCTATGGATGGTTATGTGGCTAAGCTGGAAGCAATCTGTGATTTAGCAGAAAAATATAACGCACTGGTACACGTGGATGATTCACATGCCACTGGATTTTTTGGCCCAACTGGGCGTGGTTCTATTGAACATTGTAATGTAATGGGTCGTGTAGATATTGTAACCTCTACATTAGGGAAAGCACTGGGAGGTGCCTCTGGAGGATTCACCTCTGGCCGACAAGAAATAATCGATATGCTTCGTCAACGTTCTCGACCATACTTATTTAGTAATTCGGTGGCACCGGCGATTGTTACTGCATCTATTGCTGTGTTGGATATTTTATCTGAGACCACAGAATTACGCGATAGAGTTGAAGAAAATACATCTTATTTTAGAACTGAAATGACACATGCTGGATTTGAAATAAAAGAGGGGGTGCATCCTATTGTACCTATAATGTTAGGTGATGCAAAGCTCTCTCAAGAAATCGCTAGAGATATGCTTGCCGAAGGGGTGTATGTTATAGGATTTTTCTTCCCTGTTGTGCCCAAAGGGGAGGCAAGAATTAGGGTACAAATTAGTGCAGCACATACTAAAGCTCAATTAGATGCTACTATTGCAGCCTTTATAAAAGTTGGGAAAAAATATGGCGTTATAAGCTAAAAAGTTTTACTTAGCGTTAAAGAATTAATAAACCCTACATTGGGAAGATGCCCTGTGGCAATATCCATATCCCAACTGAGTAATTTAAATTTTATACCAAGACCGATATTTTCATTTACAATTTTTGAATTTGCTATTGTAAATGCCGAACTTAAACGAAGTTTAATTTTATTTTTTGTATTTAATTCAATTCCTGAAATGAGCTTGTTTGCAGAAAAATCGGCATATTTTTTTAAATCAGTATAAACAACGGCAGGTAAATATGATGGCGTCGTATACATTGATATTTGAATTTGAGGTTCAATACTTTCTTTATCATCGCCATAATCATCAAATATAAATCCTATATTCTTCAGAGATATTCCAAACCCCGAAAGGGTAGAAATTTGGGAACGCATTCCCATTGAAAAATATACACTCTGCGAAGTAGTAGATTCTATATTGCTGTAGTTGTAAGCACCGCTTACACCCACTGAAATGGATGACCACTTTGATTTTATAGCCCCCTTAATTAAGATATCATTAGCAGAAAATGTTTCATTGCTTAAGCCATCTTTAAAGGTACCAAAATGTAAATTTGCAATGGTAAACACATACATATATTTGGACGTGGGAATGAATATATCTGCAGCTAATAATGAGATGCCCGTAGGGAAAATTTGAGTATGAATTCCCACACCATCTCGTTTAATTATACTTGAAGGGTTATGGCTTCCATAGTGAGTTAAAATGGATTCACCGCCTCCTGAAAAGGCTATATCACGTCCATTCAATGGAATAGAATTAAGGGGATATAGAGATTGGGCATATCCCAATGAAATTAATATTGTACTAATCCAAATGAGAATTTTCATCATTCAATTTTTCTAATTCTTCTTCAATTTCCCAACGTTTTAAAATCTTTTTATTTCGTTGGCGTTTGTATATAAATCCCCCTACCAAAATAATTGGTAGAAAAATAAAGATTAACTTAGAGGCATTTGCCAAAAACATCCAATTATAATTGTCTTCAATAAAAATCTCCATATTTATTTGCACATCTGTTCTATCATGGGATGTAATAGATTCTAGTGTTTTCCAAAATGGAGTCCCTTGCTGCATTGTAGATATAATATTATTGTGGATGTCATTTCCATAATAGTATTCCAATGCATACACCATGGCAGCAGATTGTGCATAGGCCAATGTGGAATTGGATTTTTTTACTCTATTAAAACTTTCCAAGTCATTAAAATAGTGTAGACGATTATTCCACTTGGCTTTTGAAATTTCTAGCCGATGCTTGAATGAAAATTCATCTGCTTGACGCATGGCCATCCCCTCTTTATACCATGATGGGAAGGTGTGATTAAATTTGATTCTGTTGAGGAATACATGATTCAGTTCATGAATGACTACTTCCAATAAACGTGAAAATGATATACCCGATACATGAGGAGCTTGAATGATGATTCGATCAGGATTTTTTTTGGCAACGGCAATACCCCATTCTGGAATTGGCCCCTTTGCTTTTTTGAAAAAATCTGCTTCACTTGCAGTGATATACACTGAAAATGGTCGTTTTTGTACTTCTCCCCAATCATCAACCATTAGTTTGGTTTGTTCTAAAATAATATTTTTAACCGCATCAATATTTTCAATCTTTCCACCATAAATTTCTAGTGTACATGGTCCCCAATTGGTATCAAATACTGATGTCCAACTTAGTGAAATCAATAATATAAATAGTAAACCCCTCATAGCATTGAAACAGGATCCATGTCAATTTGAACCCTTACCCCCTTCTGTACCCCTTCAAAAATATTAATCCCCAATACATTATAAATGAATGTATGAATTTTTGAAGCTGAAGAAGCAGTTGATTTTATAATAATGTGATTTCGCCAATTTTCTCTAATACGCTCAATAGGTGCAGGAACTGGGCCTAATATTTGAAAATCCATATTGTTTAAATGTAGTTTTGCACTCAACTGAGAAGAAATTGAATTTACATTATTTTGGTTTTTCCCTGATATGAGTATGCGTGAAATTCGTGAAAAGGGCGGATAGGCTAACTCTTGTCGTTGTGCAAGCGCAATACTATAAAACTTTTGAATATTTAATTGTGCTGCTGATTGAATATACGGATCTTGGGGATTATAGGTTTGGATAACTGCTTTCCCTGGTTTGGTATGTCGACCTGCCCGACCACATACTTGGTATAATAACTGAAAGGTGCGTTCACCTGCACGAAAATCAGGCAAAAATAACCCCGAATCAGCGTTTATGATTCCCACCAATGTTACATTGGGAAAGTCAAGTCCTTTGGCAATCATTTGTGTACCCAATAGAATATCTGCTTTCCCATCTTCAAACTGTTGGAGAATTTTATGATGTGCACCGCGTTTTTGTACTGTATCAACATCCATTCGCAGTACGTTAGTATTGGGAAAAGTTTCACGAATAACTTCTTCCACATGTTGGGTGCCTGATCCCTTCAATTGAAGTGAATCACCCTTGCATTCTCCACATGTATGAAGAATCGGAGATTCAAATTTGCAATAATGACAAATGAGTTTTTGCTGCGTTCGATGATAGGTTAAACTAACTGCACATTGGTTACAAGTGGATATACAACCGCACTCCTCACATTGTTGAATTAGTGAAAATCCTCGCCGGTTTTGCAATAGAATTATTTGCTCATTATTTTTTAAACAATGCTCAATTTCTTCTTTCAAAATATCACTAAGTATTGGAGCTTCCTCACCGAAAGTGGATTCATTTTTCATATCCACTAATTTTACTTTGGGATATGCTGATTCACCAAACCTTTCAGAAAGTTTGAGATGGGACAGTTTCTTCTTAATAGAATTATAATGAGATTCCAAACTGGGGGTAGCACTGGTTAATAGAACGGTAGCATTGGCGTATTTACCTCGAATTAGCGCAACATCTCGGGCATGATATCGTGGAGAAGGGGACTCTTGTTTATAAGATGACTCCTGTTCTTCATCTACAATAATTAATTGCAAATTATTTAATGGAGCAAACATGGCACTGCGCGCTCCCACAACTACGGTGTAATTACCTTTTTTTAATTGTTGCCATGTCCACCCTTTTTCAGCTTTTGTCATTTTACTGTGCCAAAGTGCAACACCAGCACCAAATGCCCTTCTGAACCGTTTAGCAACTTGAGGAGTAAGGCTAATTTCAGGCACAAGTACTAATACGGTGCCTCCGTTATTTACCACCTCTTGGGCTAACTTTAAGTAGACTTCTGTTTTGCCACTACCCGTAACTCCATGAAGCAAGAACGGTGAATATTTTCCATTGTTCAATTCTTTTTTGATGGGCTTGAACACTGCATTTTGTGCAGGAGATAATGTAATTTCTTGTGCTTCACCAGGAACCATCATATCAAAGGGATCATACACTTTTGCTTGTTGAGCAGTTTTAATAAATCCCTTATTCTCTAATACCCTTGATATACTATGTGGCGATGATACAATTTCACTCATACTTGAGAGGCGAATGGGTTCATCAATTTGTGATAATGCCAATAAAAATTCATGTTGTGCATGGGCATTACTGTCCCAAGATTCTAAGGCTAATTCACCTTCAGGTGTAATTTGAACATACTTGACTAATTGGGGGGAGTAAGCCTCCATAAAGCTTTGGGGGATTGCAGATTTCAAAACTTGTCCCATAGGTGTAATATAATATTTTGACATCCACTCAAGGGTATTCCATAAATCTTGTGGTAGATTTAAATCAGACTCATGAATATTAAGGATGTCTTTTACTTTCCCATTATATATTGATTTATCATCAATAGATAGTACATATCCAATAAGTGTACGCTTTCCCATGGGGGTTTGAACACACGAACCTGGCTGTATTTTTGAATGTAAATTAGAGGGTACCGAATAGGTAAAGGTTTGAAACCGAGAAATAGGAAATGTTACACGCACAAACATAGGGAAATTTAGGTGCAATCTGTAATTAATCGTGATGAATTGTTATGTGAGTTTTGTAAAAGTTTACAGATACGTGGCAAACGGATTATAAACAAAAAAAGCCTCTGTAAACAGAGGCTTTTTTTAATGTGAATTAAAAGTATCTACGCTTTGGCAGCTACTTTAATTTTTACACGACCAGAAAATCCATTGCCTAATTTCACATTTACAAAATGATTCCCTACCGATTTAATGGCATCTTCCATCTCTATTTCTTTTCTATCTACAGTAAATCCTTTTTCTGCAATAGCTTCAGATATCATTGAGTTTGTTACAGAACCAAATAGTTTTTCATCTTCTCCAGCTTGAAGTTCAAACTTTAAAGTGAGTTTATTTAAGCGTTCAGCCAATGCTTCAAGATTTGATCTTGTTTTGGCATCTTTGCGTGCTTGCACTTCAATATTTTTCTGTGTCGCCTCAATATTTTTCTTAGTAGCAATGGTTGCCATACCTTGAGGAATTAAATAGTTTCTTGCAAAACCATCTTTAACGGTGATAATCTCACCCGCTTTTCCCAATGTATCTACGTCTTTATTTAAAATAATTTGCATGACTATCTCCTATACATTGCGTGGATCAACAGCATACGGTAATAATGCAATATTTCTTGCACGTTTTACTGCACGTGTTAATTGACGTTGATGTTTTGCACAAACTCCAGTAACATGACCAGGGATAATTTTACCTTGTTCAGTTAAAAACTTACGGAGGTATTTGTACTCTTTATAATCAATAGTGATTTCAGAATTCTCGCAGAAAACACAAATTTTACGATTGGATACAAATGACATAATTATTCCTCAACTTTCTCTTCAGAAGCAACAGGAGTTTCTTCTCCAGCTTCTTCAGATGGTTCTTCAGCTACAGCTGTTTCAGTGGCCACTTCTTCAGCAACTTCTGAATTAGCAGATGCTTCTACAGCTTCTTTTGCATCGGTAGCTGTTTCAGCTGCTTCCGTAGCTTCTTCTTTTTTGCCTTCTTCAGCATTTGAATTAGCAGAATCTTTACCTGCAATTTGAGCATCTAAATCGTCTGTTTGCTCACGCAATCCATCTTCTTCAATGCGGATTGTCATATAAGCTAAAATGCTAGGATTATGTTCTAACTCAACATTAAAATTGTTGTTTTTAGAACCATCAGATTTAAACTGCACTAAAATATATGTTCCATATTTTTGTTTATCAATGAGGTACCCTAATTTTTTCTTTCCCCATACTTCAGTAGCAATGGGTGTGCCCCCATTAGCTTTAAGAACATCCTCAACACTAAGAACAATATCTTTTAGTCGCCCTGCTTCTAAAGCTGAATGAACAATATATAGCGTTTCATAGTAATTCATGTATTACTCCTATCCTAAGGTTATCCCGCAATTAATGGGGCAATAACCAATGATACAACTGACATTAATTTGATTAATATATTTAAAGATGGTCCAGAGGTATCCTTAAATGGATCTCCTACCGTATCACCCACAACAGCTGCTTTGTGAGCTTCAGAACCTTTTTCCAATTTTACGCCGTCAACCTCAACGCCTTCTTCAATCATTTTTTTAGCATTATCCCATGCACCACCAGCATTAGATTGGAAGATAGCCATAAGTACACCAGCAACCGTTACACCTGCTAACAATCCGCCAAGTGTTTCTGGCCCAAATGTAAATCCTACAAGAACAGGTGATACAATCGCTAAAATTCCTGGCATCACCATTTCTTTAATTGCTGATTGAGTTGAAATTTCAACACATTTGCCATGTTCAGCCTTATCTAATCCTGCTTCATAGGTTGCTTTGTCTGCATCTGACCACGTTGACTCATCACCTTTGTTAAGTACATCTAATGCAGCTTTAAGTTCAGGGATATCTCTAAATTGTCTTCTTACTTCTTCAATCATTGCCATAGCGGCACGTCCTACCGCACCCATGGCCATTGATGAAAATAGAAACGGAAGCATTCCACCAACAAATAATCCAGCCATGACCATTGGGTTTGAAATATCAATTGATGTGATTCCGCTTTGAACCATAAATGCTGCGAATAAGGCTAATGCAGTTAATGCCGCAGAACCAATAGCAAAACCTTTACCGATTGCAGCAGTAGTATTTCCTACTGCATCTAATTTATCTGTTCTCTCACGAACTTCTGCAGGGAGTTCAGCCATTTCAGCAATACCACCTGCATTATCAGAAATTGGGCCATAAGCATCAACAGCGAGTTGAATACCCGTATTAGCAAGCATACCTAAGGCTGCCATTGCAATTCCATATAATCCTGCAAAATGGTGTGCTCCCATGATTCCTGCAGCAAGAATTAATATTGGGAATGCTGTAGATTGCATACCCACACCTAATCCTGCAATAATATTTGTTGCAGGGCCAGTAATAGATTGTTTAGTAATTGAAGTTACGGGTGAAGTACCAGTTCCTGTATAATGCTCAGTAATCATACCAATTCCAAGTCCAGCAACTATACCAATTACTGTGGCCCAAAATACACCCATAGATGTGTAATCAACACCACCTTGAGTAAATGTAGCAGGAAGATATGTATCAATGAGGCGGTAAATTACTGCAATCATAATGAATGCACTTCCAAACTCACCTTTGTTTAATCCTTTTTGAGGATCACCACCTTCTTTTACAGATACCATAAACGTACCAATGATGGATACTACAATACCAGAAGCTGCAATTAACAGTGGAAGGATTACAAAGTTCATATCTAACTCACCACTTACTAAAATGCTTGCGCCTAAAACCATAGAACCAATAATAGAACCTACATAAGATTCGAACAAGTCTGCACCCATTCCAGCAACATCACCCACATTATCACCTACGTTATCAGCAATAGTTGCAGGATTTAATGGATGATCTTCAGGAATACCTGCTTCAACTTTACCTACAAGGTCAGCACCTACATCAGCAGCTTTTGTATATATACCACCACCTACACGTGCAAAAAGTGCAATTGATGATGCACCTAAAGAAAATCCTGATAATACATTTAATCGAGTTGAAATTTCAGGAAATTCAGAAGAATAATAGATGAATAGGACCCCTAGACCAAGTACACCTAAACCAACAACAGATAATCCCATTACAGAGCCACCGGTAAAAGCAACATTAAGCGCTTTTGCCAAGCTTCTACGTGCAGCATTTGTGGTACGATTGTTTGCTTTAGTTGCTACTTTCATTCCAAGGTAACCCGCTAATGCAGACGCTATTGCCCCTACAATAAATGAAAGTGCAATTAATGGACTAGAATCACCTTTTCCTGAGTTTGCATAGCTTAATAAAATTGCAACAGCAACTACAAAAATTGATAGAATACGGTATTCAGCTTTTAAGAATGCCATAGCACCATCAGCAATACTTGAACCAATTTGTTTCATTCGTTCTGTGCCTTCGTCTTGACTATTAATCCAACTGGTTTTCCAGAAAGAGTAAAGCATTGCAAGTACACCTGCACCAACTACAAGATATAAATTATCCATTCAGTAATTATCCTTTTTAGTTAATTAAATTTATTCATTGTATCAACAATACCATGTTGAATAAAATGTGATAATGCATCACAGGCATTGTTAATAGCTATTTCAACCGAATCTGAATATTTTTCAGAAAATGGTTTTAAAACGTATTTTTCAGAAGGACGCATATGCTCATCGGTGGCAATGCCTAATCGCAAACGATTAAAATCTTCTGATTTGAGATGATATATCATTGATTCAATTCCTCGATGACCACCCGTTCCGCCAGATGGTCGAAGTCGGATTGTACCTAAAGGTAAATCGATATCATCATAGACTACGATTACATTTTCAGGTGAAAGATTAAAATATCTACAAATTTCACCCACAGCTACACCACTATTATTCATATACGTTGTGGGTTTAGCTAAAATCAAATCGCCGTCTTTAGCGTAAAGGTAATCCCCTTTACCAGCTTTAAATTTCAAAGAACTTTTTTCGGCAAACTTATTGAGAACCCAAAAACCAAAATTATGTTTGGTATTTGTGTATTTAGTTCCCGGATTGCCAAGTCCAACAACGAGGACCATTATTCGCCTTCTGAAGCATCTCCAGAATTTGCATCATCTGATGATTCTTCAGATGCATCTGCTGGAGCATCATCATCCATAAATACATCAACATCTTCTTCAGTTGCAACAGGCTCTTCTTCTCTCATGGCATGAGTCACTGAGGCCACCACAGCTTCTGGGCTACTCATTAGCTTATGCTTTTCGTCTAAATTGATATCGGCAACTTGAAGACTATCACCCAATTTTAAATCTGTTACATCAACTTCAATAGCATCTGGGATATCTCCAGGAAGACATTGAATTTCAATTTCTGAAGTCGGCGCATTTAAAATTCCACCTTCAGATTTAACACCTTCGGCATCACCAACTAAATGGATTGTTGCTTTCACAGTAATTACTTCATCCATTTTTACACCATAGAGGTCAATATGCAAAATTTCATCAGTAACAGGATGATATTGAACAGATTTAAAAATCACGTTTCTCTTTTTACTACCCACACTGATATTAAAAATATGAGCACCAGATTTTTTAGCTTCATGAATTTCATCCTTTGTTATGGTAAAAGGAATGCTGGCTTTAGAATCGTGAGAATAATACACACCAGGGATACCGCCTTCACGGCGAATTTCCTTAATGGCTTTCTTGCCATGAGCCTCACGCTTAGCAACTTCTAATTTAAATTCTTTAACTGACATTTTTTATATGCTCCTATTACTAAAAATCGAACATGGAACTCAATGATGTTCCATCTACAATTCGTTTTATTGATTCGCCAAATACTTCGGCAACAGAGATAATCTCTAATTTTTCAAAATTTACTTTATCACCCAATTCAATAGTGTTACATACTACCACTTTTGAAATTGGTGATGCAGATAGCCGCTCTATTGATGGTCCTGATAATACAGGGTGGGTGGCCACTGCTGTTACAGATAATGCACCTTCATCAATAGCTGTTTGTGCAGCATTACAAATTGTGCCTGCAGTGTCAATCATATCATCAATAATGAGTACATGTTTCTCACTTAACTCACCTACCAAGTTGGCCACTTCAGCCATATTTGGTTTAGGTCGGCGTTTATCGATTAATGCAAATCCAACTTGAAGTTTTTTTGCATAAGATTGACTCATTTTTGCTGAACCCACATCTGGAGCTAACACAACGCCCGTATCCTCATTAAGTCCCAAATCACGTAGATGATCTAACAATGCCATTCGTGAATATAAGTGATCAAAAGGAACGTTGGCGAATCCCTGAATTTGAGGGGAGTGCAAGTCCATGGTAATGATTCTATCAACACCTCCAGCAGTAATTAAATCCATCATCAAACGAGATGAAATGGGAACACGAGCACGATCTTTACGATCTTGACGCCCATATCCAAAATATGGAATTACTGCCACTACACTTCTTGCAGACGCACGACGTGCAGCATCCAACATAAGTAAAAGCTCTAAAATATTATCGGAGGGTGGATTGGTAGATTGAATAATAAAAACATCCTCGTTGCGGATATTTTCCTCAAAGGCTACACTAATTTCACCATCACTAAATACTTTGATGTCCACATCACCCAAAGGCATACCAAGATAACTGGCAATACCTTCAGCTAATGCGAGATTTGATCTTCCGGAAAAGATTTTCATTGCTGGGGGACAGGGAGTCGAACCCCGATACTCGGCACCAAAAACCGATGTCCTACCATTAAACGATCCCCCAATATTTTTTCAAATTGGTTATCCAGCTGGGGCGGGTGGACTCGAACCACCAACCGCCTGATTAACAGTCAGGTGCAACTGCCAATTGTGCTACGCCCCAATAAATTGGGTGAGCAAAATATCCAGAAATTAAGATGATTTGGGAAAAGTGACGATGGTTTGGTAATGCGAAAATTTCTCAGCAGATTGCTGAGCTAAATCGCGGCTATCAAAGATACCAAACATAGTCGAGCCACTTCCCGACATACCGGCAAAAACTGCACCACAATTTTGTAATTGTGATTTAATTTCGTCGATTTCTGGATATGTTGATCGGATAACCCGTTCAAAATCATTTTCAAATAACTGCCAGTTTACTGGCTCCGTCAAGGGCGAAAATTTAGGAATAGAATTATCTTCATGCAAAGAAATATTTAAACTTTTATATGCCCAAGGTGTGGATATAGAAATCTCTGGTAAAATAAGCAAAAAGGTATATTTATTAAGCACATCTATTTCTAGTGGAGAAAGCATATCACCAATACTCCAAACATTCTGAACGCCACCCCTTATAAAAAATGGGACATCTGCACCTATTTTTTTCCCAATTTTGCACAACTTTTCATAAGATAAATTGCAATCCCACAAATCATTTAGCGTGGTGAGAGTATATGCTGCATTACTACTGCCTCCACCCAAACCACCACCTATAGGAATATTTTTTTCAATATTAATTTTGTAATGAGAGGTTTCGCAAGATTTGAAAGGCAATAATTCAGAATAAGCTTTAGAAATTAAATTAGAATCATCCGTTGGAACTTCTGGAATATTACAAGACAAAGAATACGTATTTTGTGATTCAAAGGTTAATGTATCATGAAACTCTAATTCTACAAAGGTGCTGGCAATATTGTGATAATTATCGCTTCGCTTGCTGAGGACTCGTAATCCCAAATTTACTTTGGCATGGGATTTTACTACCGTAGTATTATTTATTTTTCTTTCCCCAACTGTCTCGGAGAGTAGCGCTTCTGTTGAAAATTAAATTATTTGGAGCAGAATCTGTATCAACACAATAGTAGCCATTTCGGGTAAATTGGAAATAGTCTCCACATTTTGCATCTAACAAAGATGGCTCTAATTTGCAATTTTCTAAAACCGCCAAACTATTAGGATTTATATTGTCTAAAAAGGATTTTCCCTCTTCAACTTTACTTGGATTTTCAACATTGAATAGATGTTCAAATTGTCGAACTTCTGCATTTACAGCACGATTGGCTGAAACCCAATGGAGAGTACCTTTCACACGGCGACCATCATCTGACCACCCTCCCTTTGTTTTAGGATCATAGGTGCAATGGAGTTCAATTATTTTCCCATTTTCATCTTTAACTACATCGTTACAAGTAATATAATACGCATGCAATAACCGTGATTCTCGTCCCGGACCTAAACGGAAAAACTTTTTGGGCGGATCTTCCATAAAATCACTTCTTTCAATCCACAATTCACGACTAAATGGAACTTTTCGCTTTCCATCTGCTTCATTTTCAGGATTATTTACGGCATCCAATTCTTCTGACTCGCCATCTGGATAATTGGTTATTACTACTTTTAGTGGATCTAAAACTGCCATTACTCGTTGAGAACGCTTATTTAAATCTTCTCGCAGGCAATTCTCCAACAGTGCAATATCCACAATTCCATCTCTTTTTGCCACGCCTACTCGATCACTTAATTCACGAATAGATTCTGGTGAATATCCTTTTCGGCGAAAACCTGAAATTGTAGGCATTCTAGGATCATCCCACCCCAAAACATGTCCTTCATCAACCAATTGCTTTAGCTTTCTTTTGCTCATGACAGTGTAGTTTAAATTGAGCCTAGCAAACTCAATTTGTTGCGGATGATGAACACCTAACTCATCTAAAAACCAATCATATAATGGGCGATGATCTTGGAATTCCAATGTGCAAATTGAATGAGTAATCCCTTCAATAGAATCTTCCAATCCATGAGCCCAATCGTACATAGGATAAATACACCATTTGTCACCAGTTCGATGATGTGAAGCATGTAAAATTCGATACATGATGGGATCTCTAAAATTTAAATTTGGAGATGACATATCTATTTTTGCACGAAGTACTTTTTCTCCATTTTCATATTGACCATTTTTCATGCCCTCAAATAATTGGAGATTTTCTTCTACACTTCTGTTTCTATATGGACTTTCTTTGCCAGGTTCTTTTAATGTACCACGTGAATTTTTAATTTCTTCGGGAGATTGGTCATCTACATAAGCTTTTCCCTCCTTGATGAGGGAAACTGCATGGTCATACATTTGTTGAAAATAGTCGGATGCAAATAAAACATTATCTTCATCAAGGTTAAATCCCAACCACTTTACATCCTCAATAATAGATTTTACATATTCATCTTCTTCTTTTACAGGATTGGTATCATCAAACCGAAGATTGCATTTACCATTATACTCTTCAGCAAGACCAAAATTTAAGCAAATAGATTTTGAGTGGCCGATATGTAAATATCCATTGGGTTCAGGTGGAAATCGAGTGTGTACACGGCCACCATTTTTCCTGTTTTTTAAATCTTCATTGATAATTTCTTTTATAAAATGAGTATAAATTTCTTCTGCCATTATTCAATTACATTATTTAATCGATTTAAAAAAAATTCTTTACCAAGCACTGAATATATTCCATGGATACTGGGTCCTTTTACATCTCCATAGAGTGCTAACCGAAGCGGAAAAAATAAATCTTTACCCTTAATCCCTAACTCCGATGATATTTGTGAAACTATATCTTTGACACTGTGAGAGTCCAAGTTTGATGCATTCTCAATATGAGATTTTAGATGAGTATATAGTTGCTGTGAATTTTCTTGAGAAATTAAAGCAGACATTTCATGATCAAATGGAGAAATTTCAAAAAATGGTCTAATCTCATCTTCAATTTCAATCAAGGTAATCACTCTTTCACGAGCAAAATCAACAGCATTTTTAAATTGTATTGAATCTGTATCAATGTTTAGGTTATTGAATGGAACATAATAATCTATTATTTTTTCTAATGGTAGCGACTTCAAATAATGGCTATTAATCCATTGTAATTTTTCTTGATTAAAAACAGCACCACCCTTTTGAATTCGCTCTAAAGAGAATGTTTTTGTTAATTCATTTAAGGTAAAAAATTCACGATCATCTCCAGGGTTCCATCCAAGAAATGCTACAAAATTCAACAGTGCTTCAGGTAAAAAGCCTTTGGCCAAATAATCTTCTACTGCCACATCTCCTTGCCGCTTAGATAGTTTAGACTTATCTGGATTCAACAATAGTGGAACATGTGCAAATTCAGGTAAATCCCAACCAAGAGCATTATATAATATGATATGCTTGGGAGTTGAGGATAGCCATTCCTCTCCGCGAATTACATGGGTAATTCCCATGTGGTAATCATCGACAACATTGGCCAGATGATAGGTAGGAAATCCATCTGATTTTAATAATACTTGATCGTCAATCTCATTGGTATTAAATACCACTTTTCCCCTTACTGCATCATCAAATTTAATGGAATTATCTTCTTCAACATTTAAACGAATAACATAGGAAAGCTCACGTTTTTTTGACTCAATTTCTTCTGGAGAAAGCTGTAAGCATTTTTTATCGTATTTTGTGCTTTCCTTTTTTGCTTGTCGTTCTTTTCGTAATTCATCTAACCGCTCAGCAGTACAAAAACAATGGTATGCATGTCCTGTTTCAATGAGTTTTTCTACATGGGAAGAGTATAAATCTAATCGCAGAGACTGAAAATAAGGACCCACTTTTTCATTGATACCTGGACCCTCATCAAATTGAATATTCACTTTTGTAAATACATCTAATATTTGCTCTACTGCACCTTCAACTTTTCGAGATTGATCGGTGTCCTCGATTCTAAGAACAATTTCTCCACTGTGTTGTTTAGCAAAGAGATAGTTATATAAGGCTGTTCGTAACCCCCCCACATGTAGATAGCCTGTGGGGCTGGGCGCAAATCTAACTCTAACCATGTTGCTTCTCTAATAGAACCACTGCATGGGCAGTAAGACCATCACCATTTCCAATATAACCAAGGTGGTCTGTAGTTGTAGCTTTTACCGATACAGAATCTAAAGAGATGTCTAAAATTAGGGATATATTTTCTCTCATCTGCTGTATATGCGGGCTAACATGGGGAGCTTGAAGTAATATAGTTGAATCAATATTTGAAATTACAAACCCCTTTTCCAAAACCAGTGAGTTTGCATGGCTCAAAAACTTTTCACTATTGGCATCCTTCCAACGAGCATCAGAAGACGGAAAATGGTTTCCAATGTCTCCCAATGCAGTTGCACCCAAAAGGGCATCAACAATGGCGTGATATAATACATCACCATCACTATGACCCTTTGACCCCTTATGAAATGGGATTTTGACCCCACCAATGGTGAGGTCATATCCTGATTCTAATTGATGCGTATCAACACCATGTCCTATTTTAAAAGACATTATACAATAATCATAGCGTCGCCATAAGAATGAAATCTATATTTCTTTTTTATGGCTTCTTTATATGCTTTCAAAATAAAGTCTTTATTGGTGAATGCCGATACTAACATCATTAATGTTGATTGAGGTTGATGAAAATTTGTAATCATTTTATCACACATTTTAAAATCATATGGCGGATAAATAAATTTATCAGTCCAACCTTTTCGAGGTGTTACTTTAAATCCAGACGTTACCACCGTTTCCAACGTACGAATGGTTGATGTACCTACGCATACCACACGTCGTTTTTTACGCTTTGCCTCATTGATTATGTCAGCGGTTTCTTTAGGGATTGAAAAATACTCCGAATCCATTTGATGGCGAGTAAGGTCTTCAACCATAATAGGCCTAAATGTACCTAATCCAATATGAAGAGTGATATATGCTAGTTTTACACCTTTTTTCTCTAACTTTTTGAGAAGATCTTTACTAAAGTGTGTACCTGCTGTGGGTGCAGCTACCGACCCTCTTTCGCTGGCATATACAGTTTGATAATTATCCTTATCCTCAGGAATTGGATCTCTTTCAATATATGGTGGCAATGGAGAATGCCCATTTTGTTCAATGAACTCATGAATGTCAGGAACATTATACTCAAAACGTAATACACGACCACCAGAAACAGTATTATCAATTACATCACATTCCACACCTTCACCAAATACCAATTTGTTTCCAATTCGTACTTTTCTAGCAGGTTTAACCATGGCTTCCCAAAGGTCGTTTGATAATTCTCTCAACAAAAATACTTCTACTTTTGCTTCAGATTTATCTTTAAAAGCATATAATCGTGCAGGATATACCTTCGTATTATTCATCACCAACACATCACCTTTTTTGAAATAATCAACAATATCGGTGAACTGACGATGCTCTATAGTTTCATTCTCACGGTCAAGTACCATAAGTTTACATTCATCACGCTTTTCTGCTGGAAATTTTGCAATGAGCTTTTCTGGTACTTCTAACTCAAATTCCGATAAACGTGGTGGTTTTTCTACAGATCCAAAAAACATATATCCCCTTTCTAAAAAATATCTATTTGGCTGCCATCTTTTGGCATATCAACATTTAAATATGTATAGGTTTTTTTCATGGCTTGTCTGCCACGAGATGTTCGTTTTACATACCCTTCTTTAATTAAATAGGGCTCATACACCTCTTCAATGGTTCGTGCATCTTCCGAAATAGCAACTCCTAAGGAATCTAATCCTACGGGACCCCCATTAAAATTTTTCACTAAAGCTGATAAAATTCGACGATCCATATCATCTAATCCATGGGCATCTATACCCAGTCTATCTAATGCTTCTGTTGCAGATGCTTTTGAAATTACCCCTTTAGTTTTCACTTGGGCAAAATCACGAGCGCGCCTCAAAATACGATTGGCAATACGTGGAGTTCCCCGAGATCTTCGAGCAATTTCTAAGGCACCTTCTTCATCCATTTGGATATCTAAAATTTTTGCAGAACGTGTAATTATTTTTAGTAATTCCTGTTCGTCATAAAAATCTAATCGGAGAATAACACCAAACCTATCTCGCATAGGTGAAGTCAAATTCCCCAATCGTGTAGTGGCTCCCACTAATGTAAAAGGGTTTAAATTTAATTGAACACTTCTCGCACTGGGACCTTTATCCAACATGATGTCGATGGTATAATCTTCCATTGCGGAATATAAATATTCCTCAACTACACTGCTTAGACGATGGATTTCATCAATAAAAAATACATCTTTATCCGCAAGATTAGTAAGAATTCCGGCCAAATCTCCAGGCCGATCCAGTACAGGTCCAGAAGACATTTTAATATTTACATTTAATTCTCTCGCAATGATATTGGCCAGGGTAGTTTTACCTAATCCTGGTGGACCAAATAATAAAACATGGTCTAGGGCTTCACCCCGTTGAGAGGCTGCTTCTATGTATATTTTTAAATTTTCGACCGTTTCTTTTTGACCAACAAATTCATCAAAATGGCTCGGACGTAACGATTGCTCAATCTGAATATCGTCGTCGATTTTTTGCGGTGAAATAATGTTTTTATCTGGATCTTTTGTAGATTCTATCATCTGAAAACCAGATAATTTACAAAAATTAGCAAGGGGGGTGTTAGATATATCTATTTAGCGGGGTGCTAAAATAAAATCAAATATCTTTGATGCAATGCGATCTTTACGATCTTTTTTCAGTGATAATTCATCTCCACTTGATGAGAATAAACGCACTCGATTCGTATTAGATTCAAAGCCAGCACCATCTTCATTGGCATAATTTAGTACAATGAAATCTGCACCTTTATCCACCATTTTTCGTTTTGCTTCAGCCTCACCGTTATTGGTTTCTAATGCAAATGCAACGATGGTACTTTGAGTTTGAGGTTGTAGTGTTTTCAGAATATCTGGGGCAGGAATTAGTTCAAGTGTAGAATCATCTTTCTTCCTTTTTTGCTTTTGGGAAGAAACTGTTTTTGGTTGATAGTCTGCAACAGCCGCACACATAATTAAATAATCCGCATCTTTTTCGTCAATTGAATCTTCCATTGAAGACAGCATTTCAACTGCAGATTCTACCATCACCATATTTATTTCCGGAACAGGAGGTAAGGAAACTGGCCCAGAGACCAATGTAACCTCTGCTCCTAAATCTCGTGCCACTGTTGCCAATGCATATCCCATTTTTCCAGAAGACCGATTTGAGATATATCTTACAGGATCAATGGCTTCACGGGTAGGACCAGCACTTACCAACACCTTTTTACCTTTTAGCGGGAGTTCTGATGAAAATAATTCTCTAATCTCATTCATTATGGTAGGAATCTCAGGAAGTCGTCCTTCACCTTCATGAAGGCTTGCCAGTTTACCTGTTTCGGGATTCATTACTCTTCTACCACGTTCTCGTAATTTTTCTACTGCATCCATCGTTGCAGGATTTTGCCACATCCTAAAATTCATAGCAGGTACAAATAAAGTGGGTTGTTCACATACCGATAAATTTGTGGAAATAATATCATCCGCCACACCATTGGCTGCTTTACAAAGCATATTGGCGGTGGCAGGAACAACCACAATGGCATCAAGTTCAATGGCCATTTCTATATGCTCTAAACCTGCCTTTGGTGTATCAGGGAATATCTCAGTTATAACTTCATTATTTGTTAGTGCGGCAAAAGATGCCTTTCCCACAAACTCTTGTGCAGATTTTGACATCATCACTTGTACATTTACATCTTCTTTGCGGAGAAGACGGATAACCTCACACGCCTTATAGGCTGCTATTGATCCCGTTACACATACTAAAATATTTTTATTTTTTAAAACTGAGTACACTCTAACTTTTAATTATTGGTTTGTTTTGTCTTTCAATTTTACTTTTTTATACACACCATTAATCCATCACGTACGGGAAGCAAAAAGTTAATTACTCTATCGTCTTGTTGGATATACTCTGCTGTTTTCACCAACATTTTTGTATCATCATCTTGGGGGTTTACGACTTGCCCACTCCATAGCATATTATCTAAAACGATAATACCACCGCTTCTAATTTTTGTAATGCACTTTTGATAATAGTCTAAATATCCCATTTTGTCTGCATCAATAAATGCAAAATCAAATTTTCCAGATTTCATGAGGTCTAATGATTCACTGGCAGGGCCATGATAAATTTTAATTTTATGTCCATGAGGAGAACGGTCAAAAAAGGATTGAGCCGTCTTTATATGTTTTTCCATTAATTCACAGGTATGAACCTCACCATGTTCCGGTAATACCTCAGCCATTTTTAACGCACTATAGCCTGTAAACATACCCACTTCAATAATTCGCTCAGCATGTATCATTTGGATATATCCTTGAAGCACATTCCCCACTTGTACACCTGATACCATTTGAGGAATATCTTCTGTGTTATAGGTGTACTGAGTAAGTTCCTTTAAAAGATCAGAATCTCCCATTGAATGGGATTCACAATATTGGTTTATTTCATCCGATACCATTTTAAGCATTGAGCATTTTCTCCAATTCACCAGATTGGTTAAGCATCATCAATTTATCAAATCCACCGATATTATTATCGTTTACTACAATTTGGGGAACGGTCATACCACCTGTTAATTGTGCTAAATCTTCACGACTCATCCCAATTTCTTCAATATTAATTTCTTCGTACTCAAGTCCTTTACTGGCAAGCAATTGCTTTGCCGCATTACATGATGGACACCACGATGTTGAATATATTTTTATCATTTTTCCTCAATCTTTGATGGTGATAATTTACGCTATTCGCAATTCAGGAATTCATATTCAATTTGGAGAATTTATGTTAAATGTTGGAGATAAGGCACCATCCTTTTCATTACCCAATGAGCATGGGGATATGGTGTCATTAGAAGATTTTAAAGGGAAAAAAGTGGTACTCTGGTTTTATCCCAAAGCCAGTACCCCTGGTTGAACCGTTGAAGGCAAGGGATTCCGTGATGAATTCCAAAATTTTGAAAATAGTGATGTACAAATACTTGGGGTGTCTGCAGATCCAGTAAAACGTCAATTAAAATTTACCGAAAAATATGGATTTCAATATCCTCTGCTCAGTGATGAATCACATGAAATGCTGAAGGCATATGAAGCATGGGGACTAAAAAAATTCATGGGTCGAGAGTATATGGGTATATACAGAATCACCTATATTATTGATGAAAATGGCATGATTGAGCATACATTCGAAAAAGTGAAAACAGGCTCACATGCCCAGGATGTATTAGCGGTGTTGGAGTAAACCAACACCGCTAACTATTTAACAGTTAATATTATCAACTAACTGCTTGCATTCAACATAAAGATAACCGCTGATAGAGTACCCAATCCTGCACCCACATTAAAATTACCATTACGTTTCTTTTTAACAGCATCTTTATATCCTTGTTCAAACCTCATTCTATCAGAATTACTTAACTCTAATAGATAATGATACGGAACTTCAACATTTTGATTTGCAACTATCGCAAGACCAACAGCCCATCCGATTAAACCTAATAGAAAACCACTACCTAGGCCACCTACAATTGCTCCACCACCTCCATAATCTCTTTCGGCAGCAGCCCATCCCTCGTAGTAATAGTCAATATTATCTGTACGATTTTGTGAAAATGCAATAGATGGTGTTAAAATGGAATGTGGAACTCCTCCAAATAGTTTTCGCAGTATAGTGCCCAATGAGCATCAATTTCATAGGATTTGGACAATCTCTCATCTAATTCTAATTTATCAAATTCATAGCCCTGTAACCGATGTTCAATATCATCAAAAATTGGTTGAATATCCATTTTTGGATTTAATGAAACAAAGATAAAATCTTTCCAAATTAATGACGGGATGTGGGTTAAATTATCATTTTCAGTGGGGAAATTCTTCACCTCATCAAAACCTGGCATGGCTTTCATCTTGCCATCAAGCTCAAAAGTTCTACCATGATATCTGCATCGTAGCAGTGATTTATCACAGGCATCTACACAGACTAAATGGGCACGGTGAGTACATACATTTGAATAGCAATGGGTTATTTCATTTTCTTGAGTAAGCACCAACGGTTCATCTATATACCCCTTTAAAAAGGTAAATGGATATTGAGTTAAACCTTGTAACTGATTTTTATGAGTGATGAGTTGCCAAGATGAGCTAAAAATCTTCTCTTTTGAAATTTCAAAATACTCATCCTCAGTGTAAAATGTGGACGCTAGGGTATGGGAAAGACCAATGTCATCTACCACATTAAATGGTTGGGATTTTGCCATTTAACTTTTGTTTAATCTGTCCTGTACAATTTGCAATGCTTTTTCAGCAGGGATGCGTTCTTGCACCATGGTATCTCTATCTCGAATAGTCACCGTTCCATCTTCTTTAGTTTGCCCATCAATGGTGATGCAATAAGGGGTACCCGCTTCATCATGTCGGCGATATCGTTTTCCAATGGCATGATTTTCATCGTATTTGGCATTGATTCCTGCGTTGAAGAAATCTGATACAATCTCTCTTGCAATTTCGGGTAAACCCTCTTTCTTCACTAGAGGTAAAATAGCTACTTTTATAGGTGCTAATTTGGGATGCAATTTCATTACTACACGGGTTGAGTCATTTCCTTTTGCATCTTTTACCGTTTCCTCATGATAGGCATCCAAAAGGTAAACTAAAAGCCCACGCGTTGCTCCTGCTGCAGGTTCAATAACATAGGGAGTATATCGCCACCCTTGTTTTCCTGTTTCAGGATCTTCTTTTTGTTGGTCAAAATAACTGAGTTTTGTACCTGAGTGTTCGGCATGCTTTTTTAAATCATAATCAGTTCTACTGGCTACACCCTCTAACTCATCATATCCCCAAGGGTATTTATATTCGATGTCGTAACATGCATCGGCATAATGGGCAAGCTCATCTTTATCATGAGGGCGGTACATGAATTTTTCGGGATGATTAGCAAAAGATTTCCACCAGTTTAGTCGAGAATCTCTCCAATATTCTAACCATTCCTTTTGAGTACCAGGCTCAACAAAGAATTCCATCTCCATTTGTTCAAACTCACAGGATCGAAAGATGTAATGTTCTGTAGTAATTTCATTTCGGAAACTTTTGCCCATTTGAGCAATACCAAAAGGTACTTTCATTGACATGGACTGCTGACAATTCAAAAACTGAACAAACATGGCCTGGGCTGTTTCTGGTCGTAAATATACTGCTGATTCTTTTACAATAGTATCTACACCTTCACGTATTTCTTTACCAGATGCATCCTTATTTTCTTCCATGAACTTTGAGATTCTATTCAATACATCTACTGGCCCTAACTGTGTTCTAAACATTAAATTAAATTGTCGTTCATCACTCAAAAAAGGGCAGCCAAAGGTGGGGCCAACGTAGCCAGTATAGGGAAATGTGACAACGGCGTCATCATTGTCTTCTTCAAAAAAACCAAAACTTTTGTCATTAATTACCCGAAGACCATTTAACGTCTTTCCATTTCGACGAAGCTCAACATTAAAACGATTTTTTATGATTTCTTGATAGGTCTTGGCTTGACCTTTATCGGCACAAGTTATGGGGAGTTCATCTCCTGGCTCAGGTCGAGGTGCCTTATCGGCACGGAATCGTTCTTTACTCACTAAACAATCTACAAGTGGGTCTGAGAACCCTGCCAAATGACCTGATGCATGCCATACTTTTGGATGCATTATAATTGATGCATCTATGCCCACAACATCTTCACGTTCATGAACCATTGACCGCCACCATTCATTCATGATATTGCGTTTTAATTCCACACCTAACGGACCATAGTCGTAGGCACTTTTAAGTCCACCATAAATTTCGCTACTTTGGAAAATGAATCCACGCTGCTTGGATAATGATACAATTTTATCCATCAATGATAATTGCTCTTTTGACATTTTATGTCCTAAAATAAATTATTATATAAAAATAGAAAGGAAAATTTACACTATTCTGGGCGTGAGGGATGAACGTAAAATGTTAATTATTTAGTCTATTTCGCCTTTTTCTTTCTAAAGCGTTTTGTAGGGCCTTTTGCTTTTTTCTCTTCAATTAACTGCTTTGCAATTTCAATGGTAACATCATCTGGTAATGTAGATTTTGGAAGGGTTGCATTTATCTTGCCATCAGTAACATAGGCACCATATCTACCCTCTTTTAATTGAATGCCATCTTCAAACTCTTTGAGAACCGATGTACCTGTTTTCTTTTTTTCACTTAACAATTTTACTGCATCTTCTTCAGTAATATCCAATAAATTGATGGATGCAGGGATAGATCGGGTCTCTTTATCACATTTAATATAAGGTCCAAATCGTCCAATATCCGCCTTGATGGCCTTCCCATTTTCTGACCATGTTCCCACCGTCTTTGGTAAACTTATAATTGCCAATGCAATTTCGGGTGTAACATCTTCTTCTTTCATTCCAGGAAGCAATGATTTCATTTTCTTTCCAGATTGAATATAGGGGCCATATCGCCCTGTTTTTAAATAAATTGGCTCATTGGTTTCTGGTAATGTGCCAAATTCTTCAGGGCCAGACTCTTTCTTTTCAAGTAGATTTATAACATAGTAACTATCTAATTCACTGGGAGGAATAGTATCCAAAATTGTAGCTCTAGTCTCTCCTTTTTGAACATATAAACCATATCTACCAATCTTCACTTGAATAGGATTACCCTCATCATCAATAATAGTAATGATTTCCTTAGATTTATCCTTATCAAATTCTTGGTCTAAATCTTTTTCTAGCCCATCAATATCAGAATTATCTCCATAATAAAACTCATTAAGAAAATCAATAGACTCAACTTTCCCTAGTGAAATTTCATCTAATTTATTTTCCATTTGTGAAGTGTATTGAAGATCTACTAGTTCATCAAAATAATTTTCCAAAAACTGGACTACCGCATATCCTGTGAATGTGGGAATCATGGAGCCTTTCACTTTATTTACATAGCCCTTGTCCTGAATTCGTTTCATAATAGAAGCATAGGTAGAAGGGCGACCAATTCCCAGTGTTTCTAACTCTTTTACAAGAGATGCCTCTGTAAACCGATTTGCAGGTTTAGTAAAATGTTGCTTAGACTCTAATGCATCGCAATTCAGCGAATCACCTTGTGACATGGATGGCAATTTTTTCTCTTTATCGTCTAATTGTTTACTTGGATCATCTGCCCCCTCCACATAGGCACGTAAAAATCCCGGAAATTCTATAATTTTACCATGAGAAGTAAAAGTATGTGTCCCATCACTAATTTTGACAGTCGTCTTTTGGATTTTTGCAGATGCCATTTGTGATGCAACAGTACGTTTCCAAATTAAATCGTATAAATTATATTCAGCTACGTCCACTACATTTTTAATTTCATTAGGATGCTTAAAGGTAGAACCTGCAGGACGAATTGCCTCATGTGCCTCTTGTGCATTTTTAGCCTTACTTTTATATACTCGCGGTGAAGATGGTAAATAGTTTTCGCCATACATAGAAGTAATTGCATTTCTCGATGCATTAATTGCCTCTTGAGAAAGATGAACCGAATCCGTACGCATATAAGTAATGTAACCGTTTTCATATAATCGTTGAGCAACGCGCATTACTTGCTGAGAACTCATTCTGAGCTTTCGAATTCCTTCTTGCTGTAATGTTGATGTGATGAATGGTGCATAGGGATGTTGCGAACCCGGTTTTTTCTCTAAATTTGATACTTCCCAATTATGATTTATTATTGACGTAGCCAACGCATTGGCTTTGTCTTTATCTAGTGCTATAGAATTTTTTTGCACCAATTTTCCAGTAGTTTTATCGAAGGATTTTCCCTCTGCAATTCGATCATCATTAATATGAGTAAGCGTTGCTGAAAAAGGCTCACCCTTTATAGAAAATTCTCCCGTTACACTCCAATACTCGCTCTTTACAAATTTGGAGCGCTCTTTTTCTCTATCTACTAAAATTTTCACTGCTGGGCTTTGTACACGTCCAGCTGATAATCCACCTTTTACATTAAACCATAGTTTTTTTGAAACTTGGAATCCAAATAATCTATCCAAAATTCGGCGTGTTTCTTGCGCCTTGAATAGTGGCATTTCTATATCACGAGTATTTTCAAATGCATCTAAAATTGCTGATTTAGTAATCTCGTTAAATACTAACCGTTTTACTGGAATTTTTGGTTTGAGTTGCTCCATAAGGTGCCAAGCAATGGCTTCACCTTCTCGGTCAGGGTCAGTTGCCAAGTATAACTCATCAACGTCTTTTATAACCTTTTTTAAATTTGATACAACTTTTTTGCTATCTGGCGAAACTTCATAAGTGGGTTCAAATCCTGCATCAATATTTATACCTAAATCTTTTTTAGATAAATCGCAAATATGCCCAACTGATGCTTCAATTACATAGTCGTTGCCTAAAAATTTCTTTAATGTCTTGATTTTGGAAGGTGACTCAACTATCACCAATTTAGTATTTTTCTGTGCCATATATTTTTAATTTACTGCTGTGTAGGACATCAATTCCAAATTTTATTTTAAATTTTATAAAAAAACGTTCTTTACTTTAGTACATTGCTGTAATTTGATGATATGAAACTCTCTGGTACAATACTTAAAATGGAAAGCAAATTGGCTTCCACTATTCAATATTCACTTCCTATCGGTGATGATAAATTGCCCATGAATGACTTAATTGGCCATTATATATTATTAAAATATTTAGGGAATATTTACTGTATTGCTTGTGGTCGAAAAACCAATAAGTCTTTTGCTCAAGGTTTTTGCTATCCTTGTTTTCTCAATGCACCTGAAACATCTGAATGTATATTGCGCCCAGAACTATGTGAAGCCCATGAAGGTATTGCACGAGATATGACATGGGCAGAAAAACATTGTTTACAAGAACAGTATGTTTATTTGGCAATTTCCAGTGGCGATAAAGTAGGGGTAACTCGGTCATCACAAATTCCTACACGGTGGATTGATCAAGGCGCATGGAAGGCCATAAAATTAGCAAAAACACCAAATCGATATACTGCAGGTATTATTGAGGTGGCGTTAAAAGAATTTATTTCTGATAAAACTCATTGGCAGCGAATGTTAAAAAATCAACTGGCGGAGCATGTCGATTTACAGGCACGTAAGCAAGAGATGATAGGCAATCTCGCACCAGAGTTACAAGTTTATGAAGATGATGACAATGAAATCGTTCAGCTCCATTATCCTGTGAATGATTATCCCACTAAAGTAAAGTCAGTTGGTTTTGATAAATACCCTACGATTGAAGGACGTCTATGGGGGATAAAAGGGCAATATCTAATTTTTGATGATGGACGAGTTACCAATATCCGTAAGCATAATGGTTATGAAATAGAGGTAGAGGTATAAAGCCCTTAAGTAGTTTAAACTATATTTTAAATAGCCGTTTTAAAAATAGATAAATTCCCTGCTCTGCTGCATCAAATGAATTATCACAAATATATACATTTTTAATTTCATCAAGGAGTGTTTTCAATTCTGCTTCAGTACAATGGTTTGATTCAATGTATGCCCTCACTTTTTGAACACGCTGGAAATCATTATCACCACTTATTTCACGTTTCATTTTGCTTAACACATTTGAATCAATACACTCATCTAAAAATTCCTTTTCTTCAGAGGTTTCAACTTGGTTAGACTGCATGGCATAAATTAATAAATATGCTTTAAATTCTTCTTTTGACCATTCGGTTGTATGTACGCTAGACATAGAGCTTCATTCCTAAAATTTTATAATAATCTCCAAATAATTTACACTTGAAATTCTGAATTAGAAAATATTCCATTTACAGATGAATCAATTATTTTGGTTTTTAAAATGTTGGCATCAGAACATTCCAAAATATTTTCTGATAAGATGGAAAAGTCTGCATCAAAACCAACTTTCAATGCTCCTCGTCGATGTTCTGCAAATTCACCATGTGCCGCCCATGTAGTAAACATTTTTAGGGCATTAACTCTATCTAATTTTTCTTGAGGTTGCCATCCACTCTTTGGATAACCATCATGATTTTGACGCGTCACGGCTGCATAATATTCGTACATAGGTAAACCATCTTCAATAGGACAATCAGACCCCCCTGGAACAGGTAAGCCTACATCCACAAAAGATTGCCATCTTGAAATTCGATGGAGTCTATTATCACCGATTCTGTTTTTCATCCAACGCATATCCGATGTGCAGTGGCTGGGCTGCATTGATGGAAGAATATGATTAGTTGCGAATGTAGTTATATCTTCATCTGTTACCATCTGTGCATGCTCAATTCGCCATCGATGGTTGTGGGCATTGTTGAGCGTACTGGCGTAAGCGTTTAATACATATTGGTTACCCCTATCACCAATAGCATGAGTACAAAGTTGAAAATTTGCATCTTTACACTGCTGTGTCAATTGTTCAAACTCTTCTTGAGAAATCAAAATAAGCCCACAATTACAATGGTCGTCTGTATAAGGCTCTAGTAATGCAGCTCCTCTACTCCCTAATGCTCCATCAATGAATGCTTTAACCGAACGAATTGTATATAATTCAGATTGATAATGCCCATTTTTAAAATACGAGGATAACAGGGATTCATCAGAACTGGCTAACATTCCATAACATCTTATGGGAAGCGCCCCATGGCTTTCTAGTGCTTTAATCGCACGTATAGTATCTCCATCTTGCCACGCATCATGCACATTGGTAATACCTCTACTTCTCACTTCTTTCACTGCCGTTTTTATCCATCGTTTTACATCTTCGAACTTATCATCTGGCTGTGCATCCCAAATTGGATTCATGGCATTGTCCAATAAAACACAATCGTTGATGATGCTCCCGCCTTCAGGAGAATGGAGTTTTGTTATATCATAACCGCCTAATTTTAATGCATATTCATTTACCCAAATTGAATGCCCATCAATTCTAGTAAGCATTACTGGGTGAGTATCAATTTTATTTAATAAATGAGATGGTGGAAATGCCTCATCTTCCCATAATGTTTGATCCCAACCAAAGCCTGTAATCCATGTATTTGGTGGCAGTATTTGAGATTTTTCAACGACTAATTCTGAGATGGTATGGGGTGAATCAATGCCTTTTAATTGAAGTTGCTCTAATCGTTTTCCTAAATTTTTAAGATGAAAATGAGAATCGGTAAACCCAGGGATGAGTGTATTTCCCTTTAAATTTATAGAGGGAAGTGAATTTTCTATATTATTTAATGATGAAATTTTTCCATTTTTAATGGTTAGCGAGGAAATTTCTAAGCTGCTATTTACAGGGCAAATGAATTTTCCATTTATTAGATTGAATGAATTCATATTGAAATTTAGGGGATTATTCATTTCAAGTTAAAGATACTTTACATTGAGTTGAATTTTTTATTAAAATGGAACAATGGCAAAAAGTAAAAAACATTACATAACTCAAATTAATGATGCTGAATCAAAGGTTTATGCCAATCCAGAGAATACCATTAAAAAACTCAATAAAATTATTGACCATGCAACAGGATTTATTGAAGAACATCATATTTTTAAAGCTCATATTCTCATATTTTGGGGCTATTACATCCAGCAGCAAATCTCAAATGCAAAGAGTGCTGTCCAAAAAACAATACAAAAGTTTGATATCCATTCTTCTCCTGATAATTATGCCTTAATTAAACTTCAGCAAGGATTGGTGGCTTACGAAGAAGGGGATAATTCAAATGCAATCCAGTTTTATACTGATGCCCTTACCTTATCTGAAAAACTAAAAAATAAACGAATCCTCTCTTCTCTTTACTCAAATTTAGGAGCGGTTTATAATATAAATAAAAACTTTGAACAGGCTATTGCTTACTTCAAAAAATCCATTTCTATTAAAGAGATGAAGCAAAATAAAATGGAGGTAGGGCGAGCACATCTAAACATTGGGGTGTGTTACCAAGAGTTAGAGGAATATTCCCTTGCATCTCAATACTTAAAAAAAGCATTAAAAGATGTAAAAGGTATTCCTGAAGAAATTCGAATTTCTGCCTATGCATTAAATTCTTTAGCATCAATTTCTATGGTAAATGGAAATTTAGATGAAGCTAAATCTTTTCTGCAAAAAGGACTTAAAAATACAGAAATTGAATTTGACCCTAAAGTGAGAGCCGATTTACTAATGGGGATGGGAAGGCTTAATTTTGAACAAAATAATTATAAATTAGGTAAAGATTGGATAAAACAATGCATTGATTTGACCCGCGAACATAAAATGAAAAATAAAGAACGAGATGCATACAAATTTCTATCTAATTATTATGAAAAAGAATCCAATTATAAACAGGCGTTAGAAAATCTAAAAAAATCATTGAAGCTCAATGAAGAAGTATTAAATGAACAATATTTAGAGAAACTCTCAAAAAAAGAACAAGCTATTGAAGAATTAACCACTCGCTTAAATGTTATAGATCTAAAATCAGAAGATAAAGAACTACATGATGAGTTAGAATCAAAAGAGAAAGAACTTGCTGCATATTTATTAAAAGCCATTAATCTAAATAACGAATTAGGAAAATTAAAACATCCAAACGATGATGACAGTGTGGATTCCCATTCTCCATCTATTCATTTAGATGATCTTAATGAGGATGGTACAAATATTAATTGGAAAGAGTTTGAAACCCGTTTCACCAATGTCCATAATGATTTTTTTAATACGCTTCAACAAGAACATCCCAATTTAAGCAATACCGAAGTGATTCTCTCTGCATTATTAAAATTACGTATGCGTACCAAAGATATTTCTAGTCTTATGAATGTACAAGTAGATAGCTACTATTGGGAAGCTGTATGGGATATTTGGGATTATCAAAATAATACCTTTTTACTTTATCCAGGTTTTGGATTTGACTATGCGTATCATAATTATTCTTTGGGTGGGGTATTAACTCCCGGTGAGTATGCACTATTCTTATGGGATGACTATGGTGACGGTGGTGTTACGGGAAATGTAACAGATAGCCAAGGCAATGTATTGGCAAATATTGGATGGTACGGTCAATATAGATTCAACGATTTTACAGCTCCTGAAGGAGATTTTATTGATGGTGATCTTCATGATAATATTATGCAATTGCAAACTGACCATCTAAATTCCGTATATAATGAATTTGGTTATTCTTTTAGTATTCAGTCCATTGATAGACTTAATAATTCAGGTTGGTATTATGCGGCAGGAAATAAAGATTGGGATACAGGACAATGGCAATGCGAAGATATGTATCTTGATATGGCCAGTAACACCAGTATTGATCCCGCACATACGCTAAACTATTATTGGACTACTGGTGGCGGAATTTATGGTTTAGGCGTATACCCATGGTCATTCCCAGAAGATAGTCATAATCATGGTCTTTATTGTGCTAATTTCACACATCCAGGCGGTGCTTGGGGTGTAAATGAAGGGGATACGGGTCTTCATGAAGCTGGACACTATCTGGGGCTCTACCATACATTTGAAAATGGATGTGCAGCGCCTGGTGATGAAGTGGATGATACTCCCCCACAAGCATATGATAATTTAGGTTGCCCAAGCTGGGCAAGTTCATGTGGTGTTCCTGAAGATATTGGTAATTTTATGGACTATGTAGATGATGATTGTATGTACTTCTTTACTGAAGGGCAAAAAAGTAGAATTCATTGGGCAATTGAAACTTACCGCCCCAGTTTGTTAGAAGCTACGGCATCTACACTTCCTGGTGATGTAAATGATGACTTTACTGTGGATATTTTAGATATTGTTCAAATTGTAGGCTACATTGTTGGGAATAATGATTTAGATGACTCCGTATTGGGTCTTGCAGACTTCAACTCAGATGGAAATATTAACGTAATCGATTTAGTTGATATAGTAAATTCTATATTGAATACATAATTGTTATATTGCATTCTTCCTCCTACACCATCTTTAAACATTTAAGTTTAAAGAGCAAAAAACCTCTTCAACGAAGAGGTTTTTTGTTTTCTATATGAATCATTAAATTTTCCATAATCCAAAACGAGAAAATTATGAAAGCTATAGATTTACGAAGCGATACGGTAACACAACCAACTCAATCCATGCGAAACGCCATGCATACTGCAACTGTTGGTGATGATGTCCTTCAAGAAGATCCAACAATAATAAAATTGGAAAAACAATCGGCAGCACTATTACAAAAAGAAGCGGCATTGTTTGTTCCCAGTGGAACAATGGGCAACCTCATTTCATTTTTGGTCCATTGCCCCCGCGGTACCGAGGCAATATTAGGAGATAAATCCCATACATTTATTTATGAGGCTGGTGGAATTTCAGCATTCGGGGGGATTCATTCGCATCAACTCTCCAACAACGAAGACGGCACTATAGATATAAACCTCATTAAAAACGCATTCCGAAAAGAAAATGTACACTTTCCACGAACCTCTCTCATTTCATTAGAGAATACCCACAATATGTGTAATGGTTCTCCCATACCTCCAGAGTATTTCAGTGAAGTGTCTGCCATTGCCAAAGAAAATAATGTAAAACTTCATGTTGATGGTGCACGAATTTTTAATGCCTCTGTAGCCTTAAATATGGATGTACATCAACTGGTAAAAGATGTAGATTCTATTACCTTTTGCCTCTCTAAAGGGTTAGCATCTCCTGTAGGTTCAGTTTTATGTGGTTCTGAAAAATTTATATTTGAAGCCCGAAGAATTAGAAAAGCATTAGGAGGGGGAATGCGACAGGGAGGAATTGTTGCCGCTGCTGGTCTTGTGTCTATAAATGAAATGGTTTTACAATTAAATACTGACCATAACCATGCCAAGATATTAGCAGATGGTATAGACAAGATTGATGGTTTGTTTGTTGATGCTGAAAAAGTAAAATCAAATATTATATATTTTGGAGTAAACCCTAAAGTTTTAACTGGGCAAAAACTTGTTAAAAAAATGGCCGAAAGTAATATTCAATTTTTTGAAGTACAGCCCAATAGATTTAGATTGGTTACCCATAGGGGAATATCAGAGACCGATGTGAATTTTGTAATTGACAGGTTAGAAACAATTGTCTCAGAATAGAAGACGAAAAAACGTAAATTTTCTACTCATTTTTCCATAAAAAATAGGATTTACTATGTCAAAAGGGGTAACACCTAAAAGTCAAGATTACTCTAAGTGGTATACAGATGTAATCACTAAAGCTCAACTTGCAGACTATGGGCCTGTAAAAGGCACTATGGTTGTACGACCCCATGGCTTTGGCATTTGGGAGGGTATAAAAGAGGCCTTTGATAAACGTTTCAAAGAAACAGGTCATGTGAATGCTTACTTCCCATTATTTATTCCAAAATCTTTTTTATCACGTGAAGCAGAACATGTAGAGGGATTTGCTAAAGAATGTGCTGTGGTTACCCACTCTCGGCTAAAGGCAACTGAAGATGGTACTGCCGTTGAAGTTGATCCTACTTCAAAATTAGAAGAAGAAATTATCGTTCGTCCCACTTCAGAAACTGTTATTTGGTCCATGTATAAAAAGTGGATTAACTCCTATAGAGACCTCCCTATTTTAATTAATCAATGGGCAAATGTAGTTCGGTGGGAAATGCGAACACGACTTTTTCTTCGGACGTCAGAATTTCTCTGGCAAGAAGGTCATACGGCTCATGCATCCGAAGCAGAAGCTCGTGAAGAAACTGAAAAAATGTTGGGTGTATATCAAGAAGTTTTAGAAAATGTTTTAGCTGTACCAGTATTAACAGGGAAAAAATCAGAATCAGAAAAGTTTGCAGGTGCAGTTGATACCCTTTGTATTGAGGCGATGATGGGTGATAAAAAAGCATTGCAAGCAGGAACTTCTCATTATTTGGGTCAAAATTTTGCAAAAGCATTTGATGTTAAATTCCAAACTGAAGATAATAAAGAAGAGTATGTATATGCCACTAGTTGGGGCGTAAGTACACGTCTTGTAGGTGCTTTAATTATGGTACACGGGGACGATAAAGGATTACGCGTTCCTCCCAAAGTAGCTCCAATTCAAGTGGTGGTAATTCCTATTACACGTAAAAATGAGGATGCATCTGCACTGAATGAATATTTAGATCCTATTATTTCCCAACTAAAAGAAGATGGCATACGTGTACATGTTGATGATAGAGCAAAAATGTCCCCAGGATTTAAGTTTAATGAATGGGAAATGAAAGGCGTTCCCGTTCGTTTAGAAGTTGGTTCTCGTGACATGGAAAGTGGAAATGTCTTTGTGGCTCGTCGCGACTCAGGAGAAAAATTCAGTATCCCCAAAATAGATGCAAGTGATAAAATTCAACATTTACTTACTGAAATACAAGATTCATTATTTCAGCAGGCCCTTAATTTTAGGGAAGAGAATACTTTCGCTGTAGATACGTGGGATGAGTTCGAAGCTAAAATAAATTCCGGTGGATTCGTAAAATGTGGTTGGGATGGTACTCGAGAAACTGAAGATGTGATAAAAGATAAGACAAAGGCCACAATCCGTTGCATTCCATTTGATGAAAATCCAGAAAATTTAAACTGTATTTATTCAGGAAAACCTGCTAAACATCAAGTGGTTTTTGCGAAAGCCTATTAATGAAATCTGTCTCAACGGAGGCCATTGTATTAAGAACCGTTAATTATAGTGAAACAAGTGTAATTGCCACCGTTTTTTCTAAATCTCATGGGAAAATAGCACTTATGGCAAAGGGTGCAAGAAAACCTAAAAGTCCATTTTTTGCACAATTTGAGCCAATGAACTCATTACATATAGATTTTTTTTTCAAAGATAATCGCAATATCCAAACATTAAAAAACTCTAGTTTTCACTCAAATTCAGAAATAATTCGCCAAAATTTTAATGCATTAAATTATGGTATTGTAATGGTTGATATCCTTGATAAAGTACTTCAAGATACACATGAAGAACCTATAATTTTTAAACTCTCTTCTAGAGTATTAGAATTTTTAGGAAAACAAAATGTAGATAATTCCCTATTGTTTCATTTTTTTCTTATTCAGTTTTCAATTTATATTGGATTTATGCCATCACTAAAAAATTGTAATATATGTGATGTAAAATTGAAAGATGCAACCTTTGATGAACATTTAGGTGAACTGGTTTGTAATTCATGTAGTTCAAGCCCTGGAATTCATATTTCTTCTAAATCAGTAGAATTGCTACAATTGCTTGTGAATACAAATATTGAAAATCTAAATAAAATAATTTATCAACCAATGAGTTTGGATGAAATTAGAATCTTTTTACAACAATATTTACGTTTCCACTTAGAAGATATGAAATATGTAAAATCATTAAAATTATTAAATGAGTTAAATCATGGGTAATACTGAATATTTTGATCCAAACAATTATGAGTTTAATAAAGGGTGCAAACGAGGCATTTATTTAATCCATGGATTCACTAGTTCAATATATGAGTTGGTGGATTTAGCAAAATTTTTGAGCGATAATAATTTTTATGTAAAACTAGATAATCTCCCTGGGCATGGTACCACAATTGATGATTGTAATGATACCAAATATGAACAATGGATTTCTCATGTAGAAGAAGGGGTTGCAGAAGCAGCATCTCACTGTGAAGAAGTGCATGTAATAGGTATCAGTATGGGTGCAGTATTGGGTTTACACTTAGCTACGGTTTTTCCTTTAAAAAGTCTGGTTGAGGCAGCAGTAGTCTTTCAGTTTAGAAATGAATTTAATGTTCGTGTTTTAGTGCCCTTATTGAACTGGTTCATAACGAAAAAAACTAAATTATCACAGTATAAGGGTGGAGAAAAATTTAGATATTTTGGATATACAGAATATCCCATGAAAGCATTGAATCAAATGAGAAAACTGACCAACTTAGTTCGACCTAATTTACACAAAGTTAAATGCCCAACATTCCTTGTACATACAAAGGCTGACTTAACTTCGGTGATGGATAATTACCACATTGTAAATGACTCCATTTCTTCAATAGATAAGAAATCATTAATTGTTGAAAAATCAATTCACAACCTGTTTGTTGAAGGCCCCGAACAAGAAATCATTTTTAATGGTGTATTAGATTTTTTAGAACAGCATTCTGATATATAATGCGATACCAATATACCAGTCCAGGATTTAGAGGGCCTGCCTATCTCACCCCCAAAGGTGTAAAGTTTCTACTATTTACTAATATCATTGTGTTTGTATTGGTGGAACTCTCTGGAGTTCAATACGAACTTTTTTTTACCAATTTTGGATTAGTTCCAGCAAAGTTATGGAACCAATTTATGCTTTGGCAGCCCGTGAGCTATCTCTTTCTTCATGGTGGGATTATTCATCTTTTATTTAATATGTTTGTTTTGTGGATGTTTGGTAAAGACTTAGAACAAACATGGGGATATAAAAACTTTCTAAAATATTATTTTACCTGCGGCATTGGGGCTGGTATCATAACATCCCTTTTAAGCTGGGGATCATTTATCCCTGTAATTGGTGCAAGTGGAGCAATTTATGGTTTACTATTGGCATATGGTTTACTTTATCCAAATCGACTTGTATATTTATATGGGTTATTTCCCATTAAGGTAAAATTTATGATTATTGGATTGGGAGTAATGGCCTTTTTTGCTTCAATGACTTCTGCTAACTCAACGGTTAGCCATATTACTCATTTATCTGGAATGGTGGTTGGGTTTATTTTTCTACAATATCGTTTAAGCTTTTCTAAATTAAAATATTGGTTCACAAAACAACAATTAAAATCTCATCAAAAGAAGACATTTAAGCAAGATACTCAAGATGCAGAGTTTCGCCGAGAAGTTGATAAAATATTAGAAAAAATGAATGATAATGGCTGGGATTCTCTCACTGAAGATGAGCAGAAAATCCTTTATAAAGCGAGCCAAAAATATAATCAACGACCAAACTAAACATTAAATTTAAAGAAAATTATATCTCCATCTTTAACAAGGTAGGATTTTCCTTCTTGTCGGATTTTTCCCATTTCCTTTAACTTTTGTTCAGTGCCAAATTCCATGAGTTCATTATAATGGTAGGTTTCAGCTTTAATAAACCCTCGTTGAAAATCAGTATGTATAACTCCTGCAGCTTCTGGTGCAGAATATCCATTTTTTATTGTCCATGCACGGACTTCTTTTTCGCCTGCTGTAAAAAACGTTTCTAATCCTAATAATTCATAGGCCGAACGTATTAGTTTGTGTAGCCCTGGCTCAGATAAGTTATATTCTTCCAAGAAAAGCTGACGATCTTCAACATCCATTGTTGAAATTTCCATCTCAATATACCCACATAATCGAATAGCTTTATTTCCTTGAGCTTCCGCCATATCAAATACTTTTTGGGCTAATTCTCCCCGTTTATCCGATGAAATTTCAGCTTCATCTACATTGGTTACATATAGTACGGGTTTAGATGTAAGCAATGCCAAGGGTTTTAAGATTTCTTTTTCTTCTTTTTCTAAATTTATATTTCTAATGAGCGTTCCATTGTCCATAAATGGCATGATTTTTTCTAAAACTACTAACTCACTTTTTGCTTCTTTATCACCTGATTTTGCCTTTTTTTGCGTTTTTGAGATACGTTTTTCTACTGAGTCCATATCTCGTATGAGAAGTTCAGTTTCAATTACTTCAATATCTCTAAGTGGGTTAATAGAGCCTTCAACATGAGTAATATTATCATCATTAAAACACCGAACAACTTGGATTATTGCATCTACGTTTCTGATATGAGATAAAAACTGATTTCCTAAGCCCTCACCTTTGCTAGCACCCCTTACAAGACCAGCAATATCTACAAATTCAATGGTGGCAGGTATTGTTTTTTGAGTATCAAAAATGGTGGAAATTTTATATAATCGAGGATCTGGAACCTCCACAATGCCAACATTTGGATCTATTGTACAAAATGGATAATTTTCCGCTGGAATTCCTGATTCTGTTAATGCGTTAAATATGGTAGATTTCCCCACATTAGGCAAACCTACAATTCCTACTTGTAATGACATAGTTAAAATTAAATAGATTTCAACATGGGAAAGTAATGATAAAGCGAATTTTTTATATATGTGTAGCGTTTACAATCATAATAAATTTCATGGTATGACAAATCATCGAAAGGATAAAAATGTCTGATTGGGCTGTAATTTTAGGGGCATCTAGCGGAATCGGAGCCGCATGTGCAAAAGAATTGGCAAAAAAGGGGGTAAATATTTTTGGTGTATATTTACGTAAACCTAAAGACCATATTGAACAACTCACTAAAGAATTAGAATCTTATGGTGTTAGTGTAAAATTTAAAAAAATGAGTGCCACCAATGAAGAAAAACGAATGGAAGCCATTGAAGAATTAAAAGAATTGGGTGATATACGTGTAAAAGTTTTCGTTCATTCTTTAGCTTTTGGTGCGTTGAAACCCGTTTTTGATGACGATATAAAAAATACCTTAAATCAAAAAAATATTGAAATGACATTAGATGTGATGGCAAATAGTATCATTTATTGGTCACAAAATTTATTTAATGTTGGATTACTAAAAAAGGGTAGTCAAATTTTTGGCATGACAAGCTCAGGTGGTCATCGTCAGTGGAAATCTTATGGTGCAGTATCAATGGCAAAGGCTGCATTAGAATCTGCATGTCGTCAGCTATCTGTAGAATTAGCACCTTTTGGTATTGCATCAAATGCAATACAGGCTGGGGTTACAGACACTCCTGCCTTACGTAAAATCCCTGGAAATGAAGAAATGATTGAAAACAGCATAAAGATTAATCCAGGAGGTAGATTAACAATACCTGAAGACATTGCACACGCAGTTGGTTTAATTGGATGTTCAGAAGAGTCCTGGATGACAGGAAATACGATACGTGTTGACGGAGGAGAAGATATTACAGGTTAAAAAAAGCCCCTTTTAAGGGGCTTTTTTATAGTTATTTACTTTTTAATAAGTCTAATACTTGTCTATTTTCTGAAGATGGTACTAATTCAAACGCCCGTTGAGCTTCTTTCTGAGCATCTTCATTCCATTCTTTTTTAGCATAAGCAACGGCTAAGTTATGATGAGCTTGTGACAAAATTTGAACTTGGTTGTAGTCTAATTTCCGAGAATCTTCAGGATACATATGGATGACCTGTTTAAACTCTAAAATAGCCTTATCCAGCATATTCCATTCGTAGTATTGAATCCCTCGCTCCATTGTAAGCTCGGCATTATTTTTACATCCAAATGAGAATAATATTATAATCAGTAGCGATATATGCTTCATAAATTTCCTAAATGGTTCTTTTCATGTACTAAGATTGGTATACAATTTCTGAGTCTTTCAGAGAAAAATCAAGAAAATAGTTTTGATTCAGAAATAAAAAACAGACTAGGGTTGACGGACACCTAGTCTGTTTCTCGCTATTTACCTTGAAGGAGGAAGGAAATAAGTCTTTCAATTTCCGCTATAATTTAAGGAGGATTTAAAATGCTGAAAAATAAGCTAAATACTGAATTGAATGTAGGTAATTCCCCTACAAATTAAAGAACCCAAGATCTAAATCTTGGGTTCTTTCACCTTGGATGGAGGAGGAGTTTTACCAAGGAGGTTCGTGATAATTTATGCTGGTTGGATGCATGCTTTGCATACATCTAACACTTTTTCAAATTCTGTTGATTTATCAAAAAAATATTCAACTCCTACATTTTTCCAACATTCTTCATATTCTTCGTATGGTTTGTTTGTAAGTACAATCCCAGTAATGTGGGGATTTTCTACTTTTAATTTTTTGAACCGCATTAAGCAATCATTAGAAGCATCGTCTGAACTAATAATTAACACATTTGGTTCACTTATAGAACCAGCATTTCCAAACTTATATTCAGTCAAATCAAATTTTTCTACATGGGCTTCTGGCACATTGTATAGAAGTTGTGCTATTCGATCACGTACAATTTTCGAGTTATCTACAACTGCAATATTCATTGCAATAAATCCTTTTTTACCTATAGATATATTAGGGGAAATTTGAAAAATAGGGTATAGGATGAAGACTGATTATAATGTAGGTATTTAGATGACGATTTTAGTCGACCAATTTATTCGAAATAGCATAATGGGTAAGCTCTGCATTAGTTTTCATTTTCATTTTTTCTAGAATTCTTGTTCGGTAGGTACTGATAGTTTTATCACTTAAATTTAATTCTTTCGAAATCTCTATAACTGTTTTCCCAGAGGATATCATCGTTAAAACCTGATACTCTCTATCCGATAGTTGTTTATGGGGAACATCTGTATTTTTTTCATTTAAACTTAGGGCTAAAAGTTCTGCAACTTCTTCGCTAATGAATTTACTACCACTATTAATTTTTCGAATTGCATCTACTAACTTAGTTGAAGCTACTTCTTTTGTAACATATCCTGAGGCACCTGCTTTTAATGTTCGGAGTGCATACTGATCCTCCGCATGCATGCTTAGCATGAGCACAGGGATGCTAGAATTAAAGTTCTTTATCTCTTTCAAGACATCAAGCCCTGATCGTCCAGGCATGGATATATCCAAAATAACGATGTCTATATCAATCTTATTCCAAATTTTTTCTAATGCAATTTGTCCATTTTCTGCTTCATCTACCACTTCCATTCCAGAAGTTTCATTAATTATTCGTTTTAGTCCATCTCTTACAATTGCATGATCATCGACGATGAGTATTTTTATCATATTTTCTCCATTTCAACAGGGATACTTAAATTAATATTTGTGCCTTTATTTTCTTCACTTAAAATTGTTAAGGTTCCACCAAGCGAGTAAGCTCTCTCTTTCATGCCTAAAATTCCAAATGATTTTTGTGCGGATTCATTCAAATGTTTAATCCCAACTCCATCATCTTTAATATTTAACCCAATTTCATCATTAGCCTGCAGTAGATTTATTTCTACATTTTTTGCCTGTGAGTGCCTCATTATATTGGTAAGAGATTCTTGAAGAATTCTAAAAATCGCCTTAGCTTGATCTTTGTCAAAATCCAAATCGTTTTCTTCAAGGTTCATATCACAGTTAATTTCAGTTCGTTTTTCAAATTCACTTACTTGCCATTCAATTGCCGCTCGTAAACCTAAATCATCTAAAATTGCTGGGTGCAGTTCTGAGCTTATTTTTCGAACGGATTTCACTGTATCATCAATTAACTCGTTTAAGGACGTAATCCGTTCAAAAAGGTCAACATTTTCATCCGATAATTTATTTTTTATCCATGATAAATCCATCTTAATTCCAGTTAATCGTTGACCCAATTCGTCATGGATTTCCCTTGCAATAAAAGCACGTTCCTCTTCTTGAATAGTCTGTAAATGTTTTGATAGTTCTCGAAGCTCTTCTCGTGAATTTCTAATTTCATCTTCTGCTTCACGTTCTGCGGTAATATCCTGAATCGTTCCCAAGCATTTTAACATTTTTCCATTTTTGTCTGCGGTAAACTCTGTTGATTCTCTCAGGAATCTTAGATCACTATCTTTATATATTCTATAAACTACTTTATAGGGCTTTAGAGACTCCTTAGAATTATTCCATAATTCTAATAGCCAATCATGGTCTTCAGGATGTATTTTTTTCCAGAATTCCTCATTTTCGATGTGCTGATTTATTGAAAATCCAAATAAAAGTTTACACTCATTAGACAAAAAGGTGTTGCCAGTTTGTGCATCAAACTCCCAATTTCCAATATGCGCTAGATGCTGTGCTTCTTGTAATCTTTTTTGACTTTTCTCTATTAGAAGTCGAGACTCCTCTAATTCGGTTATATCTTGTACGGTACCAATAGTTAATAAGAGCTGTCCGTTGGCATCCTTCTTGAAATTTGCTTTTTCACGAATATGTCGAACTGAGCCATTTTTCAAAATTATCCTAAATATACCCTCGTAAGGTTTCATTATTTCTTCGTTGTATGCCCATTTTTCCTTTAATTCATCTACATCATTGGGATGGACTAAATCCCAAAATAATCCATGAGATATATCTTCGTTTTCTTTAAAACCTAACACACGTTTACATTCATCAGACCAATACAATTCACCTGTGATATGATTTTCTTGCCAATTGCCTAGATGTGCAACAGATTGTGCATTTGCCAACCGTTTTTCACTCTCTTTTAGTGCTTGTTCTGCTTCTATCTGAGAAGTTACATCTTGAGCCGTACCTACCATTGATAGTGGATTTCCATTTTCATCTGAAATAACAATCCCGTTGCAATGCATCGTTCTCGTTTTATCATTAATAGGTATTGTTCGATGGTAATAATCCATGGGGATCTGAGTAGTAAGGCAATCACTTATAGTTTTTCTCACATACTTTCGATCATCTTCATGAACCAAACTAATAAAGTTTTCTTCCGAAATTTCAAACGCCTGGCGATTTACTCCGTATAAATCATAAAGATTGTCAGACCATGAATATTTCTCATTAATTAAATCCCATTCCCAACTTCCTAATTGGGCAATGTTTTGGGCTTGAAGCATTTGTAATCGATTAGATTCTAGCTGTCGTTGAGTTTCTTTTCGCTGATGTATATCTACTACCATTGAACGCGTTTCAACAATTTCCCCCTCACTATCTTTTACGGGAAATACGGTAAGGTTAATCCAAATAGAGGTCCCATCTTTTTTCATCATTTGGAGCTCTTCATTCAAAGAAATGTGCCCTTGTTTGAACCGCTCAAATACCTTCATCGCCCTTGGTTTGCCATAGTCATTATCAGCATACAAGCTAAATATTTTTTTACCGATGAGTTCTTTAATATCATAATTTAAAATTTCAGAAACACGTGCGTTACATGATTCAATTAAACCATCCTTAGATATAGTAAAGTATGCCGCAGGTGCATTATCATATAGTTCTCTATATCTTTGTTCACTGTTTTTTAATACTTGCTCTGCTTTAAGCCTATCAGAAATATTCCGAATTGTAGTTTGTACTGCAGGTTTATTATTAAATGTAATAAGCACACCTTTAGCTTCGGCGTGAAAAGACGTTCCATCTATTCGAAGAAAAGTTTGATGTTCATGGTCTAAATCTTCACCTGCATATATTTTTTCTATACGCTCTTTTATAGAGTCTAAATTGCTTGGGTGAATAAAATTTAAAACGGGTTTACCAATTAGGTCAGTTTCATTTTTTGCTCTGGCAAGTTTTAACGCCATTTCATTGGCGAACAATATGCCTTCTTTGTTATAAATGATAATCCCGTCTGGAGAGGATTCCACAAGCTTTCTATACTGCTCCTCACTCACCTTTAATTCCGTTTCAGCATTGTGCTTTTCTGTAATATCCCTTGCAGTTATTGAAAATCCCACAGGATTTCCTTTATCATCTACATTTAATCGTGATAATTGGCCAATCCAAAATACTTCTTTATCCTTGTTGTAACAGGGTAATTCAAAATATGCAATAGCCTTATTATCTTTAATCTGTCTTGCATAATAATTACGGACTTCTCTTTTATAACTTTCTAATATAAAATCAAAAACATTCATATTTAGGAATTCTTCTTCTGAAAATCCCGAATTCTCCACTATAACTCGATTTACGTACGTATAATTCCCATCTAAATCAGTCTTATAAATCATTTCTGTTGAATTCTCAACCAAAGTACGATATTTCTCTTCGCTTTCAACTAATGCATCTTCAGCATTTTTCCTTAATGTTATATCCCGTGCAATAATGGTATAGCCTAATACAAATTTACCTTCTTGTATTTTATTTGTATTCAACTCTAACCAAATCAAATTTCCAAATTTGGAAATAGCTGGAATAATCGTAACAAAACTAGTTTCATGAGAAATAAAAAAGTCATAGTAGATTTCTTTAATCTTTTCTTTATAGGTTGGTGCAACAAATTCATTAGCATCAACACCTAATACTTCTGATTCTGTATAGCCTGAAATTGCTTCGAATACTGGATTTACAAATGTAATTTTACCTTCAAAATCTGTATTATAAATAATATCTGTGGAATTTTCTATTACATAACGATATCTATCCTCGCTTTCTCTCAATTCTTTTTCAGTAAGTTTTCTATCACTTATATCTCGAAAAACTGATTGAATAGCCTCTTGATTATTATACGTAATTGAAATTCCCTTAATCTCTACAAAAATTTCAGATTTATCCGTTCTAATAATTTTTTGTTCAACCATGGGAATCGTCTGATTTTCGTATACTTTTTCAATTCGCTCTTTAGCTTCATTTATATTATCTGGATGTATAAACTCCCAAATTGATTTACCCAAAATATTGGAATTATTATTATTAGTTAAAGTCGAGATTGCAACTTTATTGGCAAATACAATTTTATCATTAATATGAACAACTATTGAATATGGGGAAGAATCTACTAAGCGCCTATATCGATCTTCACTTTCGGATAGTGCTTCTTCGGCACGCTTACGCTCTGTAATATCACGCAAAGTAGATTGTAAAACCTGCTTTCCATTATAGTTAATCAATACACTTTTGGCTTCGATAAATAGTCTTTCGCCAGAATTTGAAATATACCAGTCATATTTTATATCTACCTTTTCTCCTTCTAGAAAAGACTGTACTCTGCTCATCATTCGTTCGCGTTCTTCTTCTGGGAAAAATAGAGTTGGATTTAGACCAATGAGCTCTTTTGTACTGGGAAGATTTGCCATTTTTGCTGTAGCAGAATTGGCAAAGTAAATATTTTCTAAATCATGTATTACAATTCCATCTGGAGAACCCTCAAACAGATTTCGGTATTGTTTTTCATTTTTCCGTAACTCGGCACGCGCATTATACAATTCCGTCACATCTTGTGATGTACCATATATAGCAACTGGCTTTCCTTTTTCATATTCTGTACTCGCAATACAATGCATGGTTCTTATCTCACCATCGGGGCGAACTATTCGATGTATATAATCTATTGGGACATTGTCTTTAATGGATTGCTCAATACATTCAGTAACATATTCTTTATCTTCTGGATGAACAATTTTATTTAAGAAGTTTTGATTTGATGGAATAAATTCGAGGGGATCAATTCCATAAATTCGATATAATTCATTTGACCACACTACCTCATCATCTAATATGTCATATTGAAAATTTCCTACTTGTGCTCCAGACTGTGTTTGTTGAAGTTTCTGTTCACTTTCTGCTAATGCTGTTTGAGCAATATGACGATCAGTAACATCTCTGAATATAATGATAAACCCAAGTAAAACATTCATTTCTTTTACCTGTGAAACAGAACATGATACCCATATATTTTGATTTTCTATTAATTGCATTTCATAATTTTTATATACTTTCCCGATAGCAAAATTATTTAAATATTCATCAATGAGTCGATGTTTCCACTGCTTTTTCTCCACACTTAATAACGACTTTGCACGCTCATTTAAATTTAAAATTTCACCTTTATCATTGATGATTATAAGCCCCTCTTCTACGGATGTAAATAAATTTACTGCACGCTCATCAACAGGCGTTAAGAGAAAATTATACTTAATTATTGCGGGAAGAAAAACAACTGCCTGTAGAATCGTTACTGTTGATCCAATTCTCCATTTTACATCATTTCCCCAAGTATTGTGAACTACAATATCACCTAGAAAGCCAAGTATAAATGCAACTACACATCCCCAAATTATGGATTTAATCTGCTTATTATATTTTTGGTTTTCACTATTTGTGTATGTATAAAGCAATGTATACAACGTGTAAATGGTTGGGAATAGAATATTAAATACAAAGGTGAGATTAAAATATAAATTAGGAGGTAATGCTAAATCAGTGAAAAAACTAATTGCTACAAACGTAATATAGCTTAGTCCAAAAAAGTAGTAAATGTTATCGCGTTTTTTGTTTAAAAAAGCATAAATAAAGTTTACAAGACCAAATCCTAAAAATTGCCAAAAGATAGACATAATTCTTCTTAACAAGAGGGTGGAAGTATCCTCCCAAACACTTCTCATCATTATGTCCATAAAAATCCAACAAATAAAGGATCCAACCCATACTAGATATGTTTTATTCAATGATACACGTCTGTTTAGAGCAAAGACATATGTCCATGTAAAAAAGTGTACCGCAAGGGTAATAAGCAATATGATGATTATTGGATGCATGTGAACGGGTAAGTTATTAAAAAAGAAATTATATTGAAAAGTAAATTGCCATAAAAACAAATCCCCTCTTTCGAGGGGATTTGAACAGCAGTGTTTTTTGTTTTAAAGTGCCTTTATAACATCCCTAACCGCTTCAGCTATATTATCAATTTGCCAAGCTTGAATAGTTAATGCAGGGGCAACTCTTACCGTACTGTGGTGAGTTTCCTTTGCATATACACCTCTATTCAATAATTCAACAGAAACAGTGTGTCCATCTAAGTGTGGTGCATTATGCATCTCAAATGCAGTCAAGAGTCCACGTCCTCGTACTTCTTTTATTTTATCGGGAAACTCTGCCTTAATATCCTCAAAGTGATTTAGGAGTTGAGCCCCTCTTGTTCGGGCACATTCTGCAAGATTTTCATCTACCATCGCTTTTATAGCATACACCGAAACAACGGACGCTAAAGGATAGCCCCCAAAAGTTGAACCTTCTGACCCTGGCGTAAGTACTCCAATTACATCATCACGGCCTGCTACAAATGAAACGGGCAAAATTCCACCACCTGCTGCTTTTCCACAGCCCATGAGATCTGGTTTAACACCAAATAATTGATGTGCAAAGTTTGCTCCTGTACGGCCAAACCCGGTTTGGACTTCATCCATTGCTAAAAGAATATTATAGTCGTCACAGAGTTGACGAACTTTTTTGAAATAATCATCATCAGGGACAATTACTCCGGCTTCACCTTGGATAGGTTCAACTAAATACGATGCAATTTTATCCCCTTTGTCTTTAAAAAGAGTTTCCAATGCATCAATATCATTAAATGGAACCAACTCAATTCCGGGAACAAATGGACCAAAATTTTCTTTAGCATCAGGGTCATCAGAAAGTGAAATAGCCGTCATAGAACGACCATGGAAATTCCCCTTAGCAGCCACAACAATTGCTTCATTTACAGGAATACCTTTTACTTCATATCCCCATCGTCTTGACAATTTGAACATTAACTCTGGTGCTTCAACGCCTGCAACTTTAGGTACTACTCTATCCATTTCTGTAATACCTGTAACTGCCATGAGAAACGCGCTCATATATTTATGGCGAATTGAACGAGGCACAGTTGGAAGTTTTTCTTCGGTTAAATGCTTAACGACAGCATCAACAATTGATTGATTTAGTTGCCCTTGATTTACTGCTGAATAACAACACAAACCATCGGTTAACTCTTCTTCTATAAATTTATTTATATCATTTGGATCTGGTTTTCTGCAGATTAATGTAGATGAATCTTGAACATGAGAAACCACTACATTTTCCAAAGGTTTATAATTTTGGCCACCCATATTTTTTTCAATATCTTCGTGACCTTTAGGAGACAAGTCTCCAATTCGTGTTCCATTTATGGTAAGATCATCTCCATAACCGGTAATATTTACATTTGCCATAGAATGCTCCAATTATTAAAAATTTTGTAGGATTAAACGGGTAAATTTATGACAATACTGCCATGTGAAACATCAAATAGCTTGTACATTTCACGGTGATTATTAGAACTTTAAGCCAAATAAATGGGGAAAAAATGGCATTAAAATATTCACTTAATATAGATATTGCATTACCAAGAGATCGTGTTATTGAATTATTTGATAGCACAGAAAATTTATATAAATGGCAGCCCGAGTTAAAAAGTTTTGACCATGTAAGTGGTGAACCAGGACAAGTAGGTGCAGTATCTAAATTGGTTGTAGCCATGGGTAAACGTGAAATTGAAATGACCGAAACTATTACGGTAAGAAACTTTCCTCATGAATTTTCTGGAATTTATGAAACGAAGGGAGTTCGTAATCCCATGCAAAATTTATTTGAGGAAATTGATTCAAATAATACCAAGTGGATTACTACAACTGAATTCCATTGCTCAGGAATTACAAAAATTATGTGCTTCATTATGCCAGGAGCATTTAAAAAACAAACATTTCAATTTATGGAGAATTTTAAAAAATTTGCCGAAGCAGAAGGTACTAAATAGAAACACCCATTTCAAATAGTAAAAATGCCCACGTTTCTGCAATTTCTTTAATTACTTGATTTGTGGGTTTCCCCGCACCATGCCCAGCTTTACCATGTACACGAAGTAACATAGGACTATCACTTTTATTATTATGCTGTAATTCTGCCGCTAATTTATATGAATGTGATGGTACCACTCTATCATCATGATCTCCTGTTGAAATCATAATGGAGGGGTACTCACTCTTCTTAACATTATGGACGGGTGAGTATTCAATCAAAAAATTAAATTGCTCTTCATTTTCAGAGCTACCATATTCAGGCACCCATGCCCAGCCAATGGTAAATTTATGAAAACGAAGCATGTCTGTAACCGGAACCGAACAATCTACGGCAGTAAATAAATCTGGGCGTTGAAGCATACATGCTGACACAAGAAGTCCACCATTACTACCGCCACCAATGGCTAGTTTTTCTGGCGATGTATATTGATTGTCAATCAAATATTCTGCGGCGTAAATAAAGTCATCGAATACATTTTGTTTTTTATGCAACATTCCTGCCTGATGCCACTCTTCACCGTATTCGCCGCCGCCGCGTAAAGCCGGAAATGCCAATACACCACCTAATTCTAACCATGTTAAGCGTGATACAGAAAAATAGGGAGAAACACTTCCATTAAAACCACCATACCCATATAAATAAGTTGGATTTTCTCCATTTAGATTCATATCCTTTTTATGCAAAATGAACATGGGAATTTTTGTCCCGTCTTTACTTGAATAAAATTTGCGTTTTAAAATATATTCATCTGTATTTTGAATTTTATTAGTTGTCCAATATGGAGTTGATTCAAAAGAGTTTAAATCTAATGTATATATTGTGTTTGGGTATAAGTATGAGGAAAATGAATAGAATATAGTGGCGTCATCCCATCTACCTGAAAATCCAACAGAGCCTAAATCTGGAAGTTCAATCTCTTTAACAAAATTTCCTTGGAGATTATATACGTATACAATATCAGCTAAATCTTCATTATACGTGGCAATCCATTGATTTTTGTTAACAATTCTTAGTCCTTGTAATACATTCTTGTTTTCGGGAATTACCGTTTCCCAATGATTCAATGATGGGTCCGAAAGATTAAACTTCATCAATTTTCCATTGGGTGCATTGTACTTTGTCGAGATATAAAATTCATCACCAAAATTGAATTTATAACTAAAATCGCTGAGCCATTCTTTAATGATGGGTATAAATTCTTCATCACTATTAAAGTGGCGATAATACAATAGATTATGATCGTTTGCCCCTGACCAAATCCCTAAAATTTGATACTGCTCGTCTTCTGTTATAAATGTAAAAAATCCATAACCAGGGTTGTTTACATCTTCATAAACCAATTTATCTTGATGCTGATCATCTCCCAATTTATGGAGATAGAGTTTATTATGCTGATTTTGGTCTTCATATTCATCACCTGATGGCCGAGGATAACGGCTATAATAAAAGCTACTTCCATCTGGTAGCCATGATGCATCAGAAAATTTAATCCATTTCAAATGGTCATTTAATTTTTTACCCTCTTCAATATCATATACAAAATATTCATCCCAATCACTTCCACTTTGGGATATGCCATAAGCAATATATCTACCATCCTTACTCACACTTGTCATAGAAAGTGATTTTGAACCATCTTCACTAAAGGTATTGGGGTCTAGTAGTAATTTTTCCTCTCCTTCAAGTCCATTTTTATAGTATAAAATAGAATGATTTTGAAGCCCTGAATTTCGAAAATAAAAATATCTTTCACCTTTTCGAAATGGCATACTCATGCGTTCATAATTCCATTTTGCTTTAAGTTTTTTTTCGATTTTTGATGTAAATGGAATTTTATCTAGATATTCTTGTGTGAAATCTTGCTACGAATGTGCCCAACTTAATACTTCTTCAGAATCTAAATCTTCTAACCAACGATATGGATCTTCCACTTTAGTACCAAAAAAGTCATCTACTTGAGGAACACGCTTTGTTGAAGGATAATTGAATTGTAACTCGGAATTTGCCGTGCATGACATAAATAAAATACTCCCCAATATTACAGAAATGCGCTTCACTTATTATTTCGAAGTAATTCTGTAATTAAAAATGCTAGTTCTAAACTTTGTTCGTTGTTTAGTCGTGGGTCGCAAGCCGTTTCATAGCGTTCCTTTAAATCATAGTCACTGATATCTTGCGCCCCACCCAAACATTCTGTGACATTATCTCCAGTGAGTTCAAAATGAACACCGCCTGGAACCGTACCCAGTTCATTGTGGATTGCAAAAAATTGTTGTATTTCTTTCAGAATGGTATCAAAATGACGTGTTTTAAAACCAAGCTCTGTTTTGTATGTATTCCCATGCATAGGATCACATACCCATAAAAGATTAAGACCCTCTTTTTTTGATTCTTCAATTAATGGAGGTAAATAGTCACTTATACTTTCCGCACCCATACGTGTAATTACTGAAAGACGTCCCCATTCATTTTCTGGATTTAACTTTTGAGATAATTTTACCAATTCCTTTGGAGTTAATGATGGTCCAGCCTTTATACCAATGGGGTTCTTTACACCAGAAAGAAATTCTACATGAGAACCATCTATTTGCCGAGTTCTATCGCCAATCCATAAAAAGTGCGCAGAGCAATTATACCAATCTCCTGTTATGGAATCTTCCCGAGTAAGGGCTTGTTCATAACCTAATAATAATGCTTCATGAGATGTATATAAATCGGCCATTCGTAAATGGGAATGGCTATCAGATGTTATGCCCACAGCATTCATAAATTTAAGGGCATCATCAATACTTGATGCAATTTTTTCATACTTTTCGCCAGATGCTGAATTGGAAATAAATTCTTGATTCCATAGATGAACTTTATTTAAATCTGCAAATCCCCCCAAAGTAAATGCACGCAACAAATTAAGCGTGGCCGCAGATTGGTTGTAGGCTTTTAATAGACGTTTTGGATTTGCTGTTCGAGAAACATCATTAAATTCAATATCATTAACAGCGTCACCTCTATAAGATGGTAATTCTATATTGTTTCTATTTTCAACATTTGAGCTACGGGGTTTTGCAAATTGTCCTGCAATTCGTCCTACTTTTACTACATTATAAGACGCACCATAAGTAAGTACAACTGACATTTGAAGGAGAATTTTTAATTTATCACGTATAGAATTGGCTTTAAAATCATGAAAGGTTTCAGCACAATCTCCGCCTTGAATAAGAAAACCGTTTCCTTGTGCTGCATCGGCTAAATGTTTTTTTAATGTGCGAACCTCTCCAGCAAATACCAAAGGTGGATATTGAGAAATCTCATTTATTACTTTTTCATACAATGAGGTATCTTTCCATTGGGGTTGCTGTTTAGCATTAAAATTTTGCCAAGATGAGGGCTTCCAATTTTTCATTACTGTTGTTTTTCCCATTCTTCAAGGGTGAATGTTTTTAGCTGTAGTGCATGCAATTCACCTGTAAGTACATCTGACACTGAAGCATATACCATTTGATGCCGTTGAACGAGAGATTTACCATCAAATTTATCAGATATCACCACTGCACTAAAGTGATCTCCCGTTCCAGTAGTATCAATTACTTGAATTTTAGCATCATTAAAAACTGATGAGATTCTTCCTTTTACGTCTTCTTCCGTCATAAAACCTATTTATTGAAAGGGCAAAATTAGAACGGAACTTACATCTCCTACAAGCATAGGTTATATTTTTGGATTTATGACCTTTTGAAGATATTTCTAACGGGGGTAATTTTTCCATACGGATTCATCATGAAAATTCAGAATTTAACCATATTATTATTTAGCATAGTTTTTGCGACAGAAAGCTACGATCTCTCATCTATAGAATCATTGAGAGAGCAGGCTCACATCCTAATTGAAAATCAAGATTATAACATTGCGCTCACTGTATATTTGAGTATCCTTGAACAAGAAGAGACCATATTTGATAATTCAGATGTAAAACTCGCCAATACTTACAACAAAATTGGACGTATCTATCAATATTTAGAAGAGGATGATTATGCAAAGCTTTACTTTAATAAGGCAATAAAAGTTTTTGAGCTGAATATTATTTATCGTCAACAAGATATTCAAAAAGTGCTTACGAATCTACTAAAAACCCAAATTACTTTGGGAGATAGTTCTCAAGCAGACTCTACCATGTTAAAACTAGAATCACTCTCGGCTATAAATGATCCCTACTTAGTAAGAGGTATTACTGAAACAGAAGTAGAAGAAGATTTTTCCGAAGAGGACTCCGCAATTGAACTCATAGAATTAGGCTATACATTTTTAGACAGAGGATTATATACTCAATCAGCAGAGAGCTTTTCTCAGGCACTTTTACTTCAAACTTCTAACCTTGATTTAGATTACTTTGAATCATTTTCCATTGAAGATTCTCTTCAACGCAACCAATTGATTGATGCATTCTATGAGATTGAACCTACCGATACTACATCAAAAGGAACTCAATTCTTTCTATCCCTTATTTCTTATGAAATGGGTGATTCTGCTTTAGCAAAAACATATATTGAAACATACATTCAAAATTTTCCAAAAGATTATCGAGGAATTCAACTCCTCGCTAATTACTTATTTGATGAAGAAAACTGGATTGATGCAATGTTCCATTACCAAAAAGTAATTTGGAGAAATCCAAATATTGAGGACGCATATTTTGGGGTTGCAAATTGTTTATTGCACTTGGAATCATTTGGTGATGCAATTCGAGCGTATTCGAAAGTATTAGAGTTAAATCCTTATCATCATAAAGCCTATTACTTTGCAGGGTTTGCACTGGTTGCTATTGAAGATTATGCACAAGCAATTCAAATGTTAACTCAAGCGTTAATGTTAGACCCGGATAATGAAGATACTTATTTTTATTTGGGACTATCATATCACAAAACAAATAATCAAACACGCGCATTAGAGGCTCTTAATCGTACAGTAAAAATCAATAACGAGAATGGCTTTGCTCATTATTTATTGGGTAGTATATATGAAGATATCCTTAACGTTGAAAAAGCCATAGAATCTTATACTTTGGCTAGAAAATTTGCACCAGAAGTTAGAGATGTACATTACCGTTTGGGAATGCTTTTGTATCGTACAGATTATTTAAAAGCAGCCATGGAACCTTTAAGAGATTTTATTATTCTTGAGCCGGATAGTATTCACGTATTAAAAGCATTAGGTCATATATTCATTGACCAAAAAAGGTACCCCGAAGCCATTGATACTTATCAACGGCTGTTAGAGCACACCCCCGACGAAGTGAATTACCACATGGCAATTGCTGAATCATATTGGAGTTTAAAAGAGCATCAAAAAGCAAAATCTTCTTATGAAAAAGTTCTAGAAATGAATGAGGAAGATGTAAATGTTCATTATCGATTGGGTATTATTTCAATGGAAGATAATCAATTTGATGATGCTGTAACATATTTTTTAGATGCGATTAGTTGCGATGAACCATCGGTAAATATGTTCTATCAGTTAGGTGTTGCCTATGGCAGTATGGAACAATTCATGCAGGCAGCCATCGCGTTTCAAGATGCACTAGAGTTATCACCAAATGATCATGAAATAAAATATCAACTAGCAATCGCATATAAAGAAATGGGAGCACATAGACTTACTATTGAGTTACTCACTGAATTTATTCAAGTGTTCCCTCAAGATCCAATTGCATGGTTTATGCTGGGAGAATCCTACTTACACACCAATGAGTATGAAATGGCTAAATCGGCTTTTGAACAAGCTTATGAAATTAATCCTGATGACTACAGAACTCTCTATTACTTAGGCGTATGTAACTTTGGATTAAGTGAATATAAAGAGGCTGCAAAATCTCTTAAACGTGCATTACGTATCAATCCTGATGATCCAAAAAGCCACTACGAACTGGCATTGACTTATCTTAAGTTGAATAAAGTTAGAGAAGCTAAAAAGAAGTTAAATATCCTCTACATGCTAGATATGGATCTACACGATTCATTGAATCAACATATTTTTACCAATTAAAATCTGAATAATTACCTCAATAAAACGGTAAAAATTTGTAAATTTGCCACCATAATTTTTTACATTTTTACAAATTTTGATAATTTCAGGGAGAATTAATGAAATATCTTATTCCACCGAGTGAGGGAAAAGCAAAACTAAAACCACAAGAAGTTGTATTTTCTGATACAAATTTTAAATTTGAACGTCATGTTAATCAAGTCGTTCGATTACTTGGGCTAATCGATGACGAAGACCTCCGCTCAGTATATGGTACTTCTCCTGAAAAAGCCATGATCTTCCATCGACAAAATCAAGATATATTCAAAAGCCGCTGTGCCTATGCTATTGAAAGATACACTGGAGTAGTTTATGAACATATTGATTGGCATACTTTAGATAATAAAGCTCAAAATTTCTTAGATGAGCATACACTCATTTTTAGCGGTTTGTTTGGAATGGTAACACCTAAAACGCTAATCCCGGATTATAAATTGAAAATGAATGTTTTATCGTTACAGCATCATTGGAATCCGGTACTGACTGAGTCCTTGGCAGAAGAAGACAAAATTATTGATTTATTGCCTCAAGTTCACCGAAAAGCGTATAAAGCCAGCAATAATGTAACTACTGTTGATTTCTTGGTAATCAATAAAGGTAAAAAAACGGCTGCCGGTCACTTTGGGAAAGCAGTAAAAGGTGAGTTTATTCGATATATTGCTCAAAATGAAATAACCTCTACAGATGACTTTGGAGGATTTGAGTACGAAGGCTTTTCTTGGGATGGTCAAGCCTTTGTTAAAGAAGATAGCTAAAAATTATTGGAACATTTTTAATTCAATTTAATTGATTAAGTCTTAACACAAAACAGGGGGAGTTCTCAATGATTCAAGTAAAGAATCTTTCCAAGAATTACGGTGATGTAAACGCTGTAAAATCTATAAACTTTGAGATTAATGGTGGTGAAATTGTAGGATTTTTAGGTGCCAACGGTGCCGGTAAATCTACCACACTCAAAATGATTACAGGATATTTAACACCGACTCAAGGTGAAGTTATTGTAAATAATGTAAATATCCAAGATGACCCACTTTCTATTCAAGAACAGATTGGGTACCTTCCAGAACTAAATCCACTTTATACTGAAATGAAAGTATATGACCTTTTGGAATTCACTGCAAATATTCGGGGAATAGAAGGTAAAAAATTCCGTGAAGCTTTGGCTCGTGTTTCTGAGCAATGTGGATTAAAAGGTGTAATCCATAAACAAATTTCTGACTGCTCAAAGGGATATAAACAACGAATCGGTTTAGCGTGTGCTATGATTCACGATCCTAAAATATTGATTCTTGATGAACCTGTTACCGGGTTAGACCCAAATCAAATTGTGGAAATCAGAGAACTTATTAAGTCTTTGGGAAAAGAAAAATTAGTGCTTATGTCGAGCCATATTTTGCAAGAGATTCAAGCCACAGTAGATAGAATTATTATCATTAACAATGGTAAAATTGTTGCAGACGGAACGAATGAAGAGCTCATGGCTGGATTTATGGGAAATATTGGATTATCTGTAGAACTTAAAAATTGTTCACAAGATGGAATTAATGAATTAGTGGAGGCCGTTCCTGGGCTTACCTTAAAAAATATCGACCAAAAGAATGGTTCACATTTTGTTCAATTTGAGTATCCCAAGCAAGAAGATCCTCGAGAAGCACTCTTTAATCATGCAGTAAGTTCAAAATGGGTGATTACTGAAATGACGTCGCACTCAGCAGATTTAGAATCCATCTTTAGAACCTTAACGATGGAGGCAAATTAATGTTTAGCGCAGTTGGAACCATATTTAAAAAAGAGCTGAAATCATATTTCAATAGCCCCATGGCATATATATTTTTAGTCGTATTTGCCATCGTAAATGGGTACTTCTTTACCAATACCTTTTTCTTATTTAATCAATCAAATATGCGAGCATTATTTAATATTGTTCCGTTGGTATATTTATTTTTTATTCCAGCAATAACCATGAGTTTAATTGCTCGGGAAAAGAATATTGGTACAATGGAAGTGATTTCTACGCTTCCCATCAAAGATAGTGATTTTGTAATTGGAAAATTTCTATCTTCCCTAACATTAATTACCATGGGATTAGCGTTTACATGCATCCACTTATTCACTTTAATGAACGTGGGAACTAACATTGATTATGGTGCAATATTTACTGGATATTTAGGACTTATGATGGTTGGTGCAGTATATGCTTCAGTGGGCACATTTGCCAGTAGCATTACCGATAATCAAGTAATCGCTTTTATTATTGCAGTGTTTATTGTGTTAGTCTTTTTCCTCATGGATAAAATGCTATATTTTGTTCCTGCATCTATTGCAGGGCTAATACAATATATAAGTGTAGATTATCATTTATCAAATATTTCTAGAGGCGTTATAGATTCACGAAATATTATTTATTTTGCATCTGTAATAGGGTTTTTCCTCTTCATGACCGTTCGTGTTTTAGAAATCAGAAAGTGGAGATAAGCATGAATATTGATTCTAAAAAGAATTTTATTTTTTACTCATTGGCACTTTTTGCCGTGTTGCTGTTATTGAATTTAATCTCTCGTAATTTGTTCTTTAGATGGGATTTAACCGATAATAAGATGTACTCTCTTTCAGATTCTAGTAAATCTGTAGTCAGTAAAATTGATGATCTAATGACGTTAAAAGTCTATTTTTCCAACAATCTCCCAGGTGAATATGGAAACAATCGTCGTTACCTCCAAGATATATTGGAAGAATACGCTGCATTTTCTGATGGGAATTTAACCTTTGAATTTTTTGAACCTGATTCAGATGAGGATCTTCAAGCAGACGCCCAAAAATCAGGCATTCAACCCGTTCAGTTACAAGTCATCGAAAATGACAAGGTGGAAGTTAAGCGCGTATATATGGGCATGGTTTTTATGTATGAAGATCAACGTGAAGTCATTCCTGTTATTCAAACCACAACGGGTCTAGAGTATGATATTACTACAAATATCAAAAAATTAGTGGATAGCAATAAAGCATCTATCGCTATAGCAACTATGTCAAATCAATCAGTGATGAATGAAAATTTAACTCAAATATTGCGTCAACGATTTAACGTAAGAAATATTACACTTGATTCTGAAATTCCATCAGATATTGCTGTGGTATTAATGAATGGGGTTCTTGATTCACTTTCTGCTGATGAAAATTCGAATTTAGACAATTTCATAAAAAATGGTGGTAATCTATTTATGGGTCAAAATAGGTTGAGTATTGATATCCAAACTCAACAAGCCACACCTATTGTATCTAATATTTTTGATTTACTTTCAAATTATGGTTTTACTATCGAAGAAAATCTTGTATTGGATAAAAATTGTGGAAAAGTAAATGTTCAACAAAATATGGGCATTTTCCGAATGGCTGTTCCTATGGATTATCCCTTTCTTCCAGTTATTCAAGAGTTTAATAAAGATGAAGCTATTGTGAGTGGTCTTGAGGGCCTCCGTACCATGTTCCCCAGCGAGATAACTTTGGATACATCCTTTTCCACTTATCCATTATTTTCAAGTTCTAACTACTCATCAACGATGACTGAGTTTTATAATTTGAATCCAGATCCAAAGGTTAATCCTGTTTTTAGCCAGCTTAATGAAAGCGGTAAAGTCTTGGCTGCACGATCAGAATATGAATTGGGCCAAGTTGTGTTAATTTCTGATTCTAAATTCTTTGCTGATGATGGAGGTGGTGCCTCTCCTGAGAATCATATTTTTGTATTGAATACAATAGATTTCCTATTGGGTGATAGCGAACTCATTTCACTCCGTTCACGCGAAATTACAAATCGACCACTGGAAAAATTGGAAGAATCTTCTAAAGTAAAATGGAAGTGGGCAAACATTTTGCTACCGTCATTACTCATTATTGGATTTGGGTTTATTCGGTTAAGAAATGAAAAAAATCGTGCTATGCTTTTGGAGGAATTATATGACTAAGAATTTAAAAATAATATTGTCCGTATTAGCTGGACTCATCATCATCTTTTTTGTGAGTCAACGTGGACAACAACAATATTCAAGCAAATCGTCAAATGTATTTAATGCTTCTGCAAAAGATGTTCACCGCTTTATTATTCAAAATAAATCTGACGCAATTGAAATTTCACGAATAGATACGTTGTGGAAAATATCAGGCAATGATACATTAAACATAAAGCAACGTTCCATTGATAATTTTTTAGATAAAGTATTGCCTGTGATGAAAGGTACATTAGTATCAAAAAATACTGAGAAATGGGGAAAATACTCAATTGATGATTCTACAGGCACCCATTTAGCTTTATTAGATAATGATGGAAATACCTTAGAATATGCAGTTTTTGGACGATCTAAATCAGACTATTCACGAAATTATGTACGTGGTAAAGATGATGCACATGTTTATTTAACCAATGAAAGTGTACTTCATTTTTTAAATACTAGCCCCACCTACTGGGGTGAGGTTCCCAAACCAGAACCATTGACACCACCTGTTTCTGATACCACTATTGTGAAATAAAAAAAGCCCTCAAGTTGAGGGCTTTTTTATTTACATCTATTTTTTATTATTCAAACTCAGGCCATAAATCTGAGCGTACTTTTATTTCCATCCCTGGATAAATTTTACCATCATTTTCATTTAATTCTTTTTCATTATCCCAGAATAAAATGGCCCATGCTAACTCATCACCATATTCTTTTTTAGCAATACTCCATAATGTTTCACCTGATTCAACTATATGAACTCTAAAATCATACTCCCATTCAATTGCATTTTCAGCAGGTTTTTTCAAATCTAATTCACGAAAAGGATATATAAAATTTGGATTTTCTTTATTGGGACCAATTTTTCTATCTTCCCAATGAGGCTTATTCCATGAATAAATACGTCGCCATTCATTGGCATTTCCATATTCATTATATGCAATGAGAGAAAGAAAATCCCCACGTTTTGTCATATAATTTGTCCAGACACTATCAGGAAAAATTTGATCAAAATCAATATTGGGTTTTATCTCAGTTTGAGGAGTAGGTGTTTCAGATGCAACTTCTTCAACAATAGGAGCTTCTTCCACATCTTCTTCTAATTCAACATTAGATTCAGGTGCTAAAATTTCAATGATTGTCATTGGTTCAGGAATAGACTCGACAATTGCATCATCTGCAATATCATTATTGTTTGTTGTACTTGTATCTACTTCTTCAATAGCTTTTACTTCTTTTGCTGCCGTTGTTTCAACGACGGCTTCTGGTGTCGGATCTTCTTTTTTGGCACATCCAACCACCAATAAAATACTTATAAAAGTAATAAATTTAAGCTTCATATACTCTCCAAGATAAATTAAATGCTTTAATTAAAGATATATTTGGAAACGAAGTTCCGTAAATTGTAAAAAAAAAATCGCCCCGAAGGGCGATTCAAAAAATTATATTTTTGTTGCAACCTTCAGTCGGTTCTTTGCTCTTTCCAGTGATTGATGAGCCCGCTCTAAATCCATAGAAGTATCTTTTAGATTTGATTTAGCACGATCATGAGATTGAGTAGCTCTCTCTGTATCAATACTTTGTGCATCCTCAACGGCTTCAACCAGTAGTAACACCCCTTCAGAATTAATATCAGCAAAACCACCAGTAGTAGCATAAAATGAATCTTTACCATTTTTAGTCACTTTAATTTCACCAATACCCATGGTAATAGTTGCAGGGGCATGCCCTGCTTGAATACCAAACAATCCTTCAGTGGCAGGGGCACGAAGATAATCAACTTGCCCCTCACTAATTACGCTCGTTGGAGTAATAATATCTAATTGAAAAGTTTTAGACATTACATACTCTTTGCTTTATCCACAGCTTCATCAAATGAACCCACATACGCAAATGCATTTTCTGGGAGCTCGTCTGCTTCACCGTTTAAGATTGCTTCAAATCCTGAGATTGAATCCTCAAGAGATACGTAGCGACCTTCAACACCAGTAAATTGCTCCGCAACGAAGAATGGCTGTGACATGAATTTTTGCATTCTTCTTGCTCTTGCAACGGTAAGTTTATCTTCATCAGATAACTCATCCATACCAAGAATTGCAATAATGTCTTGAAGATCTTTATATTTTTGAAGTACTGACTGTACGTTTCGTGCAACATTATAATGTCTGTCACCAATTACACGAGGATCAAGAATTCGAGATGTTGATGCCAATGGATCTACCGCAGGGTAAATACCGAGCTCAGCAATTTTTCTTTCAAGTACTGATGTTGCATCCAAGTGGGCAAATGCTGTAGCAGGCGCTGGGTCAGTCAAGTCATCCGCAGGTACATATACTGCTTGTACAGAAGTAATTGAACCTTTCTTGGTAGACGTAATTCTTTCTTGAAGATCACCCATCTCAGTTGACAATGTTGGTTGATAACCTACCGCTGATGGCATACGTCCAAGCAATGCTGAAACTTCTGAACCCGCTTGAGTAAAACGGAAAATATTATCCACAAACAGAAGTACATCACGACCCTCTTCATCACGGAAATATTCAGCCATTGTTAATCCTGAAAGTGCTACTCGAAGACGTGCACCTGGTGGCTCATTCATCTGACCGAATACCATGGTTGTTTTTTCGATTACACCAGATTCCGTCATCTCATTATAAAGGTCATTACCTTCACGTGTTCTTTCACCAACACCAGCAAATACAGAGTAACCACCATGCTCAGTAGCAATGTTTCGAATCAATTCTTGAATCAATACAGTTTTACCTACACCTGCACCACCAAAAAGTCCTGTCTTACCACCCTTTGTATATGGTTCCATAAGGTCAACCACCTTAATACCAGTAACCAATACTTCTTTAGATGTGGCCAACTCATCGTGCATAGGTGCAACTCTGTGAATTGGTGAACGTTTTTCAGTTGGTACATTACCTTTGTTATCGATAGTGTTGCCTAATACGTCAAATAATCGTCCCAATGTTTCTGGCCCAACTGGAACAGAAATTGGATTACCCATATCTTGTACTTTTGTACCACGAACTAACCCATCGGTTGTGTCCATAGCAACGGTTCTAACTACACCATCGCCAAGGTGTTGAGCAACTTCAAGTACAAGTTTGTCTTCACCTTCACGATTAATTTCTAAAGCGTTCATGATTTCAGGAAGTTGACCGTCTTCAAAAGCCACGTCAACTACAGCTCCCATAACCTGTGATACTTTTCCAAATCCAGACATAAAAATATCCTCTTTTAGCTTAGTGCCTCTGCACCACTCACGATTTCCAACATTTCTGTGGTAATCGCAGATTGGCGGGCCTTGTTAAACTGTAATGTTAAATCTTTGATCATATCTTGAGCATTTGATGTTGCATTCTCCATGGCCAACATACGTGCGGCTTGTTCGGATGCGTAAGATTCCAATAAATACTGCCAAACTTGAGTATTTAAGTATCGTGGAACCAATGCTTTTACAACATCTTCTTTAGATGGTTCAAATATTCTATCCGCAGCAATAGGTATAGAATCTTCACTTGGTTCATAAGAAAGGGGCAAGAAAGTATCATTAACCACTTCTTGTCTTCCTACATTTACAAACTGATTGAAGATTACTTGAACTTGATCATTTTCACCAGATACAAACCGTGAAACAATCAATTTACCCATTTCTGATGCGTGTTGAAAATTCAAATCACCCCAAAAATCTAGATATTCAGCAAGAATGTTATAGTTTCTATTTTTAAAGAAACTAATTCCCTTTTTACCAATGCAAATAAGATCCGAATTATCTTTACCAAATTCATCAATTGCACGTTGAGCCATCTTTAATACATTGGTATTAAAGGCCCCCGCCATACCTCTATCTGCAGTAATTACTACAAACAATTTACGGTTCACGGTTTCTCTTTCTTGCAATTCAGGCAAGATACTTCTATCGATCTCAAGAATAAGGGAATCCAGCATGGAAGAGAGTCTATTTGTATATGGGCGCGCTTGCTCCATATTTTCTTGTGCTCTTCTCATTTTAGCAGCGGCCACCATTTTCATGGCTTTGGTTACCTGCTGAATACTCTTAACAGATTTGATCCTGTTTCTGATGTCCTTGAGATTAGCCATTATTTATGCCACAAATCCTTTTTTAAAGTCTTCGAAGGCTTTTTCTAGCTTTTCACCAACATCACTAGCCACTTCACCTGTCTCCTTAATAGAAGCAAGTAAATCACTATGGCTATTTGTTAAATGCTCAAGTACAGCTGCCTCAAATTCTCTAACTTTATCTGCAGCGATATCATCAAGAATTCCTTTACCTGCTGCAAAAATAATTGCAACTTGGTTTTCTACAGGCATAGGTACATATTGGTTTTGCTTTAACACTTCAACCATTCGCTCACCGCGCGTTAACTGCGCCAATGTATTTTTATCTAAATCAGAACCGAATTTTGCAAATGCTTCTAATTCACGATATTGAGCAAGGTCAAGACGAAGTGTACCTGCAACTTTTTTCATACCTTTAATTTGTGCTGCACCACCTACACGAGAAACTGAAAGTCCAACATCAATAGCTGGGCGAATACCTGAATTGAATAGGTTTGTTTCAAGGTAGATTTGTCCATCTGTAATTGAAATCACATTTGTCGGAATATATGCAGATACATCACCTTCTTGTGTTTCAATAATTGGAAGTGCAGTTAATGAACCTGCGCCTTCATCATCAGATAGTTTTGAAGCACGTTCTAATAAACGGCTGTGTAGATAGAAAACATCTCCAGGGAATGCCTCACGGCCAGGAGGTCTTCTAAGTACAAGTGACATTTGTCTATACGCTGTAGCTTGTTTAGATAAATCATCATAAACAATAAGTGCATGTTGACCATTATCACGAAAATACTCACCCATGGCACACCCAGAATATGGTGCCAAAAACTGTAATGGTGCAGCGTCTGATGCATTGGCTGCAACTACAGTAGTATATTCCATAGCTCCATTTTCTTCCAACTCAGCAACAATTGATGCTACGGTAGATGCTTTCTGACCGATGGCAACATAAATACAGTGAACTGGTTTTTCAGAATCATGAGTCGTTTTTTGATTAATAATAGCGTCAATAGCAACAGCTGTTTTACCTGTTTGGCGGTCACCAATAATCAACTCACGCTGTCCACGACCGATAGGAATCATACTGTCAACAGCTTTGATACCCGTTTGTAATGGTTCTGTAACTGGTTGACGTTGCATTACACCCAATGCTTTTCTCTCTACAGGTAAAGCATTGGCTGCATTGATTGCACCCTTGCCGTCAATTGGCTGACCAAGTGGATTTACAACGCGACCCAATAATTCTTTTCCTACAGGAACCTCTACTACTTTACCTGTACGCTTTGCAAGATCGCCTTCTTTTACCAATCGGCTATCACCAAATAGTACGATACCTACATTTTCTTCTTCAAGATTCAATGCCATACCGTAAACACCATTGGGTAATTCAACCAACTCTGAAGACATTACGTTCTTCAATCCACTTACACGGGCAACACCATCACCCACGTTGGTTACTTCACCGACTTCAGATACGTCAATATCTACTTTAAAAGCATCTAACTGCTGCTTTAATAATGACGTTATCTCGTCTGTTTTAATTTCCATAATTACTCCGAATAATTACTTATGCTTGTGTCAATGTATCTTTCAACAATTCAAGTCGTCGAGAAATAGAATTATCAATAACTGTATTCCCAACCCTGAGCTTGATACCACCAACGAGGTTTGCATCAGTTTCAGTCTCAACACTTACTTTTTTGTTAGATTGAGCTTCAATTTTGTTAACAATATCTTTTATTTCATCTTCACTGAGTTCAGTTGCAGATGAGATTTTGACATTAACCACTGAAGAATCAACTTCTACCAAATATGCAAAACGTCTAGAAATTTCAGCCATAAGGAGAACATGCCCATGTTGGATAAGCTCTGCTATAAGTTCTACTTCTAAAGATGAAATATCATCTTTGAGTACATTTTTCAACACTTTCAATTTATCCTCAGCGGATATTTGATGTGTTTGCAAAAATTGACTGAACTCTGGAACGGCTTTCATTACAGCAGAAATGTAATGAACACGCTCATTGACTTCTTTTACGTCTTCTTGTTGAACAGAAACATTGTATAATGCTCTGGCGTATTTGTTGACAAGTCCTTTTTTATTCATTAAGCTTGACCAACACCTTCTAATGCTTCATCCACAAGCTTACGGTTATCATCAGAATCTAAGTTTTTGCTGATTACTTTAGTTGCTGCAGCCAAAGATATTTCAACTGCTACTGCTTTTATATCATTGATTGCAGTTTCACGTTCAGCATTTATTTGAGTTTTTGCTTTTTCAAGCATCTCATCTGCCTTTGCTTGTGCTGTAGCCTCGATATCGGCTTTTACTTTTTCACCAGCGGCTTTTCCATCTGAGATAATTTGCTGTGCTTCAGCTTGTGCCTTCCGAATAGATTCTTCATAGTCACTAGAAACGCGTTCCGCTTCTTCGCGTGCTTTTTCAGCAGCGTTTAATGCATCTTTTATCTCATTTTCACGAGCTTCCAACGCATCGATAATCGGACCCCACGCAACTTTTTTTAGTACACCTAAAAGAAGTAAGAAGGTAAGAACTGTCCATGCAAGCAAGCCACCATGTACTTCTAACATGCGTTACTCCAGGTTAATTATTTACCTTGTAACAAGAAACAAGTTGCTGCAGCGAAAAGAGCAACACCCTCAATCAATGCTGACATGATTAGAGCAGTTGTTCTGATATCACCAGCGGCTTCAGGTTGACGACCTGTTGCTTCAGCTGCAGCTGCAGTAATTTTGCCAATACCAAAAGCAGCACCGATTGTTACTAAACCAGCTCCAAAACCAGCTGCAAGATAAGCGTATCCAATTGCTTCCATTATTATTTTAACTCCTATTGTATTATTTAGTGATGTTCGTGTTCTACTACTGCCATTCCTATAAATATTGATGACAGTAATGAAAAGATGTAACCTTGTAAAAACGCAACAAACAATTCAAGCATGTTTATTGCCACTGCCATGGGAACGGCACCAGTCGCAGCACCATAGCTTTTCATATTAATGATTATTCCCAAGAATGCTAAAATAATAATGTGTCCAGCATTCATGTTTGCCAAAAGCCTTACTGATAATGCAAATGGTTTTGTGAATAAGCCAATAATTTCAACGGGAATCATAATTGGCAACAACCATGTAGGCACTCCTGGAGTTGCAAAAATATGTTTCCAGAAATCTTTATTTCCAAAAATGATATAGGTGAAAAATGTAATTAAAGCTAAACCTACCGTTACACTAAATGATGCTGTTGCGGTAGCGCTTCCTGGGACAAGCCCTAATAAGTTTAACAAAACAATAAAAAAGAAAAAGGTAAGGATAAGCGGTAAAAATCGACGCCCTTGCTTTTCACCCATATTGGGATACACAACCTCATCACGGATAAATACAACAAATACCTCTAAAAGATTTCCAAATCCAGACTGAACTTTTCGATCTTTTTTATATCCAACCGTAAAAAATAAAATAAGTAAAATAGATGCCAAAAACATCATGATAGATTGCTTAGTGATGAATAATTGATTGGGATCTTCCTTTACACCTGAACCATCAGCTTTCCAACTTACCCAACTACCCAATGCTGGAAATACCTTATCCCATTTGTTATAATCAGGGTTTTCTTTTGAATATAGCTTTAACTCTGTGTAAATCTTATTTTTTTTATCGTGGAGGTAATGAGACTCATCACTTTTTGAATTAAATTCTCCAGTAAGCTTCTTTTTAAGATAAGTAAGTAGGTTTAGCGGCTTTAGGACTTCAAAATATTTTCCATCTTGAATGTGATCAATAATCACTTTTCCGGTAACACCACCATCGTCGTGACCACCTTCATGATTTCCATAATGCTCTGACTTATGTTTATCGTGGCCGTAATTGTGATCAGCTTTTTTCGCTGCAAATGTAAATGCAAATAAGAAACTAAGTGTTAGAATTAAGTTCTTACTAAAATTCATTCGTTTATAGATACCTTTCGTGAAGGAAGTTCTTTTAACCATCCTGAAATCTCTGTCCATTGATGAATTGTATAAAAAATCATCGTGGAGATGAAAAACGGAATCGACTCAACAATATTATTGGAAATCATATAAATCATAAATCCCAACACAAAGGCCATTCTCGCCAACATCCCGCCATAGACCATTTTATAAAAATCTGTATTGCCTTTTGAAATTGCATGAATTGCGATATAGTAACCTACAAGGGCATTTAGCAGACTTATGGAAAAAGCACATAAGAATTCAAACCAATATTGGCTACCCCATGAAAGAAAGGGAAATATTCCCACTGCAACAATTACAACAGTTTCAATAGCTAATGTTTTTAAAAAGCGCTTCATTTACTAATTGATTTAATCAAATTGTATATGGAAGCAAATACTCCCAAAAACAACCCACCTAATTGACCCCAGGGAGATGGGAACCCCCATAATTCTTCTGCCTTAGACCCCAACCATAAACATATTAGCATAGTGGCTACCATTTGGATACCTACACCAGAGTATTGCATCCAATCCATGGGCTGCTTTGGCATTATTCAGATTTTGTTTCAGGTGCAGATTTTCCAGTATGCATATTACATACACCTTCAAATTTTGCGCCTTCTTCAATGGTTAAGATTGCTGCCTTTAAATTTCCTGTAAGAAGTGATGTGTCACCCAATGTAACCTTTGAGTTTACAATCAAATCACCTTCAACTTGGCCACTTACTGCAGCATCTTTCGCTTTGATGTCACCCTTTACCACAGACCCTTTTGCCGTCCGAACGGTACCGTTTGACTCAATGTTTCCATAGACTTTACCATATATGAGCAAACTTCCCGCAACTTTTACATCGCCGTTAATTTCCAATTCTGGTCCTAGAATTGAACTCATTTTACTATCTGGCTTATCAGACTGAAACATCTTTTTTCTTATATTCTTTAATTAAATCCCGAGGGTCTAACACTCGGTTATTCTTCCAAATTTCAAAATGTAAATGGGGACCTTCACTGTTTCCCGTATCACCAACTTTACCAATGACCTGCCCCTTGCGTACAATATCTCGCTCACTTACAAGATTTGTATCATTGTGACCATATAATGTATAAAAACCAAAATCATGAGAAATAATTATGGTATTCCCCGTATCATGACTTTTGCCAGAAAATATAACCATACCTGCAGCAGGAGATTTAATTTCTGCCCCATAAGGTGCAGCCACGTCTATACCATCATGGCTACTTCCATCATTCCGCACATGTAATCCTTGAGTTACATACCCATCTACTGGAGGCGATGATGGTAGTGAGCTATCCTGTTTGGCAAACATTGTTGATAAAAATTCTTCATATTTTCCCGTACTATCAGAAATTGAATGCACATCTTCAATAATTTGCTTCGCTTGTACTTTGAAAGTTCTTAACTCGCCCAATTCTTTAGTCAGTTCATCCTTACCAATAATACGCATGATGCCAACAGCAGATAAACCTATGATCACTATTCCAAAAAACGCCAGTGCTTTAAAAAAAACTGATGGAAGTCGAAATGATTTTCCATATTCATCCTTATCGGATGCGATAAAAACTGTATAAAACTTGGATTTCATTGCACTGTACAGACGCCAAATTTACGGCTTGTTGAATCCTGCCAGCAAATCTTTTTTAGTCCTTTATGATTACTATTTTAAAGTTTAGGAAAGAAGTTCTATTAATCGCTCTAATTCATCGTCTGAATAGTACTCAATGCTAATTCTTCCTTTGCCCTTTGCAGATTTCTGAATTATCACTTTTGTACCAAGTGATGACATTAAATCACTCTCGATTTTAGAGAGATTTGAATCGGTTTTTTGGGGTTTTATTTTTTTGGTTGATGACGGTTTTTTTGTAGATATGTTTTTTACCAGTGCCTCCGTTTGGCGAACGGATAATCCTTCGCCAATAATTCGTTGAAACATGGTTTGAATTTTCTGTTCATCTTTCAATGTGAGCAGTGCTCTCGCATGACCCTTAGAGATACCACCTTCTTCTCTAGATAACTTTAGGCTGGATCTAATATTAGGAGGTAGTTTAATCAATCTCAAGGTATTTGCAATTTCTGGCCTACTCTTACCTACTTTTTGTGCAATTTCCTCTTGAGATAATCCATATTTATCATTTAAGATAGCATAACCTTCTGCTTCTTCCACTGGGTTTAAATTTTCACGCTGAACATTTTCAATAATCGCAAATTCCATCATTTCAGCATCGGTATCTACACTAAGAATGTAGGCAGGGATTGATTCAAGATTTAAGGCTAACGCTGAACGGTATCTGCGCTCTCCAGATATGATCTCATATTTTTCATTACCAATTTGACGAACGGTAATTGGCTGAAGCACACCATTTTCAGCAATAGAATTTTTCAGTTCTTCCATGGCGTCATTATCAAATGACTTTCGCGGCTGGTTCTTATTGGGTACAATATTTTTAAGTGGGATTGCCCCATCAATGTACCTGTCGTTTTCCTCAGTATTATATGAAGAAATTAATGCTTCAATTCCCTTGCCTAGTCGCTTACTCATTTGCCGCCAATATTTCTGATACTAAATTCATATAATTTTGCGCTCCCATAGAGGACGCATCATAAAGTAAAATTGGTTTTCCGTGGCTAGGGGCTTCACCTAAACGGACATTTCGCTTGATGAATGTTTTGTAAACCTTTGAATCGAAATACTCTTTTACCTCATTCACTACTTGACGGGAAAGATTGAGTCTATTATCATACATAGTTATGAGAATTCCCTCAATTTCTAAATTAGGATTTAAATGTTTTTGAACCAATCGAATACTGTTTAGCAATTGTGATAACCCTTCCAATGCATAATATTCACATTGAATAGGGATAATAATAGAATCTGCTGCCGTCAATACATTCACCGTTAATAGTCCCAAAGAAGGCGGACTATCAATAATTACGAATTTATATTTGCCATCAATCTCTTCCAACGCCTCTTTCAACATTTTTTCACGGGAGAACATACTTACGAGCTCCACCTCCGCACCTACCAGCTGCGCACTTGAGGGAATGACGTCTAAAAATTCTAGTTCCGTTTTCTGAATACAGTCTTTCGCTTTGGCATTCCCAATAATCAAATCATAAACGGATTTTTTATAACTTCCCACTTCAATGCCAATTCCAGATGTGGCATTTGCCTGTGGATCCATGTCGATAAGAAGCGTGGGTGTTTCTGTAACCGCCAAATAGGAGGCAATGTTCACAGCCGATGTCGTTTTACCTACACCGCCCTTTTGATTAGATATTGCGATTGTTTTTGTATTAAATAATTTCATAATGGATATAAATCAAGGGCTGAAATTTACCGTGAGTAAAAGTCTTATGCAATACAGCGTTATGTGCATTTTTGCCTTTTGATATAGAAAAATGAACTGCGTAAATTGGCGTGCATTTTTTCGTATCAAATTTATACATTTTATAAAAATTATTATCTAAGGAAAGTTGATGTTCAAAGATTTAAAAGTTCGTGGTGTAGTTATTTTATTGGTGGTTCTTGCAGCTGCATATAAAATCTTCCCCACATATAATTATTATACACTCTCTGAAGAGGAAAAGTCTAACATTGCACATGTAGATTTAAAACTCCTTCAATCTCAATCTATTAATTTAGGTTTAGATTTACAAGGGGGCATGTATGTGTTGCTTGAAGCGGATATCCCAACACTCGTTCGGAAGTTAGCATCTAAAAAGCCAGACGAGTTAATGAAAACTATTGAAACAGCAGAGCAACGGTCTGTTGAGTTGCGTACTGATTTCTTTGGTGAATTTGAAACGTTGGCAAATGCTCATGAACTTCGTTTAGTGAGATATTATACGGATTTGTCCTCCACTCGGGATAATGCTAGCATTATTGAGGCTCTCCGAGCACAACGTGATGATGCTATAAATGCTGCGTTAGAAATTATTAGAAATCGTGTTGATGAATTTGGGGTCGCTGAACCCAATATTCAAAAATATGGTCGGAATCGTATCATTGTAGAATTGGCAGGAATTAACGACGCTAACCGTGCACGAAAACTTATTCAGCGAACCGCATCGTTAGAATTTACTTTAGTACTCAATGAAAAGCTACAAAGCACATTAGAGAAAATTGATAAAGTATTGTTGTCAGCAGAAGATTTTAAAACACAACCCTCAGAGAAGGCTGCTGATAATGATACTACCACAACAGGTGGTGTTGATGATATTTTTGCAGAAGTTGATGAACAAAATGATTTAACAGGGATTATTTCAACCCCCAATGAGATTTTAGCCGAAACACCATTTTCTGGTTATCTTCGTGGCCTGCCCGGTGGTGTTGGTGTTTTAGCCAATGAGTATGAATCCGTAAAATCTATACTTGCCCGTGAAGATGTAAAATCAGTCCTACCTCGAGACGGCCGTTTTATTTGGGGTAGCCGATTCGAAAAAGCCCCAATTGACGAATCTAATTTTATTGAGTACAGATTATTATACTTTGTTAAAAATAACCCAGAAATTGCAGGTGGTATGGTGAAAAATCCACAGGCAACCATTGCATCGGCAGGTACAGATGTAAGTGGACAGTGGGTAGTAAATTTGGAAATGACCACTGAAGGTGCTCGAAAATGGAGTAGATTCACTGGGGCAAATATTGACAAACAGGTAGCTATTGTTCTGGATGACAAAGTGTTTATGGCGCCCGTAATTCGTGATAAAATTCCTGGAGGGCGTACGCAAATTAGTGGATTTGCTGATGCCAATGAAGCCAAGGATATTGCAAATGTATTACGAGCAGGTGAACTTCCTGCACCAGTAAATATTATTGAAGAACGAACTGTGGGACCATCTTTGGGACACGATTCAATAAATTCTGGTCGACAAGCAATGTTAATTGGATTCTCTATTGTAATGGTTTTCATGCTACTTTATTATAGAGGGTCGGGAATTTTAGCAAACATTGCACTTCTACTTAATATTATTATCGTAGTAGCAGTATTGGCTGGTATGAATGCCACCCTCACACTTCCCGGTATTGCAGGATTAATTTTGACTATCGGTATGGCAGTGGATGCTAATGTAATCATCTTTGAAAGAATTAGAGAAGAATTAGATGTGGGAAAAACAGTGAAAGCAGCTATCAACTCTGGTTATGAGCATGCTTTTATTACTATATTGGATGCCAATGTTACTACCCTGATAGCTGCATTTGTATTGGCATGGATTGGTTCTGGGCCCATTAAAGGGTTTGCAGTTACCCTTAGTGCTGGTATTATTTGTTCTATGTTCACTGCAGTCTTTATCACACGAACTATTTTTATGATAATGACTGCCAACAAACCCCTTGATAAATTGAGTATATAATGAGATTATTTAAAAATTCGAATATTGATTTTGTAAGTAAGCGAAAAATCGCAAGAATTGTATCTTTAGCTTTTATAGTAATAGGGCTATCTTCCTTAATTACTAAGGGAGGTCCTTCATTATCAATTGACTTTACAGGTGGAACTATTGCACAACTTCAATTTGAGAATGATGTGAATGTCCCTGAACTACGTTCAACATTGGCATCATCTAAAATTGGTAAAGCAGAAATAATAACCTTTGGTGCAACCAATGAAATCTTGCTAAAAACACAATATTCTGGATCAAATACAGAACTTCAAGCAAATTTAAAATCTGCTATTGAAAAAGAGTTTTCTATTCGAAGGATTGAGTCAGTTGGACCTAAGATTGGGAAAGAATTACAATCTGATGCGATGAGTGCAATATTGGTTTCACTTCTATTAATTCTCATATATATTTCATTCCGATTTGATAGATTCTATGCATATGGATCAGTGGTAGCATTAGTACACGATGTTCTTATAACATTAGGAATTTTCTCATTAATGGGCATCGAAATAGACTTGACCATTGTGGCGGCGTTCTTAACTATTGTAGGTTACTCACTTAATGATACTATTGTAGTATTTGATAGAATTAGAGAAAATGTGGTTAAACATGCACGGGAGACATTAGATACTATTGTAAACCTATCATTAAATAGCACATTGGGAAGAACCATTGTAACTTCATTTACCACATTTGCAGTGGTGTTTATTCTCTACCTATTTGGTGGTGAAGTTATTAAGAATTTTGCCTTTGCTCTCATTGTTGGTGTAGTTGTGGGTACATATTCATCTATCTATGTGGCAAGTCCTGTTATGATGTATTTTGAAGAAAAAAATAAAGCAAAACAATCATGAAAAAATTAATCATATTGCTGCTACTACCATTTTGTTGCATAAATTTTTTATCAGCACATTGTCAAATTCCCTGTGGGATATATGATGATGCATTACGGATATTAATTATAGAGGAAGATATAAGTACCATTAGTAAGTCTATAATTAAAATTAATGAGCTTGATAAAATGGAAAAGAATGCCCAAAATCAACAGCAATTGATTCGATGGGTTAATAATAAAGAAACTCATGCACAGAATATTCAAAATGTTGTTTCAGAATATTTTCTTGCACAACGATTAAAACCCAAAAGTAAAAATGATGATGGATATGAAAAATATGTTAAACTAACAACTTCATGTCAAAAAATCATTTTTTATGCCATGAAATGTAAACAAAATGTAGATAAAAAATATGTGGAAAGTTTATCCTCAGCGTTAAATCAATTGGTTGATATCTATTTTGATGAACATGGGAAATCACATCTTATCAACTTAAGACATAAAAATTGAGTATTTTTTTATAAGAACATAATCAAAACTTAAAAACTCCGATGGTGTCGGAGTTTTTTTACGCAAAACAAAGGAATTTAAATGTCAATTAAAGCAATTGTTGGTGGGCAATGGGGTGACGAAGGCAAAGGTAAAATTGTTGATTTACTCAGCAAAAATTCTAAAATTGTAGCACGTTACCAAGGCGGTGCAAATGCCGGTCATACCGTATATCATGGCGATATTAAAGTGGTACTCCATCAAATTCCTTCAGGAATTCTACGTGATGACTGCTTATGTATTTTAGGTAATGGTATGGTTGTAGACCCCATTGGTTTGGTCGAAGAAATTGAAATGGTCGAGTCCCATGGATTTTCTACAACAGATAAAATTCAAGTTGCCTTAAATGCACATATTGTAACACCAATCCATAAGGCCGTAGATGTGGCAACAGAAGCTGCAACGAATAATAGAATTGGCACTACGGGGAGAGGAATTGGGCCAACGTATGTGGATAAATATAATCGAATTGGGATACGTGGGGTTGATTTATTAGATCAAGATTCTCTCCAACAAAAACTCAATGATAAACTTGATTTAGCTATTTCATCTGGTGAATTGTCATCTTCCGCTAAAGATGATTTGAAACCTCAATTTAGCAAATTTTTAGATTGCGCAAAACAGATTGCACCTCTTGTAATCGATACTTTCGCTACGATACATGAACATGTGGAAAGTAGTAAAGAAATTCTCATTGAGGGCGCACAAGGTACATTATTAGATGTAGATCATGGAACTTATCCATTTGTTACATCCTCATCTGCGTCATCTGCGGGAATCGCCACAGGTCTTGGATTGCCTGCATCGAAGGTTAATAATATTATTGGTATATTAAAAGCATACACAACACGTGTGGGAACTGGGCCTTTTCCTACAGAGCTGTTTGATGAAGATGGCCAAAAGCTCCGAGATTTAGGGCATGAATATGGAGCAACCACTGGGAGACCTCGACGATGTGGATGGTTTGATGGTGTTGCTGCTTTATATGCGGCCAGAGTCAATGGTTTAACTGATGTAGCGCTTACAAAATTAGACATCCTTGATCATTTTGAAGAAATTAATGTATGTGTGGCATACGAAGTAGATGGAAAAGAAACTACCCACATGTCCGAATTTTTGCATAGGCTAGATGATGTAAAGCCAATTTATAAAACATATAAAGGGTGGAATTGTACCACATCTGGAATAGACAAGTTTGAAGACCTCCCTCAGGCCGCACAAGACTATATCTCTAGTTTGGAAAAGGTAATGAAAACTCCAATCACCATTATTTCAACAGGTCCCGGTAGAGATGAAATTCTTATGCAATAAGTTTATTTGTAGATATATCTATATTGAATTAACTTAACTGCCAATTAAGGAGACAAACAATGAACACTAATATTAAATTCTTTATAATCAGTATTCTTTTCTTAAGCCTTGCCGTATCACAAAAAGGTATCACCAAAGTTGAGAAAAAACCTGATGCCAAAAAAATTGAGCAAAAAGATTCTCAAAATGTTGTGAAGCCCATGAAAAAGAAGAACATGAAAAAAATCAATGAATTTCAAGCTGAAAAAGATAAGCTACGAAAAGCGTTTGAGGCTGAAAAGTTGGCTATTCACGAATATTATACCAAAGAAATTGAACGGCTAAAGAAAAAACGAAAAGCTGAAATAATTCAACTAAAAGAAGAATATAAAAAGAAACGTGAAGCATTAAAGAAATAAATAAAAAGCCCTGAGAATTCAGGGCTTTTTTATATCTTTTTATTCCCATTCAATACCCTAATTTCAATAACATCATTCCGACAAAATTTGGAGATTCTATGGGCAAAAATATCAATAGAAAAGAATTTTTAAAAACTACTGCCGTAGCAGGGGTAGGTACCACTATCTTACCTTCATTAGCCTTTTCAAAAAGCAAAGCAAAAGATGGTATTCGCCTAGGGGTTATTGGTACTGGGTTGCGTGGGCAATGGGTATTATGGTTAGCGGCCAAATACGATAATGTGGAAATTCCTGCTATTTGTGATATTGATGATAGAATGATTAAGTCTGCATTAAAAATTTTAAAGGATGCAGGCAAACCCACACCAAAGGTGTATAAAAATGGCGATGAAGATTTTAGAAATATGGTTGCCAAAGAAGATTTAGATGGCGTTTATATTGCCACCCCTTGGGAATGGCATCATCAGATGTCCATTGCAGCTATGAAAAATGGGATACATGTGGGAACAGAAGTCCCAGCTGCACTCACCGTTGATGAATGTTGGGATTTAGTAAATACATCTGAACAGACGGGTATGCATTGTATGATTATGGAAAATGTATGTTACCGCAGAGATATAATGGCAACGCTCAATATGGTGCGTGATGGACTTTTTGGAGAGCTCCTTCATTGCCAAGGCGGATATCAACATGACCTCCGACATGTAAAATTTAATGATGGGGTAAATCCTTATGGCGGTGGTGTAGAGTTTGGTGAAAAAGGCTTTTCTGAAGCACGGTGGAGAACCCAGCATTCTGTAGAACGAAATGGAGATTTGTACCCTACTCATGGTATTGGACCTGTAAGTCCCATGTTGGACATTAATCGAGGTAATAGACTTATACGATTAACATCTATGGCAACACAATCTCGTGGTTTACACAAATACATTGTGGAAAATGGTGGAAAAGAGCATCCGAATGCAAAAGTACAATTCAAATTGGGAGATATTGTAACCACTACTATTCAATGTGCAAATGGTCAAACTATAATGTTAAGTCATGATACAAACTCACCACGTCCATATAGTCTAAACTTTAGAGTTCAAGGCACAAATGGATTATGGATCTGTGATAGCAATACGATTTACGTTGAAGGGCAAAGTCCACAAGAACATATATGGGAATCTGATGATTCCTATATGAAAAAATATGACCATCCTTTGTGGCAACGTTTTGAAAATGAAGCTGAAGGTTCTGGCCATGGTGGAATGGATTTCTTCATTGTTAGGGCCTTTATTGAATCAATTAGACAGGAGATTAAACCCCCAATTGATGTATATGATGCGGTGAGTATGTCTGTTATTTGCCCCTTGTCTGAGGAATCTATTGCAAACAATAGTGCGTCAGTAGAAATTCCTGATTTTACTCGAGGAAAATGGAAAACAAACCCTGCAATTTTTGGACTAACTGACAAGATTTAAATGATTTTATCAACATTTGACTGGACAATTATAGGTTGCTATTTTGCAATATCACTCATTATTGGAATTTGGGCATCACGAAAAGCAGGAAAAGATACAACCTCATTCTTTTTGGCTGGGAGAAATATGCCATGGTGGCTATTGGGAATCTCCATGGTTGCCACAACATTTTCTACGGATACACCAAATTTAGTAACAGACCTAGTCCGGCAAAATGGAGTTTCAGGAAACTGGGGGTGGTGGGCATTCCTACTCACGGGGATGCTTACTGTATTTGTATATGCTAAGTTATGGCGTCGTTCTGGAGTTTTAACCGATATTGAATTTTATGAATTGAGATATAGTGGAAAAGCTGCTGCATTTTTGCGCGGTTTCCGTGCCCTCTACTTAGGACTCATTTTTAACGTATTGGTCATGGGTGCAGTGAGTTTGGCTGCTGTAAAGTTTGGTGAAATTGTTCTTAATTGGCCAGGTTGGAAAACACTTCTAGTGGCATGCTCAATTACATTGGTTTACTCAACATTAGGCGGGCTAAAAGCCGTAATCATTACGGACTTTGTGCAATTTACATTGGCGATGATTGGTTCAATCGGTGGATGCATTTACATTCTAAACCTTGAACAAATTGGGGGGCTCTCAAATTTAATTTCGCACCCAAATGTAGTGGATAAAATTTCCATGTTCCCTGATATGACAAATCCAGATGTTTGGATTCCCGTATTGCTTGTTCCTTTAGCTGTTCAGTGGTGGGCAAGTTATTATCCTGGGGCAGAACCAGGTGGTGGTGGATATATAGCACAACGTATGTTCTCTGCTAAAGATGAATCTCATTCTGTTGGAGCAACATTATTATTTAATATTGCCCATTATGCTCTTCGACCATGGCCGTGGATTCTTATTGCGCTATCATCACTGGTAGTATTTCCAGAGTTAAACCATATACAACAACAATTTCCTAATTTACCCGCTGATAAATTGGGACATGATGTGGCATATCCTGCCATGCTTACATTATTACCCTCTGGATTGTTAGGATTGGTGGCGGCGTCACTTATTGCTGCATTTATGAGTACCATGTCAACACAGGTAAATTTGGGATCTAGCTATTTAGTAAACGATTTTTATCGTCGCTTTGTAAACCCCCAAGCAAGTGAAAAACAGCTAATTAAAATGGCACGATTATTTACTATAATTTCCCTCACTCTTGGTGCAGGGTTGGGACTCATTTTAACTAATGCGGGACAAGCTTTTTCACTGCTCTTAAGATTGGGTGCAGGAACAGGACTTATATATATTCTACGATGGTTTTGGTGGAGGATAAATGCATATACAGAAATTGTGGCCATGGTTAGCTCATTGTTTATTTCCATCTATTTTAGTTTTGTTCATGATAATATCGGATTCCTTCCCCTAGAAGAATGGCAAAAATTAGTTTGGGGAACCATCATCACCACTTTTACTTGGATTATTGCAACGTATATAACACCCCCTGATGATAAAAAGGTCCTACAACAATTTGTAGATACGGTTAATCCTGGTGGTCCAGGATGGGCCTCCTTTTCATCAGCTCACAACTCGGGTAAATGGGCCGTACCTACCGGGATACTATCTATGGTATTGGGTTGCTTTGCTGTATATGGAGCACTCATTGGTATGGGATTTTTAATATATGGAAATGTTTATAATTCTATTCTATTATTTGCCCTAACCTTATTCTCTTCATTTGGAATTTTTAAACTTCAGCAAGCAAACTAAATGGAAAAAATTAGCGTATTTGATATTTTTAAAATCGGGATTGGTCCCTCTAGTTCTCATGCTATGGGTCCATGGAATGCTGCCAAAGATTTCTTAGATAAAATTCATATCACTAGATCTTTAAATGGAGCCCAACATATTTCTGTGGAGCTCTTTGGCTCGTTGGCAAAAACAGGCATAGGTCATGGTACAGACAAATCAATCATGATGGGATTGATGGGCTTTAAAATTGAAGATTTTAAAAGTAGTGACCTCTTCACTAATATTCAAAAAATTAAAGAGAATGGAATTATATCATTACTTCAACTGGTTGAAATTCCATTTTCTATAGATGAAGATATAAAATTCAATTATTCCGATGTTCATCTTGAACATGCAAATACACTCAAATTTACACTTCAATTTCATAATGGTGATTCTGAACAAGCCACATATTTCTCAGTAGGAGGTGGTTTTGTACAGCGGAAAGGTGAATTATATGAAGATGATGAAAAATCACCTATTCCATATCCCATTCAAACCGCAAAAGAGATGATTTATTGGTGTGAATCTACTAAAAAATCTTTGGTAGATGTTTCTATGGAAAATGAATTGTGTTGGCGAGATGAGCCTGAAATTTTACAAAAACTAGACCTAATTTGGGAGGTCATGCTCAACTCAATTTTTGAAGGCTGCCATGAACAAGGTGAACTGCCTGGGGGGCTAAAAGTAAAGCGACGAGCACAAAAAATTTGCTCTGAATTACTAAAAGAAAATGATACTAAAAATATAGATACATGGCTAAAAAAACTATCACAACAATCTAATAATTTAGAGGTAGTTACCAATTGGGTAAGCTGTTTTGCATTGGCTGTAAATGAAGTAAATGCATCCTATGGCCGAATTGTTACTGCACCTACAAATGGTGCATCGGGAGTTATTCCTGCAGTGTTGTTATATAACGTAATTTTCAGACAACAAAATTCAAATTCTCAAATTCGTGAATTTTTAATGGTGGCTGGTGAAATTGGAATGTTATTCAAAAAAGGAGCTACTATATCTGCTGCTGCTGGTGGTTGTCAAGCAGAAATAGGAGTTTCAAGTGCCATGGCTGCAGGAGCTCTAACTCACTCTATGGGTGGAAATATTCATCAAATTTTGATGGCCGCTGAAATTGCAATGGAACATCATTTGGGGCTTTCATGTGACCCCGTTGGTGGACTGGTACAAATCCCATGCATAGAGCGAAATACAATGGGGGCTATGAAAGCAATTACTGCCGCTCAATTGGCAATGCATACCAATCCACATGATGCTAAAGTTTCATTAGATGATGTAATAATTACCATGTGGGAAACGGCCCAAGATATGATGAGCAAATACAAGGAAACGGCTGAAGGCGGACTTGCATTACAAATCTCCATAAACGAACCTGAATGTTAACTTGAAAATTTCTACACCTGGCAGAATTTGTCTTTTTGGTGAACACCAAGACTATTTAGGACTTCCGATTATTGCAATGGCAATTTCTTTATATGCATCTATAAATGGTGAAAAAAGAGATGACTCACAAATAATAATTCATAAACCCAATCTTGGTGAATCAGAATCCTTTTCATTACATAGTTTTGACTACATCTCCCCACATGACTATTTTAAAAGCGGACTAAAAGTTTGCATTGATGAGGGATTACATTTTTCTCATGGTTTTGATTGTACCCTTAATAGTCAAATACCAATAAAAGCCGGAATCAGTAGTTCATCGGCAATTATAGTGAGTTGGATACACTTTTTATCAAAAATGGCAGACAATCCTCCACATTGGGATAATGTAAAAATTGCTGAACTCGCATATAGAGCGGAGGTATTAGAATTTTCTGGGCCTGGCGGTATGATGGATCAATATTCTACTTCAATGGGAAACCTCATTTATTTGACCACAACGCCAATTATAAATGTTGAAATTTTAAATAGCAAATTAGGTGCATTTGTCTTGGGTGATTCTCAAGAACAAAAAGATACTTTGTCTGTATTACATCGATGTAAAAATCAACGATTGTCCCTTATAGAAAAATGTAAGAAAATAAATCCCAAGTTTGATTTAACAACTTCTAACGATGTTTATATTAATCTGAGTGATGATGAGCAAAATTTGCTAGAAGGAACATACAGAAACAGAGATATTTTGAAAGATGGGTTAGCCGAGCTTTTAAAATCAAAAATTAACCATAAAAAAATTGGTTCATTGTTAAATGAGCATCATCAAATTCTAAGAGATGTTTTAAAAATAAGTACACCAAAAATTGAAAAAATGATTTCAGCTTCTATAAAGGCTGGGGCATTGGGTGCAAAAATAAATGGTTCTGGTGGAGGCGGATGTATGTTTGCATATATTCCTCATAATCCTGAAAAAGTTGCACATGCCATTGAAGCTCAAGGAGGAACAGCCTATATCATTAAATTATCGGAGGGGACTCAATGCATAGAAAATTAATGATATTGGCAGCAGGCATGTCCTCTCGTATGAAAACTTCAACTTCCAATCTCATAAATTCATCTCAAACTGAACAAGCTAACAACAGACCAAAGTGCATGATTGAGGTGGGGAAAAACCGTACTCCATTTTTGGAATTTTTATTACACAATGCAACATCAGCAAGAATTAGTGAAATTTGTATAGTACTAAATGAAAAGGATCGATTTACTCAGAATTACTTGACTGATAAATTTTTAGATATAAAATTTAACTTTGTCACTCAAAAAATTCCTCAAAATCAATTAAAACCAATGGGTACTGCAGATGCCGTTTTACAGGGTATTCAAGGATGCAAACACTGGATAGACCAAACTTTTGTCGTGTGCAATAGTGATAATTTATATTCAGAGAATGCATTTAAGGCGTTGTTTGATTCACAATCACATAATGCTATGATAGACTATAATTTTAATGCCTTAGGTGTTGAAGACCAACGCATTCATGCTTTTTCAGTAATTGATAAAGATAATGACGGCTGTCTAACAAAAATTATTGAAAAGCCAACGATGGAAGAAATAAATACTACTTCAAAAAATGGGCGAATTGGGGTGAGCATGAATATATTTAAATTGAAAGCCGCTGATATATTACCTTATCTTGAACGATGCCCAATTCATTCAACGCGAAAAGAAAAAGAGTTGCCAACTGCAATTCAAATGATGGTAGATGAAAATCCACAGATTTTGAAAACAATTTCAATGTCGGAAGTCGTTCCTGACCTTACAAATAAATCCGACATCGCAGAGATAGATAAATATCTACATTAAAAGGGTTGAGTGGAGTTCTCAAGCCACTTTAGTGTATTTCCAGATACGAGGGGACTTATTTTTTCAAACACTTCTTTATGATAATCATTAAGCCATTCTATTTCAGTATCTGTCATCAATAATTTATCAATCAATCGCAAATCAAATGGAACAAAGGTTAGATTTTCAAATTCATATAAACCGTCTTTTTCTGATTTTTTTACAAAAATCAAATTTTCACAACGAATTCCGAATTGACCATCTTCATAATATCCCGGTTCATTAGAAACAACCATCCCGGGTTGTAATGGAACATTATTTGCACCTTTACCAATACGATGTGGGCCCTCATGAACATTAAGAAAACATCCAACACCATGACCAGTGCCATGGTCAAAGTCATAGCCATGATGCCATAAAAATTGACGTGCTAATGTATCTACATGTTGCCCACCAATGCCATGAGGGAATCGGGCAGATCCAAGTGCAATATGCCCTTTCAATACTAGTGTAAACATTTTTTTAATAAATGCAGATGGACTCCCTACGGCAATAGTTCTGGTAATATCCGTTGTACCATCTAAATATTGACCACCACTATCTACCAGATATACTGAATCCATTTCCAATTTTCCAGGCTCATCTTGATTTAAGTGACTGTAATGACACATGGCTGCATTCCCTGCAGCTACTGATATAGTGCTAAAACTTAGGCCTTTATACATTGGTTGCTGTGCACGTAATCCATCGAGCTTATCTGCCAAGGTTCCTTCATCTAACATATTTCCTTGGTTTACTTGATGGTCAAACCATGCTAAAAATTCACACTCTGCAACAGCATCTCTGAGATGGCAATCTTTCATGCCTTGAATCTCTACACTATTCTTACACGCTTTAGGAAGAGAGCATGGGTCATCACCCTCAAAAATTTTTGCACCTATTGATTCTAACTTTGACTTGAAAAATGCATTACTTCCTACTGAGTTGAATAATATTTTTTTACCAGAAAATTTTCCAAATGCTGATGTAATTGACTCTGGGGGCAGTACGTTTACACCCTCTCCAACATGGGTATGAAAATCGTCGACTATTTTATTGGAATCTATAAATAAATCTACATTTCCATTATCGTATAAAAGAGCATGACACAAAAGAACGGGATTACAAGGAACATCTTGTCCCCGGATATTAAGAAGCCATGCAATTGAATCCAATTGAGTGATTAATGCAGCATGGCATTTATTTTCCTGTAAGGTTTTGCTTATTCTATCTCGTTTAGATGTACTGGATTCACCTGTATATTTTTCATCTAATAAAAGTAGTTTATCTTCATTGGCTTTAGGTTTATCCGCCCAAAATGTATCAATCGGATTTTCATCAATGGAAACTAGCTCGTACCCATTTCCTAATTTTTTTTCAGATGGATTTACCCAATTCGCACGATGAAGCCTTGCATCATAACCAATTTTAGCTTGACCATTCAATTCTTCTTTTAACCATTCTAGCATTGGCTCAGATGTAATATGCCTATATTCAAAAAAATCTCCATCCACCTGATTGCGGACTTGAACCGTATATCGACCGTCAACAAAAATTGCGGCTTTATTTGATAGTATTGCCGCTGCGCCTGCTGAACCGGTAAACCCTGTGGCCCATGCCAAGCGTTCACATTGTGGTGGAATATACTCTGAAAGATATTCATCCTCATGTGGGATAATTAATGCATCTAAGTTTTTACTGTCCATCCATTCTCTAATGGATTGTAAACGTTTTTTATATATTGACATAGTGCCTCATTTTGGAATTTTATGGAGAGGATGATGAAAAATTTAGTCTATTTTTATACGATTTTACAACGTTTGGGACAAACTGTTACGATAATATAATATTTATGGTCAAAATAATATCTTGGATGTTGATATTACCATCACCATTTAAATCTGCAGCATAAGACTGCACCATCGTCAGTTCTGTAGTACCCATAATTGCATTTACTAAAATGACAATATCTAGAATGTCTACCACATCGTCGTCATTTATATCACCAGATGTATATGTAAACTGATCTACAAAATTTATAACTTCCCTAATGGAAACTTCTGACGCTTGTCGTGCAGTATCCCAATCAATGAGTCCTCCTACATGAATATGCCCCGCAATGACACATGCATTATCACCAAAGGAATGTGTATCTTTATACCATACGCCATGGTAGCCCATAAACTCCGACACAAACTGACCTGGATGACCATTCCAATCAACATAAGGATCTAATCCTAAGTTTGCATTGGTAATAGCGTCGACTAAATTCTCTACCGGTAGTGTAGAATTCCGAACAAAATAATTTGATACACTGTCATCAGGTGGATTCGGAGTGGGTAAAACGGGTGTTTGATAATCTCCAATCCAGTTCAATCGATTATAATAATTGAATTCCATTTCCCAACTCAAATCAATATAGCCACGGCTAAATGTAATAATTGCAACTGGATTCAGTGCATTTACAATTGGCCAAAAATCATTAGACGTATCTTGATAATCCACTTCAAAATTTCCATATCCTATTCCACAATTATTACAATCTGGATCTTCAAACTCTGGGAAAAAGGAAATTATATCATATCCGCGACCTTCCCAGTCATTGCCTTGCCATCCTTCTGGGTTTAAAGTATCGCTGGGGCTAAAATGCCTAATCATCTCATTGGTTGGTGGCCAAAATCCTGTTACCAATATCACGGGATTTTCTCGTTGTTGAGATTTTTTTTGTGGGATAACTACGGCATCATGCGTTTTTACTGGTATAGATATATCTAACAATTCAAATTCTGGATTTTTACTTTGATTGCGATGTTCTATTAAAATTGTACACTCTTTACATGTAAAGGGGTTGGTTGTAATTTTTTGATTCTTAAAATAGAACGGACCCGAAAAAGCATTGTTTTCATCAATCACAAAAACACGTGCTTTTGTTCGAGATTCATTAGATCTAATTTTGAAAACATATTGAGAACGTTCACCCATCGGTATAGTACTCAAATTGCTGATAGATTGTGGTTGAGCATCAATAACCATTGCTTCTTGTGGATTAAATGATGGTAGCGACTTATATGGAATTACTTGAGCATGAATACATGCCCACATAATTACACATAAAATTAATTTGTAGAGTTTATTCATAATCGGAATTTACAACAATAATTAATTTCTTAATAATTATGATAAAATAATATTTACTAAAGAAATAACATCTAAGATGTTAATTTCTTCATCTCCGTTCACGTCAGCCAACACATTGTAATTTGCCAAGCCCAAAATAATATTTACCGTAGATATTACATCTAATACATTCAATTCTTCGTCCATGTTTACATCACCAACTTGAAATGGTCCTTGCCAGTTTTCCATGGTTAGATTCAATGTGTTCGCTTGTGGAGCTGGTCCACTACCATTATTATAGAATAATGTCATTTCTCCATTTTCATATTCCATAACTTGAAAATAAACACCAGTATAACATGCTCCCCCACAGGCATAATGGTAATATTGTACCCACTGAAATGTGAGTATGTTTGAGGATGGATTATAGGTTACTTCTTCTGTACCAGGGTATGAATCACTGACTAACTTATTTCCGGGATTGTATGGAACAGAATATCTACCATCATCATAAATTTGAATTTGTATTGGATAATCATAAGACCACGTTTGATCATTGGTAATATTTCCATCCCATGTACCTACAAAGTCTGATAATTGTAAATTATTGGGATTTTCAAAACACACATCATAAAAATCACAACAGGCATTTCCATATCCTGCACATTCAAGGGAGCATACACAATCGGCCGTTCCATTCCAATATTCTTGTAATGTGCCGTCTCCACACATATTATTACATGTTTGAGTATGAGCAAATTGAGTTGCGAATAAGATAAAAATGCATATTCTATACATAATCCCCCCATTAGATTATTTTTTGATGAACAAACGAATTTAAACGTAAACAGATTTAAGTTGAATGGGAATAATTGTAAAATTATGTAATTTAAAATGAAACGTAAAAATTTAGTTTTATTAAAAAATTTTGGATTTTAGGAATTCTAAATCCAACGACTTAAAGAATGATTTTATTTTTTCTTGCATATATTTTAGTAATTAAATTGAACAATCAATTTATGAATAAAATATGTATGGGGGGATGTATTGTTTTCAAAAATTAATTATATCATGGTGATGGTCAGTAATATGGAGCTATCTATTGATTTTTATCAGAATAAATTGGGGCTTCAGCTAAAGTTTTCATCAGATTTTTGGACAGAATTTACTGTTGGTGAAACTACACTTGCACTCCATGGGGGTGCAATGGAAAAAGAGGGCACTGAAAAAGGTGATGCAGGAAACTGCTCTTTTGGATTTTATGTTGAGGATGTGGAAAGTCTTTGTAATGAATTACAGACTAAAGGGGTAAAGTTTTCACAAAAACCAGAACAACGAGAAAATGAGGGAATTATTTTATCTACATGTCTTGACCCTGACGGTTTGCCTATTTCAATCACCCAAAAGCTATAAACAAAAAAACCCCGCAATGCGAGGTTTTTTGAACTTTCGTAGCCCGTAGGAGAATCGAACTCCTGTTACAGAGATGAAAACCCTGGGTCCTAACCACTAGACGAACGGGCCAATCAAGACGGGAAATTTATACTGTTTTTTAAATTTACAACAACAATTTTTCTACTAATTTACAAGTATAATTGGGCAATTTGCTTTTTGTGCCGTATGAATGGGTTTGCTTCCAAATATATATTTAAAAAATTCATTACCTTTAGCTTTACCCATAATAATAATATGGTCATTTTCTGCTTCAGAAACAAATACATCAACAGGGTTTCCACTTATAAGTAATGATTCATTCTGAATATGCATCCGCCGTAAATATTTTTGAGCCCAGCGGTGGGCATTTCTATATCCTGATTTAAATAGATTCGTCTTGCTCACTGTCAATAATTTTACTTCTTTATCATAATGATTCGCAATTCGAGCGCCAAAAATTACCGCTCGCTTTGTAGCACGAGAGTCATCAACGCATAATTGAATTTTATAATCCCAGTCTTTTCTGAAATTTTTAACGAGTAATACACTGGTATTAAAAAACTGTACTGCTTGATGAATTGAGCGTTTTTTCTTTGGACAGCCCATAATGGCAAGATCAAAATGCTGATTGTCTATCTCTTTGGCAACTTCCTCAATAATTTCACCTTCACGTAAAATCAATTCTACATTTCTTCCTGATGATTGAGGCAATAATAGTGAAATCCTATTGGTTTGCTCCACAAAGTCTTCTGGCTTTAACTCGGCGTCTTTATCAATTTCAAAAGTATCCATTTCATCTAATGCGTCGTATGCCCATTTTAGCACATCAATACCAGGATGCATAATATTCCATTCGCTCATTGAAAGCCGTGCCAACTTCACTTCACCTTCAATGAGGGCTTTCGATTTTTTCCCTACATGAATAATAGATAAATTGGAGGAAAATGCCTTGGCAATTTTTGATCCAATTTGAATTGTATTTTTAGATTTTTCGCTTGCGTCTTTTATGATGATAAGAAAGTTCATATCTCACCTATTGAATATTTACAAATTTTAAAATGAATGGCCAATAGAAGGCCTGAATCAACAATAATGAAAGGATGGAAATTATTCCCATTCGCCATCCCGCTTTCAAGAAATCCCTAACTTTTACAAGTCCCGATGAATAGATTATCATACATGCTGGGGCTGCAACGGCAGAAAAGTATCCAAATGCAGAAGATATGGCTGTAGTAAGTCCCATAAATAAAGGGTCACCTCCCATGTTTAATGTAACGGGGCTAATTACAGCAACGGTTCCACTTGAGCTCATTATGTTGGCTAATATGGTGGTAAGGAGGATGTTTATCACATATGGAATTATAGAAAAGTAGGATATGGCATTTTCTGAATAGCCAATGATTGAATTGCCAATCCATTGGGCTGCTCCAGTATTTTTCATTTGAATCCCCAGCGAAATGGCTCCTGCAAAAAGTAGTATGACTCCCCAATTGGTATTTTTACTGACATCCTTCCATTCAACAAGCCCAGTAGCCATATATAAAAATGCACCTGCAATGGCAATGATTCCCATACCAAATTCTTCATTGAGTAAAATCCACGCTAAAAACACAATGATGAACACGATAATAGAGAGTAATTCTTTTCCCGTAATTTTTCCACGGTGGGCAACTTGTACTTTTAGTTTTCTCACGGCTGTATCTAAATGATTATATTCAGGTTTGAATGCTAATTTTAACATAAACGATGTGGCAATCATGCCAATAATTACCATGGGATATGCCATAATAATCCACTCTGAATAACTAAGGGAAATTGGGGTTGGTAAGTTTTTTAAATACTCAATAAGTATGGCATTTCGTGCACCTCCAGAAGGCGTTCCCACGCTACCAACTGTTGAGCCATATGCGATTGAAAATAAAATAAGTGCTGTTAAATTGGTAATATCCCGATGACCCTTACTATTTCTTACTAAGGATAAACCCACTGGGAGCATCATGGCTACTACCGTATGTTCACCAATAAATGAAGAGAGTATGGCAGAAATAAAGGTAAATCCCATAACAATGTTTGACACTTTATTTCCAGTAAAACTTATAATGGCCAAAGCCAAGCGCGTATCTAATCCTTGATGCACAATAGCTACTGCCATCATTAATGAACCCATAATAAAAAATACTGAATCATTCATGTAAGATTGTGCCACTTGTGCTGCTGGAGCAATATTAAAGGACACCTCCAACACGGCAATAAGTAGTGCCGTTGCAGGTAATGGCACGGGCTCAGTAATGATTAATATAATGGTAATTACTGCCAAAATGAGGGTACGATATCCTGCAGTGCTTATAGTTTCGGGATAGGGTAACCAATACATCAATATGCCCACAACCATTGCAAACAATAGCCACCGCTTTTGCTGTACCCAAAAAATGAGTGATCTGATTATGTCATTGTTCACGTAGATAAAGTTAGGTGTTTGAATGAGTGTAAATCAAGAATCTACTTTTTATACATACCCGCATAGCTAGAATCTTGCATATATGCTTGGTGAATGATGTCAACTATATGTAAAACGGTATAATTCAATTTGTATTGCTGCACCCCTTTTTCTAGTTGCATCTCACATCCAGGGTTGGAGGTAATGATTTTCCCTGAATCCATGACTCTTTTAATATCATCTAACTTGGTCCGTAATATGTTATCTGACATTTGAGGATGCTCAAGGGTATAACTTCCTGCAGCACCACAACATAAATCAGATTGTGGAAAATCACGAACATTATGGATAAACATATCCAATATTTTCAATGGCTCTATTGATATTTTTTGTGCATGGACTAAATGGCAAGGCGAATCAAATACTGCATCTAAATTCAGCTTTTTTGGTGGTGGTTTTAAATCTATAGAAAATAAAAATTCGTTTATATCTTTTACCTTTTCTGCAAGCGCTGACTGTTTTAGTTCTGCACCGCATCCAGCTGCATTTACAATGATAGGATTATTTTCTTCAAACGTTTTTGTATTTTGTGAACGAAGATGATGGGCATCCTTAATTTTACCTGCATGATGATGTAATGCTCCACAGCACCCTTGATCTTGTGGAATATTCACCGTATATCCATTCCATCTCAGGATATGAATTGTTTTGCGATGAATGTCTCCGTAAAGCTCATTCATAATACATCCTGTAAAAAGTGACACTGTACCTTTATATTCTCCCATATAAGAATGTGTATTTGCCAATTTTATTGGAGGTGATAGGGTAGGTAATCCCTGTAATGCAGGTATAAAATGTTGGAAAACTGACATCAATTTAAATTGCTGGAAAAGCTTTCCAATATGATGGAAAAGACGCAATAGTTTTGGTGATGTGGTTAAGCTTAACAGCAACTGTATTTTAATGGGTAGTTTTCTTCGCCCCAACGTTTGTTCTGTTTGTGTTTTTAGTGACCCATAATTAATTCCTGAAGGGCACACTGTTTCACAAGTATAACATCCTAAACAACTACTCAAATGGTGTTGTACCACATGGGCATCTGTGTAGGTTTTATGTAACGCCATATCCATAAGCATTATTCGCCCTCTGGGGCTCTCTGCCTCTAACCCTGTTTCTGCATAAGTGGGACACGTTGGTAAACATAATCCACAATGAATACAATCGTTTAATATGGCCTTTATATCACTGGATGGGTTCATTGTAGCTAAATAATGTTTTTAGTTTTTTGTATAATTGTGGATGTTCACTTTCTCTCCATTGAGGAATACCACCTATGATCTTCAATAATTTTCCATCTACGGTGGACATAAATTTTTCCAGAGAAGCTTCTTCAATGGTTGTATCTATAACTCCCAAACGAGGGTAAGAAAAAAAATCACCATTATGCTCATTTATAAACGATTCCACATACTTAACTTGTGATGGCAGCACCACCACTCGTAATCCATCCAATATGGGCGATGAATCAACATCTTTCACCATCTTTTTTGGAATAACTTTAAATGTAACGCTTTTAATGGGTGCAAACTTGCCATGAGAGCCAATAATCAATTTACACATATCATATCCCGCAACATTCTTCACCACTGATGCTCCTAAATCAACCGCTTCATCATTCCATAAAACTGACATGCCCAATACCCAATTTTTAACAAGACCGAATACATCAGAATACAAACCTATCAAATTATATTGAAGAATATCCTCTATGGTAGGGTTAAACGAAAATGGCCCCACTGGAAGAAATTGACCATGCTCATTGAGTGTGTCCTGCAATTCTCCAATGGTCATGGTGCTGGGAGCATGTACCGTTAAATTTTTAGGTTCATGTCTACACTCCATATTGACGCACCTCTCCACATCCTGCATAAACGGGAAACATTTTATGCGGATTGCACAATTCATTTTCATCAAACGTTTGACGTAATTGTTTCATCAAATTCAATTGTGTTGATGTAAACATGTGCTCCATAAGGTTTACTTTTTCCGTTCCAATCCCATGTTCTCCAGTGAGAGAACCCCCATAATCCAAACAACATTTGAGTATTTCTGTGGAACAAGAAAAGGCCAACGCTTTCTGGCCAGATTCATCTGGATTATACAAAATTATGGGGTGAATATTGCCATCACCCGCATGGCATAAATTGGCAACCTGTAAGCCATGGTCTTCTCCAATTTTGTAAATATCATTTAATATATTGGTCAATTGATGACGAGGGACTACCCCATCATTGGTATAAAATGCTGGGGCTAAATATCCCATAGCCCCAATAGCCATTTTTCGTCCTCGCCATAATTGTTGTCGTTGTGCTTCACTGTGGGCCTCTTCCATGGGGTGAGGTGTAAATGATTTAACAATGGATGATAACTGCTGTGCTTCCCATTGGGTTTGGTCTTCATCCCCATCAAGCTCTACCAACAATATGGCTGCAGCATCGGTGGGAAACCCTCCCTTTAGTTTTGCCTCAACAGCTTGAATACATAAGTGGTCGATCATTTCTAGGGCAGAAGGAATCACACCTCCTTCGATAATGGCTGATACACAATCGGTGGCATGAGAAACATCATCAAATGTTAATAAAAATGTTCGTACCGTTTGTGGATTTTCTACCAAATTCACCATAATTTCTGTAATGATTCCCAGAGTACCCTCGCTCCCTGTGAGGATGCCCATCCAATCCACATCCACATCGTATCGTAGCTTACTACCAAAATGTTTAATATTCCCATTGGGCATGACCATGGTACACCCCAACACATGATGTGTGGTTACCCCATGTTTTAAGGTGTGTGGACCTCCAGAGTTTTCTGCAACATTACCCCCAATAGTACTGGCGGTTTGACTTGAAGGGTCAGGCGCAAAATGGAAACCATCACATTTAGTTGCCATAGACAAATGGGCATTAATAACCCCAGGTTGAACCACTGCCAATCGATTGGGAATATCAATCTCTATAATTTGATTTAATCGGCTCAACTGAATAATAACTCCACTCTTTGAAGTGGCACCACCGCTTAATCCCGTACCGGAACCTCGTGCAACATAGGGTGTTTTATTTTCTACACAACATTTTACAATGGCACTCACATCTTCTGTGGATTGAGGAAATACCACACATCCTGGTTCAGATGATTGTAAACGGAGTCCATCACAGGAATATAAATGAAGTTCATCGGCATGGGTGATTACATTATTTATGCCTACAATCTGCTGTAGTTGTGTAATAGTTCTTGAGTTGAGCATGGCGAAAATTTAGGCATTGACGGTGTATGAGGGAAGAATTAAGATGAACATTGAAATGTATCGTTAGTTAGCCTTTCACCCATAGCG
>CAYFMU010000005.1:0-108554 GCA_964344315.1 uncultured bacterium | reverse complement strand
AAAACTTTGTTAAATTTACTGAAAAATAAACCCCTTAACTAGTCATGACCCTTAAATATTATTTAAATCAAATTAATAAAAAGAAAGTTCGATTATCAAAATCGAGCTTTCTTTTTAGCTTTTTTATCCTATTCTCATGTAGCCATTTAGAGGAATCCCACCTTCAGGGCAATACCATGGGAACGAGTTATAATATCAAAATTCATACTTTTGAAAATAGATTGAATTTATCAAAAATTCAAACTGGCATTGATTCAATTTTAAATATGATTGATATTCAAATGTCCCTTTATAATCCACAAAGTGAAATAGTACAATTTAATAACTCAGTAGATTCAATTAAAGTATCTAAAGAGTTTGAGAATGTACTGCTTGCCTCCAAGCATTTTAATAAGATAACAAAAGGTGCATTTGATATTTCCGTAGGACCACTTGTAAAATTATGGGGCTTTCATAATTTTAGTGATAACTGGATGCCACCTTCTGATGATAAAATTGCAGAAATTCAAAAATATACTGGGAATAATTACTGGAATATTAAAAATTCAATTCTATCTAAATCAGTGGATAAATTGCAAATTGATGTGAATGCCATTGCAAAAGGATTTGGTGTTGATCAAATTTCATTATTTCTGTTAAAATCAGGATTTACCCAGTTTCTTGTTGAAATAGGAGGGGAAGTATATTGTCATGGATTGAAAAAAAATAATTTACCATGGAAAATAGGTATTGAATTGCCTAGTTTCGAAAATAGAGAAATTGCATCTATGGTTAAATTAAAAAATCGTGCAATGGCAACCTCTGGGAATTATCGCAATTATTATAAATATAATGGTAAAATCTTCTCCCATACAATTAATCCACAAGATGGATACCCTGTCTTTCAAAATTTGGTTAGTGCAACGGTTGTGGCACCAACCTCTTTAGAGGCAGATGCGTTAGCAACAGCACTTATGGTTATGGGTTCAGAAAAGGCCCTTGAATTAATAAATCAATTAGAAAATGTGGAATGTTTGCTTATTGAGAGATTTGAAGATGGTTCTCTGAATGAAATTAAAAGTAATGGTATGAGTGAATTATTGGAGTTAATTAATTAGTGATTCTTTTATACATTTCTTGCGGTCTTCTGGTGAGCATAAGCATGCATCATCATTTCCACCACAAGACCCTTTTAATTGAATATTTGACACCAGTGTGCCAATAGACATCAATAAAATTAAAATGCCTAAAACAATTGTAGATATTATAAAAATTTCCATGGTTAAATTTACACCACTTATAAAATTGTATTAAAGGACATAAAGCACAATAATGAGAAGTAATTTATATAAAATAGCACTTTTATTTATTTTCATAACAAACCTTTTTGCTGGCGGTGGCTCCAGTCTAAATGATTTGCCTTTATTCTCAATAATACCATTTGTTGGAATTTTGCTATCAATTGCTGTAATGCCTTTAGTAAAACCTCACTTTTGGGAGCATAATTTTGGAAAAATTTCTGCATTTTGGGCACTATTGTTTTTTCTTCCATTCTGGTATATTTTTGGCTCAAGTATTGCGTTTTATGAATTATTCCACGTATTGTTTTTAGAGTATATTCCATTTATTATTTTATTATTATCACTATTTGCAATTTCTGGAGGAATACGCATAAAGGGAGCTTTAGTGGGTACTCCTAAACTAAATGTGGGTATTTTGTTTATCGGTACAGTTATTGCCTCATGGATGGGTACTACTGGTGCGGCCATGCTATTAATTCGTCCACTTATTCGTGCAAATTCATGGCGAAAAAACACCACACATATTTTCGTATTTTTTATATTTTTAGTTGCAAATATTGGTGGTTCACTTTCTCCTCTTGGAGATCCACCACTTTTTTTAGGATTCCTTAAAGGGGTTAGTTTCTTTTGGACAACAAAACATATATTTGTCCCCATGTTATTAGTTTCTACCATTCTATTGATTCTCTTTTTTGTAATGGATACATATTATTTTAAAAAAGAAACAGGTCATCCTCATAAGCAATCGAATAGTGAAAAACTAGGCATCGAGGGAAAAATAAATTTATTATTCCTTCTTGGAGTAGTTGTATCAGTGTTAATGAGTGGTATATGGAGACCAGGGATTTCAATAGAATTATTCCATATCCCTATGGGGCTACAAAATGTGTTACGTGATATTATATTATTATTGCTAACTTATCTGAGCATTAAATATACTGTACCTAAAATTAGGAAGGATAATGGATTTACGTGGTTTCCAATTGAGGAAGTTGCTAAACTGTTCGTTGGTATTTTTATAACAATTATTCCTGCAATTACAATATTGAAAGCAGGACAGGATGGTGCTTTGGGATTTATTGTAAGTCTCACACAAGATGCTAACGGAAATCACAATAATTTAATGTATTTTTGGCTCACTGGTATCCTTTCTTCGTTTCTTGATAATGCACCTACGTATTTAGTATTTTTCAACACTGCTGGAGGTGATGCAATTCAGCTAATGGGTGAATACATGCAAACCCTACTTGCAATTTCTTGTGGTGCTGTTTTTATGGGGGCTAATACTTATATAGGAAATGCACCCAATTTTATGGTAAGATCAATTGTTGAAGAAAATAGAATTAAAATGCCTAGTTTTTTTGGTTTTATGATTTGGTCAACTTGTATTTTAATTCCAGTTTTCATTATCGTTTCATATATATTCTTTTAGGAGTAAACATGTATAAAAATATATTATGTGCTACAGATCTTAGCTCACAGGCTCAAAAAATCTTTAATCTTGCATTTTCATATGCTAAAGAATTTAATGCTAATTTATTTATATTAAATGCACAAGAAGACATAAATACTCATGAGGAGATGCTTATGAGTAGAGTTAGCGTAACAAAGCGAATTTCTGAGAATGAAGAAATTGCTGTAAATGCTCGCAAAAAAGCAAAAGAGATTGCTGATTCATTAGATATATCTCATGAATACAAAATTATTATCAGAGAAGGTAAGGCTGAACATGCCATATTAGATTTTGCAAATGCAAATGAGATAGACCTTATTATTATGGGTACAAATGGTACTGACCACTTGTCGGATTATTTTTTAGGTACAACAGCATCTCATGTAATTAAGGCTTCAAATTGCCCCATACTTGTGCTACCTATAAATTAAGTTTTTGAACATTGGAATAAATTTCAATTCAAGGGTAAATTTCGTACTTAAATATGAATGAAAAATTGACAAAATCGTGGAATGATTTAGCAAATCTTATAAATAACTCTAAATCAATTTTACTATCTACACATGTTAATCCAGACGGTGATGGTTTAGGGTCTGAAATTGGATTCCACAATTATCTAAAATCTCTCGGAAAAGATTCAAGAATAATTAATATTTCTGAAACGCCAGAAATTTATACAATCATTGATCCACATGGAGAAATTGAAACTTACAATGAATCACACAATGAGTGGTTAAACTCTGTAGATATAACTATTTTATTTGATATTGGTGACTATCGCAGAATTAATGAAATTTATCCACAAATTAAGGATTCTAAAATTGTCCTTTTTGATCACCACCCTGTAAATAAGGAAAACCCCTATTATCTTCAAGTATTAGATTTAGGAGCTCCAGCAACGGGGTATATGGTATGGAAATTTCTACAACATCAATGTGGTGAAGATAAATTTAATATAGACATTCATTCTGCAAATGCATTATATGCAGCATTAATTACCGATACGGGATCATTTAGATATCAATCTACACATGCTGATGCACATTTAATGGCAGCCCATCTATTAGAAAGTGGTGTCAAGCCGTACGATATCCATAAGGCAATTTATGAGCAAAGAGAGCTGTCACAGGTTCGTCTTCTTTCCCATGTTATTCAAAGTTTACAATTTTCACATAATGATACTGTTATTGGATTCGTAGTAGATAATGATATTCTTGAAAAAGCAGATGCAACACTTAAAGATGTTGATGGCTTTACAGAATTTATACGAACCATAAAATCTGTTGAGATTTCTTACATGGTTCAATGTGTTGATGAGAACCAACATCGCATAAATTTTAGATCTAGTGGAAACTATGTGATAAATGATATTGCAAAATCATTAGGTGGGGGTGGGCATATTTTTGCGGCAGGTGCACGAGTAACAAATATGCCAACAAAAGAATTAGTAGAAACAATTAATAAAAAAATTGATGAGAAAATAAATAATGGCAATTAAAAGTGATAGATGGATAGAAAAAATGTCAAAAGATTTTGACATGATTACTCCATATGAACCAAAGCAGGTTCGTGATGGTAAAATCTCTTATGGTGTATCTTCGTATGGGTATGATATTCGAGTTTCTGATGAATATAAAATTTTTACCAATGTTAATAATAGTGTTGTAGACCCTAAGAAATTTGATGCCAACTCCTTCGTTGATTTTAAAGGTAATGTATGTATTGTACCTCCAAATAGTTTTGCATTGGCTCGCAGTGTTGAATACTTTAAAATCCCAAGAAATGTACTCACCATTTGTGTAGGTAAATCTACTTATGCCCGATGTGGAATTATTGTAAATGTAACTCCATTTGAACCAGAATGGGAGGGCTACGTAACTCTTGAAATTTCAAATACAACTCCTCTTCCTGCAAAAATCTATTCAAATGAAGGATTATGCCAAGTATTGTTTTTTGAATCTGATGAAGATTGTGAAATTTCATATAAAGATAAAGCAGGTAAATACCAAGGGCAGGTAGGAATAACACTTCCAAGAATGAAAGCTAAATGAAAATAACAGTAGCCAAAGATGCAGGGTATTGTTTTGGAGTAAGAGACGCTGTAAATATGGCGTATGACTCCGCCGAAGAACATGGCAATGTTTACATGCTAGGTGATATTGTTCACAATGAAAAAGTGGTTGAAGACCTTGAAATCGCTGGAGCTAAAGTTGTTGAATCCTTAAAAGATGTGCCAAAAGAGAGTCCAATTTTATTTAGAGCTCATGGTACAGTGAATAAACTCTGGGATGAGGCTAAAAATAATGGTATGAATATAATTGATGCCACATGTCCATTGGTCCATGAGATACATCATGAAGTTAAAAAATTGGCCAAAGATGGTAGAAATATCATTATAATTGGTGATCATGGGCATGATGAGGTAGTTGCAATTGCAGATCAAGTAGAGGGGTCAATCATTGTTTCTAATCCTGAAGAAGCATCACAATTAAGGAAGATGAAGCGTGCAGGTGTTGTGAGTCAATCTACACAAATGATTGAAAATGTTCAAGAAATCATGAATATTCTTATGACAAAGGTATTTGATTTGCATTTTGTTAATACGATTTGCTATCCTACAAAGAGGAATCATGAGCAAATAAAACTACTAGCAATTGAAAATGATTTAATGATTATCATAGGATCATTTACTAGTGCAAATTCAAAACGATTGACAGAACTAGCACTTGAAAGAAATAAAAATTCACATCAAGTAACATGTGCAACAGATTTAAAAGTTGAATGGTTTGAGGATGTTCAATCAGTAGGTATTTCTGCAGGTGCATCTACACCAGACTATTTAATTGAAGAAGTAAAAGAAAAAATTAAAAATATAAGAGGTTAGTATGGAAAAAGGGACATTTGAAATTAAAGTAGGGTTGGCAGAAATGCTTAAGGGTGGTGTAATTATGGATGTAACAAATCCTGAACAAGCTAAGATTGCTGAAGATGCTGGTGCTGTAGCAGTAATGGCATTAGAAAGAATTCCTGCAGATATACGTAAAGATGGAGGTATTTCAAGAATGTCTGACCCTGAGTTAATAAAGGGCATACAAAAATCAGTTTCTATACCTGTTATGGCAAAATGTAGAATTGGTCATTTTGCAGAAGCACAAATACTTGAAGCTCTTGAGATTGATTTTATTGATGAAAGTGAAGTGCTTACCCCTGCAGATGAGAATAATCATATTTATAAACATGATTTTAAAGCACCATTTGTTTGCGGTGCAAGGAATTTAGGTGAAGCACTCCGCCGAATAGGTGAAGGTGCAGCAATGATCAGAACTAAGGGTGAAGCAGGTTCGGGCAATATCGTTGAAGCAGTTCGCCATATGAGAACTATTATTAATGATATTAAAAAATTAACAACCATGGATAATGATCAATTAATGGCTGAAGCTAGAGATATGCAGGCACCATTCGCATTGGTACAACAAGTAGCTAATATTGGTAAACTGCCTGTTCCTAATTTTAGTGCAGGTGGCATAGCAACGCCTGCAGATGCAGCCTTAATGATGCAGTTGGGTGCAGAATCAGTTTTTGTTGGGTCAGGAATATTTAAATCTGATGATCCTGAAGCTAGAGCGAAAGCAATTGTTGATGCCACAACATACTATGAAGATGCTAAAAAACTTGCTGAAATCTCTGCTGGCCTAAAGGATGCTATGAAAGGTTTAGATATTTCTGAAATCCCTAGTGACCAAATGCTTCAGGAGCGTGGTTGGTAGTGTTGGTTGGAATCCTTGCTTTACAAGGTAATTTTGCAATGCATAAAAAAGCATTGGATAAGCTTAGCGTTAAATCGATTTTTGTTAAGTATGAATCAGATTTGAATAAATGCGATGCTCTTATAATTCCTGGGGGTGAATCAACGACAATGACAAAACTAATTGATGAACATCAATTAAGAAATTCTATATTGGAATTCTCTAAAAAAAAACCAATTTTAGGTACTTGTGCAGGAATGATAATGTTGTCAAATACACCCAAAACTAAACATGTATCACCGCTTGGCATTTTAGATTTTGAAGTATGTCGTAATGGATGGGGGCGTCAAGTATTTTCATTCACACAAACGACAACCCTTGATCTAGATGGAATTATTGAATTCCAAGCAACATTTATACGTGCACCTAAAGTTTTATCGATAAATGAAAATTTAACCATTCATGGTAAATTAAATGATGAAGTTATTTATTTATCAGATGGTTTTCATATGGCAACATCATTTCACCCTGAATTTGGGAATGATACTCGTGTACATCAATATTTTTTAAGTAAAGTAAATTCTGCTTCTCATGTCAATTCTTTCTAAAATAAATTCTCCAAAAGATATAAAAACACTAAATACAACTGCTTTAAATCAATTATCAGTTGAGGTCAGTGATAAAATTAAGTCTGTAGTTGAAGATGTTGGTGGGCATTATTCATCACCTTTGGGTGTTGTTGATTTAACTTTGGCATTACATTATGTTTATAATTCACCAGATGATAAAATTATTTGGGATGTTGGACATCAAGCATATGCCCATAAAATAATTACTGGTCGAAGAGATTCCTTTTATACGTTACGTCAAAAAGATGGAATAAGTGGATTCTTAAAACGTTCAGAAAGTGAACATGATATAGTGGGGGCAGGGCATGCAAGCACTTCTATTTCTGCAGCACTTGGATTTGCACATGCTCGAGATAAACAAAACAAAGATGATCAAGTAGTTGCTATAATCGGTGATGGTGCTATGACCGGTGGGTTGGCATACGAGGGCATTAATAATTTGGGATATCACCGCACCCAAATGACCATTGTACTAAATGATAATTCAATGTCTATTTCTGAAAGTGTGGGTGCATTATCAAAATATTTAAATAGAGTCGTTACAAACCCTACTTACAATAGAATTAGAAATGATATTTGGGATATTTCTGGGAAGATGCCCATGTCCTCATTTGTAAGAAAATTTTTACGTAAAACGGAAGAGGGGATTAAAGGGTTCTTAACCCCTGGCGCACTTTTTGAAGAGTTTGGTTTGCGTTATATTGGACCTGTTGATGGTCACGATATGGATGAGTTGATACGAACTTTTGAATCTGTAAAAACTATGAATACTCCCGTTTTGGTACATGTATATACCAAAAAAGGAAAAGGTTCTGAAAACGCTGAGTCAGATTCAGTAAAATTTTATAGTATGTCAGGAAAGTCAGCATCTTCTGGCAAAACATCTGATACATTGAGTTATTCACAAGCATTTGGTGAATCTATTGCCCAACTTGCAAAAGACGATTTTGAAATTGAATGTGTTACTGCTGCTATGGAAATTGGTACTGGAATGACTCCATTTACGCAGCAGTTTCCTGACCGATATATTGATGTGGGAATAGCAGAAGAGCATGCAGTTACCTATGCATCTGGTTTAGCGGGTTCAGGAAAGAAACCTATAGTTGCCATTTATTCAACATTTATGCAACGAGCATTTGATTGTATCTTCCATGATGGTTTATTACAAAACCTTCCAATCATTTACTGTATGGATAGAGCTGGATTAGTCGGACCGGATGGTCCAACTCATCATGGTGTATTTGATATTCCCATGTTACGAATGCTACCGAATATGGTAGTTACAGCACCTAAAGATGGCAATGAACTCAGAGATTTACTGTATACAGCCACATTAAATAATAAATCTTTTTCAATACGATATCCCAAGGGGTCATCACGAAATTTTGATTTAAATAAAAAACCTAATAAGCTAGAGATTGGCTCATGGGAGAAATTGAATAAGGGTGAAAAAATAGCTGTAATTGCAAGTGGTAGTATGGTTGGAATGGTACAAGATGCTATTGATGATATTGCTAATCAGGTTGGATTTATACCAACACTTATAAATGCCCGATTTATAAAACCATTAGATGAAGGAATACTTCTTGAAATTTCCAAAACACACAGCCAAATTATCACTATAGAAGAAGGGTGCCTTGCAGGAGGACTTGGATCAGGTGTCTTAGAATTTTTAAATATGAATTCAATTAATATAAATATAAAATGTATGGGTATTCCTGATAATTTTGTAGAACATGGTACACGTTCTGAATTACTAGATTCACTTTCATTAAACGCACAAGGGGTAGTGCATTTAATCAATGAAATGATGGGGGAACCAAATGAGTAATTTTGAAGATGCAAAGAAAATTTGGCAAGATGAAGTAAATAAAACTGCTGAAAGAGATTATAGCTTTGATACTGTTTCTGGTGAAAAAGTAGAGTTGCTTTATTACCCAGATGAAAATGATGCAAACTATTCAGAAAAATTAAACTTTCCAGGTCAATTTCCATACACACGTGGAATTCATCCAAACCTCTATAGAGGACGCTTATGGACAATGAGACAATTTGCAGGTTTTGGATCACCCAATGAAACAAATGAAAGATTTAAATTTTTACTAGAACGTGGACAAACAGGCCTATCCGTTGCATTTGATATGCCTACGCTTATGGGCTATGACGCTGACCATGCTTTAGCCGATGGTGAGGTTGGGCATTGTGGTGTTTCTATAAGCTCTATGCAAGATATGGAGCGTTTGTTTGATGGAATTAATCTTGCTGATGTAAGTGTTTCTATGACTATTAATGGCCCTGCAGCTATTATTTTTGCATTTTATGTAGCTGTTGCTGAAAAACAGGGTGCCGATATATCAAAGTTAAATGGTACACTGCAAAATGATATTTTGAAAGAGTTTATAGCTCAAAAAGAGTGGATTTACCCTCCAAAAGAATCCATGCGTATTATTACTGATATGATGCAATTTTGTACTGAAAAAATGCCTAAATACAATACAATTTCAGTTAGTGGATATCATATACGTGAAGCTGGTTCTACAGCGGTTCAAGAGTTAGCATTTACATTGGCAGATGGATTTGCTTATGTTGAACATGGAATGGAAGTTGGCCTTGATGTTGATGATTTTGCACCTCGACTTTCTTTCTTTTTTAATTCTCATTTAGATTTTTTCGAAGAGGTAGCAAAATTTAGAGCTGCAAGAAGAATTTGGGCAAAGCGCATGAAAAATAAATATGGTGCTAAAAATCCACGATCATGGAAGTTGCGATTCCACACACAGACTGCAGGTTTTTCTTTAACTGCACAACAACCTGAAATTAATATTGCAAGAACGGGGTTCCAGGCTTTAGCAGCAGTCATGGGTGGTACGCAATCTTTACATACAAATTCAATGGATGAGACCTTAGCACTTCCTTCAGAAAAAGCTGCAGAAATTGCATTGAGAACACAGCAACTCATCGCGTTTGAAACGGGAACCACAAATGTAGTTGATCCTTTGGGTGGCTCATGGTATGTTGAATCTTTAACTGATCAATTAGAAAAAGCTGCTGAGCGCTATTTTGAAAAGATTGATGAATTGGGTGGTGTTATTCCTGCTATCGAAATGGGGTACTTTCAACGTGAAATAGCTGAAGCATCATCAGAATATCAACATAAGGTAGAAAATAAACAGCGTATCATTGTTGGCGTAAATGAATTTGTAAAAGAAAATGAAGAAATTGAAATACCAATTTTGGAAATTAGTAAAGAAGTACAAAGAGAGCAAATTCAAAGACTTACAGAATTAAAAGCAAATAGAGATGAAAATAAAACACAAGCCGCTTTAGAAAAAATTACTGAGGCATCAAAAAACGGTGAAAACCTTATGCCTTTATTTATTGAAGCCGCAAAAGCTAATGCAACAATGGGTGAAATAGTGGATGCAATGAAGGTAGTTTTTGGTGAGTGGGAAGAAACTGCTGTTTTATAAAATTAATGAAATCAGAAAAAGTATTTAATCATACTCATCCTTTTACCATTGGTGTAGAGGAAGAACTCATGATTTGTCATCCTGAAAACGGTGATTTAATTGACAAAGCAAATGAAATAATGGAAGAGCTTACTGATGAGTTCAAACAACGATTCAGTTATGAGTTAATTCTATCAGAAATTGAAATAAATACTCCAATTTGCAATTCTGTAAACCATGCCATTGATGAACTTTCTAAACTAAGGTCATTTACAAGAAAACTCGGAGACAAATTAGGTTTTACCATTGGAATGGGAGGTACACATCCAACTGCATTGCCAAATGAACAAACTTTTGTAAGCAATGATTCTTATAATTGGGTTTCTGAGCAATTACATTATTATGCAGAGCGAAATATTACATTTGCAACCCATATTCATATTGCAGTACCTGATGCAGAGTCAGCAATTAAAATTACTAACTCTTTACGACGATGGATTGCACCGCTATTAGCATTAAGTTGCAACTCCCCATTTTATGCCGGTGAATATACTCATTTTAAGTCGGCCCGCACCATGCAATTTGGAGCATTTCCACGTACAAATATTCCACCATATTTTGACTCTTTTAAAGCATATGATGACTTGGTAAATAAATATAAAAAATTAGATTCAATTGAAAAATCACGACAAATTTGGTGGAAACTTAGACCTCATATGGACTACGGTACTATTGAGTTTAGAATGTTAGATGCCCAACGCAGCTTAAAAAATACAGAAATGTTTATTGCATTAGCACAAGCTCTTGTTTATCAGTCTTATCAAGATTTTAAAAATAATTTGCTGAATGAAAAGTATTCAGAAGAATTATTAAATGATTCGCTATGGAAAGCATCTAGATTTAATCTTGATGCTAAAATAGAAAATTTTGAGGATAATTCAATTCATACTTTACGAAATTCGATTAATCAAATGGTTGAATATTGTAATGATGCTTTGCTTCACTTTAATACTGCTCATATAGTTGAAACCCTAAAAAATATACTTGAAAATGGAACTGAAGGTGATCTTCAGTATGAATATTATAATAGAAATGGAATGGAATCCTTAAAGAAATATTTAATAGAAAATGTAGATTATAATCTTTAATTATCATATCTACACATACTTAAATTTCTTATCTAAATAACCATCAAATTCAATATATTGGGAGATTATTTTCATCATGTCTAGAAAAATTGTTCACGTTGTAGGTACAGGTACAATTGGAGAACCATTAATTGGTTTACTTTGTGATTTCAAAAATGATTTGGGAATCGATGAAGTAACATTTCATAAAAATTCACCTTTAACTACAGATAGATCTAAGGTTAAAAACTTAGTTAAAAGGGGTGCAAGACTAACCACTCAGGAAGATAAATTCGATGGATTTAACAATATTGGATTAAAGCCTGAGTTTTCAACCACAGAAGCAATAGATAGAGCATCTGTTGTAATTGACTGTACGCCTACAGGAGTAGGACATAAAAACAAAGCGGATTACTATGAAAAATTTCTTCACAATACTGCTGGTTTTGTGGCACAAGGTAGTGAATTTGGTTTTGGTAAAATGTATGCGAGAGGTGTAAATGACTCTGCATTAATTCAAGATGAGGATAGGTTTATCCAAGTAGTATCTTGCAATACACATAATCTTTCAACTATTGTGCAAACTTTAGCTTTAGATGAGGGTGATGATAATTTATTAGAAGGACGTTTCAATTTAATTAGACGGTCTAATGATGTAAGTCAATCTGGTAAATTTGTACCTGCACCGCAAGTGGGGAGTCATAAAGATGGTGATTTTGGTACTCATCATGCAAGAGATGCAGCATTATTGTTTAATACTTTGAATTTAAATCTAAATTTATTTTCTTCTGCAATGATTGTAAATTCACAGTATATGCACATACTTCACTTCCATTTAAAATTAAAAAAAGAAACCTCTATCCAAAAAATTATTGCAAAATTAGAAGCCAATGATAGAATTGCAATAACAGATAAAGTAAATGCGAATGAAGTTTTTTCATTTGGACGTGACCATGGTCATTTTGGAAGAATATTAAATCAAACGGTTGTATCTATTCCTTCATTAAATGTTAGAAATGGTAATGAGATTACAGGATTCTGTTTTACACCACAAGATGGTAATTCATTACTAAGCTCTATTGCAATTGCAGAGTGGTTTCTATATCCTCATTCTTATGAAGATAAAATTCAATGCTTAAAGCCATATTTTTACGATGAGGTCTAAATATAGGATTAAAAGTTGAAAAAATAGTAAATGGACCATTCTTACAAAATGCTTATGTAGTTTGGAATAGTTCAGTATCATTTATTATTGATCCGGGTGGAGATGCTAATCGTATAATAGACTGTATTACGTCAAACGATTTATCTCCATCTGCTATTTTGAATACACATGCTCATTTGGACCATATTGGAGCAATTAAAAAATTAAAATCATATGGTAATTATCCATTTTATCTACATGAAAAAGAACTTGAATTGTTGAACTCAGCTAATCAATATACCTCAATGTTTGGAATGCCCGAAATTGATATCCCAAGTGTAGATTATAAGTGGGATTCAGATAACCATATAGATTTTCAAGACACGCAAGTAAGGGTTATTGAGACTCCTGGACATACTCAAGGCGGAGTATCAATTTTAATTGAAAATCACTTATTTACTGGAGATACTCTTTTTAAAGGCTCAATCGGTCGTACTGATTTACCCGGTGGTGATATGAATACTTTATTAAATTCGATTAATAATAAAATTTTTATTTTGGACGAAAATATCATTATTCATTCTGGACATGGAGAAGATTCAACAATAGGAACAGAAAAGAAATCAAATCCTTTCTTTAATCATGGATAAATTATACAAAATAGTTGAAGAAAAACTCTATACCCTGGTTAAATCTAAGGGCAAGTCACTACACTCCTCTACATTTCTTCTTATGTTATCAGGTGGAAGTGATAGTATAGCATTACTTAGCTGTCTCAATAAGTTGAAACTGAATTTCTTTACAATTCATTTTAATCACGGTATTTTAGATAATGCAGTAGAAGTAAGTCTGTTTTGCCAGAATATGAGTAATAACTTTAATTCTCATCACCATTTTACCATTAAACTAAAAAAAATAAATATTAAAAATGTTGAGTATAAAGGTAGAGAAAAACGATATTCCATATCTAATAAAATAGCTCAAAAGTTAAACATCGACTTCATTCTCTCAGCCCATCATCTTGATGATCAAATCGAAACTTTGATTATGAGAGAAGTAAAGGATAACAATTGGGTCAGCTCTTTGGGCATACAAGAGGTTTATGGAAAAACCCTTAGGCCCCTTCTTTCAGTAAAAAAGAGCCATATAATTCATTATCTAAAAAAATATAACATTGATTGGATTGAAGATATCTCTAATAACGATAATAGATATCAGCGAAATAAAGTTAGAAATGTTGAATTACCTAGTCTCAGTTTAGTATCACCAGATTTAATAAGTACAATAATTAAAAGCAATCAATTTGCTAAAGAAAAATTTGAAAAAATTAATGCAGATATTAGTTCTGGCAAAATTCAGTTTACAGTAACGTCATATGGCTTAAAAATACCTAATATTGAGCTTGAAAATTATTCGAATATCGAATTGAAATTCATTATACAGTTAATGGTAAAATGGATGAATCAAGAATTTCAAACTTCTAAATCAAATTGGGAATCTATCATTAATTATTTAAATTTTGATGGACAGAGAAAATCTCCATTTTTTATGAATAAATTTTTATCTATTTATAAGGGGAGAAGTGAGATTTATCTGTTGAATCGGGATGCATTAGAAAACAATGAAGCAAAACTCTTAGACAATCAACGTTGGTTTGATGGTAGATTTATTATTGAAACAAATACTCCTTTCCATAATGATAAAACTAAAAATTCAATTTCAGTACCTAAAAACTTAAAATCATTAAAAATAAGACAGTGGAAAAATGGTGATAAGATGGTATCATCTAATGATGGTACCTTAAAAAAAGTATCTGACCTATTCATCAATTCAAAACTTAATTATGTAGAAAAATGTATTAAACCAATTGTGGTAAATAATTCTGGACACATTGTTTGGATTCCAGGAATATCACATTCAAATCTAAATAAAACAACAAAATATAATAAAATAACATGGGCGTCAAATGCTGAGTGAAGCAACATTAAAATCTATAATAGGTGAACAAAAAATTATTGAATTAATTTCTTCAAATCAAATTCAAGATAGGATTAATACAATAGCTCAAGAAATGTCCAAAAAGTTTAAGGGGAAAATCCCAATTATTATTGGTGTACTAAATGGATCTTTTATGTTTATGTCTGATTTAGTTAGAAAATTAGATGTTGAATATGAGGTAGATTTCATTAAAATCTCTTCATATGGAAATTCCACAAAAAGCTCTGGAACTGTTCGGCTTATAAAAGATATAAGCGCAGATATTACGGGAAGAGATATAATATTAATTGAAGACATTGTAGATTCAGGATTATCACTTAAATTTTTAAAAAAACGATTTGAGGATGCATCGCCCAAATCATTAACTTTTGTAACATTGCTCCATAAGCCACACACGTCAAAAATTGATTTCACTATTGATTATGTTGGATTTGAAATAGGAGATGAATTTGTCGTGGGATATGGTTTAGATTATAAGCAAAAACTGAGGGGATTACCCTCAATTTATACATTGACTGAGGAATAAAAATGCCTAAAAAAGAACAAAATAATAAAAATAAAGTTTTAAAAACAATTGGTGGAAATATCATTATATGGTTACTTATCATCATCATGTCTATTTCAGCACTTCAATTTTTTTCTAACGATAATGAGCCTAAAAGTATTACATATACTGAGTTTTTAGAATATGTAAATGAGGGAAATGTCCAAAGCGCAGAAATTATTGGCAGGACATTTACAGGTAAATTTAAAACACCTGAAACATTTGAAAATGAAATTACCGATGAACCCAGAACTTATGAAAAATTTACGACAATACTGCCTGAAGTAACTGTTGATTTAACAAAGGAATGGGATAATCATGGTATAGATTATGAATTCAAAGAGCAATCCTTTGGTTTAACTGAATATTTAATTCAATTTTCACCATGGCTACTGATAATTGTATTTTGGTTCTTTCTTATGAAAAGAATGCAAGGTGGTGGTGGACAAAGTGGAATATTTAATTTTGCAAAAAGTAGAGCTAAAATAATTTCACCAGATAAGCCTAAAACTACATTTAAAGATGTTGCTGGATGTGAAGAAGCTAAAGTGGAACTTCAAGAAATTGTAGAATTCCTCAAAAGTCCTTCAAAGTTTAAAAAACTTGGCGCTAAAATTCCTAGAGGCGGTCTATTACTAGGTCCTCCAGGAACGGGTAAAACCTTACTTGCAAAAGCTGTTTCTGGTGAAGCTGGAGTTCCATTTTTCACTATAAGTGGTGCAGAATTTGTTGAAATGTTTGTTGGTGTAGGTGCCAGTAGAGTTCGGGATTTATTTGATCAAGCAAAACGTAATTCTCCTAGTATAATTTTTATTGATGAAATTGACGCAGTTGGTCGTCATCGTGGTGCGGGCCTTGGTGGTGGACATGATGAACGTGAGCAAACATTGAATCAAATTTTAGTTGAAATGGACGGGTTCGATACAGATGACAGCGTAATCTTATTGGCTGCTACAAATCGCCCTGATGTGTTAGATAAAGCATTATTGCGTCCAGGTAGATTTGATCGTCAAATTGTAGTAGATGTTCCTGGCGTAGATGGTCGTGAAGCAATATTAAAAATTCACACAAAGAAAATTCCATTGTCTAAAGATGTAGATTTAAAAACTTTGGCAAAGGGTACGCCAGGTCTAGCAGGGGCAGATTTAGAGAATCTAGTAAATGAAGCTGCTTTATTCGCAGCACGTAGAAACAAGAAAAAAGTATCTATGTCAGATTTGGAAGATTCTAAAGATAAAGTGATGATGGGTGTTGAACGAAAAAGTATGATTCTTACTCCTGAGGAAAAGAAAGTTACAGCATATCATGAAGGTGGTCATGCATTAGTGGCATACCATACTCCCAAAGCTGATCCTGTTCATAAAGTTACAATTATTCCTCGAGGACGTGCATTGGGAGTGACAGCACAATTACCTGTAGATGAAAAGCATAATTATTCTAAAAACTATCTCCTTGGAAGATTAGATATACTTATGGGGGGAAGAAGTGCAGAAAAATTAATATTTAATGATACGACTACAGGTGGAGGTAATGATATCGCTGTTGCTACTGATATTGCTCGTAAAATGGTTACAGAGTGGGGTATGAGTGACAATGTGGGACCACTTACATTTGGTAAAAAATCTGAAGAAGTCTTTTTAGGTAGAGAGATTTCTCATGCACGGGATTACAGCGATGAGAAATGCAAACTAATAGATGAGGAAGTTACATCCCTAGTCAAATCAGCAGAAAAAACTGCAGATAAAATTTTAGTGGAAAACATTGATCAATTACATGCAATTGCCAATGCATTATTGGAATTTGAAAGTATTTCTGGTGACGAAATGATAAAAATCATTAATGGTGAAAAAATAGTGAAAATTAAACCAGATGAAGAAAAGCCAAAGAGAACTAGAAGACGTAAAAAAGAGTCAGATTCAGGCTCTACGCCATCTGCTTAAATAATGCTTTCTGATAATGTGAAAATAATGGGGATTTTAAATATTACCCCAGATTCATTCCATGATGGCCATGCAAACATACTCGAGGAAGTAGCATTTTTGCAGAGATTCAATTATGTAAAAAATGCAGATATAATTGATATTGGGGCTGAATCATCTCGACCACATGCAGATCAATTAGGTTCTAAAGAGGAAATTGATAGAATTGCAAAAATTCTTCCATTTATTAATACAAAGAATCACACTTTCTCTATAGATACTTATAAGTCTTCAACTGCTGAATTTGCACTTCAGTCTGGTTTTAGTATTGTGAATGATATATCTGGTGGTACCTTTTCAGATGAAATGTTTTCTGTTGTTAAAAACTATAATTCTGAAATGGTCATTATGCATATGCAAGGCAATCCTCAAACGATGCAAGATAATCCCCAGTATAATGATGTTATTGACGATATATATTCATTTTTAGAAACACAATGCAATAAGGCGGTTAAACAAGGTATTTCCAAAGAAAAAATAATCATAGATCCAGGAATTGGTTTTGGAAAATCTATTGATGATAACGACCGAATTATAAAAAATATAAGTCGATTCAAATCTTTAGAGTGCCGAATTTTAATAGGCTTATCTAGAAAATCATTTTTAATGCATAAGAATGATTCTCCATCTGATAGACTTGCGAATACAATTGCACTAAATACTCTTTCAATATTAAATGGAGCTGATATAATTAGAATACATGATGTTGAATCACACATAAAAGTTTGCTCAATTTTAAAAAGACTAAAAATTACATCTGAAAAATTTGAATATGGATCAGAACTCGTTTAAAGATTTATTTTCAGAATTAAGTACCAAATATAGAGAAATTCGCACTATAATTAATATTGATCAATTAAAAACTAAAATTGACTCTTTACGTGAATTGACTATTGAGGAAAAATTCTGGGACGATAATCAAAAAGCTCAAAAAATCCTTAAAAGTATTAGCTCTCTTGAAAATGAAATTAAGATGTGGGAGGATTTAGACCAGAAGTATTCAGACTCTGAATTTTATATGGAAATGATAAATGATGGGGAAGATATTGATGGTGATTCTATTAAAACCTTAAACGAATTTAAATCTCACATAGAAAACGCTGAATTAAGAAATTTACTCAGTGATGAGGATGATCAACGTGGAGCAATTTTAACTATACATCCAGGTGCAGGTGGCACTGAATCACAAGATTGGGCAAGTATGCTATATCGCCTTTATACTCGGTGGTCAGAATCTCATGGATATAAGATAAAAATACTCGATTACCAAGATGGTGATGAAGCTGGATTAAAAGATGTATCTTTTGAAATTGAAGGTGATTTTGTTTATGGGCACCTTAAAGCTGAGAGAGGCGTACACAGATTAGTTCGAATTTCGCCATTTGATAGTAATTCTAGACGCCATACCTCTTTTGCATCAGTATTTGTCTATCCATTAATTGACGATGATGTAGAAATTGAAATTGAAGACAAGGATATAAGAATTGATACATATCGTGCAAGTGGTGCAGGTGGACAACATATCAATAAAACAGATTCAGCGGTTCGTTTAACCCATTTACCAACCAATATAGTGGTGCAGTGCCAAAACGAAAGAAGTCAGCTAAAAAACAAAAATACAGCCATGAAAATGTTGAAGGCAAAATTATATCAAAAAGAACTTGAAGAGCGAGCGATAGAGCAAGAAAAATTAGAAGGTCAAAAACTAGATATTGGCTGGGGTAGCCAAATTAGGTCATATATTTTTCATCCATATAATCTGGTTAAAGATCATAGAACTAAAGAAGAAACATCAAATACACAAGCAACAATGGATGGTCAAATAGACCATTTTATTCGTGCATATTTACTTATGCAAATGGAGAATAAACATGTCGGGTGAAAATAAAAGTTTACAACAAATTATAAATCATAGACTTGAAAAATTAGAAAAAATAAAATCTTCGGGTATAAATCCATTTCCTTATTCTTATCATGCTTCACATAATACTTTAGATATTTTAGAGAATGAAGAAAAGTTTTTAGATAAAAAAATATCAGTGGCTGGAAGAATTGTTGCATTAAGAAAAATGGGGAAAGCTAGCTTTGTTCATATTCAAGATGCAGCAGGAAAACTTCAAGCATATGTGAAAAATGATAGATTACCCGAAAATATTTATGATGCAGTAGTGCGGAATTTAGATTTAGGAGATTTAATTGGCATAGAAGGTACCATGTTTCACACTAAAACTGGTGAACTGACTGTAAATGCTTCAAATCTTGAAATTTTGTCAAAAAATTTAAGACCATTGCCAAACTTGAAAGAAAAAGATGGTGAAGCTTTTAATGCATTCGAAGATAAAGAATTGCGTTATAGGAATAGGCATTTAGATTTAATTGCAAATCCAGAAGTGAAAGATATATTTAAGTCTCGTGCAAAAATTATTTCAGCACTTAGAAATGAATTAGATAAATTAGGATTTTTAGAAGTAGAGACACCTGTCCTTCAAAATTTATACGGTGGTGCATCTGCCAGACCATTTAAGACATTCCATAATACTTTAGAACAAGACTTTTATTTACGTATTGCAGATGAACTTTATTTGAAAAGATTGATTATTGGTGGGTTTGATAAGGTATATGAAATTGCCAAAAATTTTAGAAATGAAGGAATGGATAGAAATCACAATCCTGAATTTACTGCACTAGAATTTTACCAAGCATATGCTGATGTATATGATATGATGGAAATTACAGAGTCAATATTGAAAGTGGTACCTAAGCAGTTAGGTAAAACTGAATTATCATTTTCTGGTCATAAGATTAATATGGATAAACCTTTTAAGCGCGAAACTATGTTTGGATTATTAAACAAAGCAACAGGCAAAAATGTTGATGAACTAGATGAAAATGGATTAAGTAATCTTGCAAAGGAACACTCGGTATCCGTTGATGAAGACCTTAATTATGGCCAGTTATTGGATAAAATTTTTGGTGAATTGGTAGAGCCAAATTTAATTCAACCTACATTTGTGACAGATTATCCAAAAGCAATCTCACCACTTGCTAAAGAAGATAGAAATGGAAATGCAGATTTAGTTGAACGATTTGAATTGTTTATAGGTGGAATGGAATTTGCTAATTCTTTTTCAGAACTAAATGATCCAATTGAGCAAAGAAGAAGATTAGAAGCACAGGCAAAACTAAGAGATTTAGGTGATGATGAAGCACAAGTTGTGGATGAATCGTTCCTTCAGGCGATGGAAGCAGGAATGCCTCCAACAGGAGGTGTCGGCATTGGTGTGGATCGTTTAGTTATGCTTTTCACCGAACAAAATTCAATTAAAGATGTAATTCTATTCCCGGCCATGCGTAATGAGTAATGAACATTACTAAGCTCATTGCTTTTAGACAGCTTTTCTCAAAGCATTCATTCGGTTTTATATATATAACATCCATTTTAAGCTTAATTGGGCTAACAATTGGATTAGCTTCACTAATTTCAATTTCCTGCCTGTCTGAAGGATTTTCAAAACAAGTACATGAAAAACTATCATCGATTGATGCACATATTCGCATTGAAAGTTTTTATGATAGAATAAATATCGGTCAATATTTTGAAGAAATTACAGATTCTCTCAATTTGATTAAAGGAATTTATTCTTTTGGGATTTTTACCGAAAATCATGCCATGATTAAACGTAAAGATCAGAGCGAGGGTATTATTTCTTATGGACTCAAGCAATCTGTATTAGAGGATATATTTTCAATCAATGATTTTAAATATGAAGGTAATTTAAATTTTAATAATGAAAATGACATAATTATTGGAAAAGGAATTAAAGATAAATTGGGCATTGAGGTTGGAGACAAAATCAATTTGTTTAATGTATCTGATATTCTCATTGAAAACAAGATTAATGCAAAGAAATTTAGGGTAATTGGAGTTTTTACCACTCAATTAACAGAATTTGATCGTTTATTAACATTTATCCGTGAAGATGTTGCACTTAACTTTTTTGGTGATGAAAATAAAAAAATAGCAATTTCAGTGCATAATCCAAATCTATCAAATGATATTAGAAATAAATTAGAAATTAAATTAGATAAATTCCCTTTATTTATTCGCACTTGGCAAGATAGACATTCTGGTATTATATCATGGTTAAATGTATTTGATATACCGTTAAAACTTATAATGTTATTTATCGTACTTGTATCAGTTTTCAATATAATAACAACAATTTGGATGCTTTCTATAGAAAAGTCAAAAGAATTTGCTATTTTACGCTCAGTAGGGATTTCACAAAAACAAGTAAGAGAAATTATTCAGTTTCAAATATTAATATTAACTTTAGTTGGTGCCATATTAGGAATTATAATTTCTGCTGTTTTTTTATGGGGACAAGAAAAATTTCATTGGATATCCCTTTCATCTGATATTTATTTTATGGATTATCTTCCAGTATCTTTTAATATATCATATTTTATAGTCTATCCAATTTGTCTAGTCGGAATATCACTGATATCAGGAAGCATATTATCAAAAGTAATTGCTAATAAATCTATAGTTGATTCTTTGCGATATGAATAGAATGCAATTCATATATAATTATATTTTTAGAGGACCAAATGGAAATGGATTCAATTGGCGTTTTTATTTTCCGCTATTTGGAGTAATAATAGGTACTACAGTTGCACTATTAACGTTAGGAATTATGGAAGGTATGGAAGCGCAAATATTTACAAAATTGAAAACTGTAAATAGTACATCTAAAATACCATTTTCAAAATTAACTCATGAAAAAATTGATGATGCATATTTAGGGACTAGCCAAAATGTTATCATCAAAAACAATAAGGATTATCGAATAATAGAAATGAGAAGTTATGATAAATTTGATTTCTTTATTCGTAATAACATAAAAGAATATCTAATCTCTGATGCAAATGTGAACGATAATTCTACACATATTTATATAGGTTCAGATTTGGCATCAAAAATTCAATGTGGAATTGGTGATACGGTTTTATTGACTTCTCCGTTAGATGTAAATCTGTTTAGTGGAATCCCTCCGCAGGAAGAAGTAGTCATTGGAGGAGTATTTAATCTTCAACTATTAAACTATGATAGTAATATTATTTTTTCATCTATTGATATAGCTAAATTATTATTGAAAGATCCAATATATTGGAGTTTTTCAAATAAAGATAAGAATGAGTTGCTGGAAATTGATAGTGCACTGAAAATTTCTTCATGGGAAGATGAGCATCAGGATTTTATTTCTGCTATGAAATTAGAAAAAATTGCCTTCAGCTCTTTTGGATTTATAATTATTTTACTATCTGCTTTTTCAGCCTTTTCAATTATGTGCATTTCAGTGGTGAAGCGAATTAGTGAAATTGGAATATTAAGAGCTACTGGAATTTCAAAGAAAGTTATTTTTACAATTTACCTTTTAAAAAGTATTTTGATTGGACTAATAGGATCAGTCTTAGGTGTATTAACTTTTTATTTAATTTCAATATTTAACAATAAATATGGATTAATTAATGCAATTTTAGCAGATTCAATTCTTTTTGATTTTAAAATATTACCTTCGTTAGAATATTCAGTATTGGCAGTGATATTTTCGATAATTGTGCTTATTCTCTCTGGAATTTATCCTGCTAAATTTTCAACTTCCATTGAGATTAAAAATTCAATTAATTATAATAAATGATGATATTAAACGTTAAAAATTTATCCAAATATTATACTCCCAATAAATTTGTACTTAATGAATTAAACCTTTCGATAAATGAAGGTGAAATAATTGCAATTAAAGGTGCTTCAGGATCGGGAAAATCAACGCTTTTAAATATTATTGGATTTATAGATTCAGCTTCATCTGGAGATATCAAATTCAAGAGCAAAAAAGTTGACATGTATAGTTTCGAAAATAATAGATCCAGCAATATTGGGTTTCTATTTCAATTTCATCATTTACTCCCAGAATTTACAGTAAAAGAAAATATATTAATACCAACACTCACATTAAAAACATCGGATAATTATGATTCTATTTGTAATGCCCTATTAAAGGAATTAGGGATTTTACATCTAAAAGATAAATTCCCCTCTCAAATTTCAGGTGGAGAAAGGCAAAGAGTTGCATTTTTAAGATCAATTATTTGTAAGCCTTCAATAGTTATTGCTGATGAGCCTACAGGAAACCTTGATGAATCTAATACGTTATTATTATTGGATTTGATAAGGGAGTATAAAAACAAATTTAATATATCATTTGTAATTGCTACACATGATGAAAAAGTATCTGAGATATCAGATAGAATTCTATTATTAGAAAATGGTAAATTAACACAGGTTTAAAGGTTAAGGATTTATGAAAGAAAATTTCTCAAAAGGTGTTCAAAAAATATTAAAATTTGCTAAGGAAGAGGCTGTGCGTCTTGGTCATAGCTATGTTGGTTCTGAACATCTACTATTAGGAATTATAAAAGACTCTAAAGGAAATGCATCAAGCATTTTAACAGCTATTGGTTGCGATTTAGAAGAAATGAAGGCAATGATAGAAGAAATGGCCAAGCCAAGTGGTGGTACCATGACACTTGGACATTTACCATTAACTCGTCGGGCTGAGCGCATTTTACGCACAACATTTAGTGAAGCTCAAACTATGGAAATGGATCTGGCAAATCAAAGCCACTTACTGTTGGCATTATCTCGTGAAGAAGAGGGGCTTGCAACTGAGATATTATCTGCTTTTAGTGTAGATTATGATTTACTTTCAACATTTATCACTACTGGTCCAGCTAAAAAGGAAAAGAAAGGTAGTAGTAAAAAATCTACCACACCAACACTTGACATGTTCAGTAGAGATATCTCTAAAATGGCCCAAGATGGAAAACTAGATCCCGTAATTGGTAGATCGTTAGAGATTGAACGTGTTGCACAAATTTTATCACGAAGAAAGAAAAATAATCCCGTTCTAATAGGAGAACCAGGTGTTGGTAAAACCGCAATTGTAGAAGGTTTAGCATTACGAATTTATGATAAATCTGTACCTCGTATTTTATGGGGTCAACGAGTTGTAGCTCTAGATCTTGCTGGCTTAATTGCAGGAACAAAATATCGTGGACAATTTGAAGAGCGAATGCGAACACTAATGATTGAGCTTGAGTCATCAACAGATGTGATTGTATTCATCGATGAGCTTCATACATTGGTGGGTGCAGGTGGTGCCACAGGATCTTTAGATGCTGCGAATATGTTTAAACCTGCTCTCGCTCGGGGTGATATTCAAATTATTGGAGCAACAACTCTAAATGAATATAGAAAGTATATTGAAAAAGATGGAGCTCTTGAAAGACGTTTTCAAAAAGTATTAGTAAATCCACCATCTATTGATGATACTATTCATATATTAAATGGAATAAAAGAGAAATATGAACTTCACCATCAAGTAACATTAACTCCAAAAGCAATAAAAGCCTGTGTAGAGTTAAGTGATAGATATATTACCGATAAATATTTGCCCGATAAAGCTATCGACGTGATGGATGAAGTGGGTTCTCGTGTACATATTAGTAATATTAATGTGCCAGATGATATACTCAAACTTGAAAAGCAAGTTATAAGCACACGTAAGAAAAAAGAAGATGTAATTGCTAAACAAAAATTTGAAAAAGCAGCTGAACTTAGAGATAAGGAACGTAAGCTCTCCGATAAATTGAAAAAAATGCAATTAGATTGGCATCAAAATGAAGAAATAAATCGACCTGAAATCACTGAAGATGATGTGGCTGATGTTGTTTCTATGATTACTGGTATACCCCTACAAAAAGTTGCAGAAAGTGAATCTGAACGATTATTGAACTTAAACGATATTCTTAAGAAAGAAATTATTGGACAAGATGAAGCAATTGAAAAATTAACACAAGCTATTTTAAGAGCTCGTGCTGGTTTGAAAAACCCCAATCATCCAATAGGTTCCTTTGTATTTTTAGGGCCAACTGGAGTTGGAAAAACTGAGTTAGCTAAAGTATTAGCCCATCAACTCTTTACTAATGATGAGGCTTTTATAAAAATCGATATGTCAGAATACATGGAGCGGTATAATGTTTCCCGTCTTATCGGTGCCCCTCCAGGATACGTTGGATATGAAGAAGGTGGGCAGCTTACAGAGAAAGTTAGGCGGAATCCATATTCTGTGGTACTATTCGATGAAATTGAAAAGGCGCATAGAGATATATTCAACATTTTACTGCAAATTTTAGATGAAGGTCGCGTCACTGATAGCTTAGGACGTGTTATTGATTTTAGAAATACTGTAATCATCATGACATCAAATATTGGTACAAAAAATATTAGTTCTTCTCAAATAGGTTTTAATAAAACCTCTTCTATAGAAGCACAAGATCATTCTGTTGATATTTTAAAAGATGTGAAGAAATACTTTATTCCTGAATTTTTAAATCGTATTGATGATATTATTGTTTTTAATTCACTAAGCATTGAAAATTTATATGAAATAATAGAGCTTCAATTATCTGATTTAAAATATAATTTGATGAATAAAAGCAATAAACTTAAAGTAACTAAAACAGCTAAGGATATTCTTATCCAAGATGGTAGCCATCGAGAGTGGGGCGCACGTCCATTGCGGAGAGCAATCCAAAACGAAATCGAAAATGTTATTTCATCTAAGTTTTTGTCAGGTGAGTTTATTGAAGATGGAGTTATTACCGTTAAAGGGAAAGGTGGTGCTTTAACGTTTGAACAAAAACTGTCTTCCCAGAAAAAGAAAAAAGCTAAAATGACATAAACTCAATATTCACATATCCAATCTGCCATAAAGGCAGATTGGATACACCTGGCATAGTTATTGAACATTGCTGGGTGTTATTTTTTATGAAAGAAATTTGAGGTTTTAGTTATGAGTAAAATAATTGGAATTGATTTAGGAACGACAAATTCATGTGTTGCTGTAATGGAAGGTGGAAGCCCTACCGTAATTACAAATGCTGAGGGTGGGAGAACTACTCCATCAGTTGTTGCATTTACTAAAGATGGCGAAACGCTCGTTGGCCAACCAGCAAAACGTCAAGCTGTTACAAATCCCACAAATACCGTTTTCTCAGCGAAAAGATTTATTGGGAGAATGTATGATGAAGTTGCTACTGAAATGGATGAAATGCCATATTCTCTATCAAAGGGAAAGAGTGGTGAAGTGAAAATTGAAGCAAATAATGATTCTTTTGCACCTCCACAAATAAGTGCAATGATATTACAAAAAATTAAACAAACTGCAGAAGAATATCTTGGTGAAACCGTTACAGATGCGGTTATTACTGTACCTGCATATTTTAACGATAGCCAACGACAAGCTACTAAAGATGCTGGTACAATTGCTGGCTTAAATGTACGAAGAATAATCAATGAACCCACAGCTGCTGCGCTTGCATATGGTTTAGAGTCTAAAAAGGATGAAAAAATTGCTGTATTTGATTTAGGTGGTGGTACATTTGATATTTCTATATTAGAGATTGGTGATGGCGTATTTGAAGTTAAATCTACAAATGGTGATACACATCTTGGTGGTGATGATTTTGATCAAGCTGTGGTAAACTGGCTAAATAATGAATTCAAAAAATCTGATGGCATAGACTTGAGTAAAGATCCTATGGCATTGCAACGATTGAAAGAGGCTGCTGAAAAAGCAAAATGTGAGTTATCATCATCAAAACAAACTGAAATTAACTTACCATTTATTACAGCAGATTCTTCTGGACCTAAGCACTTAAATATTACATTAAGTAGGGCTAAATTTGAATCATTAGTCGCAGATTTAGTAAATCGAACCGAAGGCCCCTGTGTTCAAGCATTAAAAGATGCGGGATTATCTAAAAATGATATTGATGAAGTAATTATCGTTGGAGGTTCATCAAGAATTCCCAAGGTGCAAGAACTTGTTAAACAAATTTTTGGTAAGGAACCTAACAAAGGGGTTAATCCTGATGAAGTGGTTGCTATTGGTGCTGGAATTCAAGGTGGTGTATTAGCAGGCGACGTGGATGATATCCTACTTCTTGATGTTACTCCATTATCATTAGGAATTGAAACATTAGGAGGTGTATTAACTAAATTAATAGAATCTAATACAACGATTCCTGCAAAGAAAAGCCAAGTTTTTTCAACTGCTGCAGACAATCAACCGTCAGTAGAAATTCACGTATTACAAGGTGAAAGACAAATGGCTGTAGATAATAAATCACTCGGTCGTTTTCACTTAGATGGCATCCCACCAGCACCTCGCGGTGTCCCTCAAGTTGAAGTAACATTTGATATTGATGCAAATGGCATTTTAAATGTTTCTGCTTGCGATAAAGCTACTGGGAAAGAACAGTCTATTAGAATTGAGGCATCAAGTGGATTAAGTGAAGATGAGATAAATAAAATGAAGCGCGATGCAGAAGAAAATGAAAAAGAAGATAATGCTAAGCGAGAAGCAGTTGATACTCATAATACTGCTGAACAATTGATTTATCAAACTGAAAAGCAAATGGAAGAGCTAGGTGAAAAATTAGACGATTCTGACAAATCACCAATCAATGCAGCATTAGATAAATTAAAAGATGCCAATAATGGTTCAGATGTAGAAAATATTAAAAATTCTATTGAAGAACTAAATCAAGCTTGGAGTAAGGTTTCTGAAAAAATCTATCAAGCAAATCAAGCGGAAGCTAATGGTGCTACTCAACCACCATCAGAAAATACAACAACAAATGAAGGTGATACTATCGAAGATGCTGATTTTGAAGTTGTTGACGAAGAAAAAAACTAAATTCACTTTTTAGTTGTAAATACCTAGAACGGGCAACAAATTGTTGCCCGTTCTTATTTTATAAGAAACATTATTTAATGTAATTTATTTCACCTGATAATGAATAGAATTATAACACTTATAAATTGGCTACTGAAATTATTATTTTCTGGTATAGTTATAATAGTTTTAGCACTTATACTTTTCCTTTATAAGCCCTCCTTTTTTATTGATGATTTAGAAGTTTTTATTACTGAGTTTATAAATGAAAATATAAGTGAAGATATAAACTTCAAACTCGATTCAATTAAAGGCAATTTCGTTAGTGGATTTTACCTTGATGATGTAAAAATAAAACAGAACGAATCCGAAATCGGCTTCATAAGGACACTATATGTAAACCCCAATATTTCGGATATATTTTTGTTTAAAATAGCATTCTCAAATATTTCACTAATTGAGCCTCAATTTAAAGAAATTGGAAATCTGAAGCTACCGAGCAAGCAAAGTACCTATCCTCAATACAATATTAAATATTTACAATCAAAGCTACCTTTTAGTTACCATGTTGATGAATTTCATATTGATAATGGAGTTATTCTATTTGACAAAAACAAATTTGCAAGAGTCAATTTATCAGCATCTATTGAATATGATGAACAATGGATTGGAAAAGTTGATAAAATTGATATAATAGGTTTTAATGATCACAAACTTCAGGTGAATTCTGGGGACATTTTCGTTAATCTTAATCAAATGACTATAAAAGCTAATAGTTTTAGGTATGATTTAAACTTCATGCAAGGAGAATCGAATTTTGAATATGATTATAGACTAAACAGGTTTAACCAATTTAGCTGGAATCAAAATCGTTTAAATATAGAAAATTATGATATTCAAAATATTTCATTGAAAAGTGATAAAAGTTCACAAGACAAGCTTGGATTAAAATCAAACTTCACGATTTCAGAAAAAAATTACTCACAAAATTTAATAATAGATTTTACCAATTCTATAAATAGTGAGTATGAAATTAGAGTATCAGAAAATGATTCACTGTCTGAAATCGATTTGGTTTCATTAATTACATTAAATTCCAAAAATTCCAATTTAACATTTGATATTACAAAATTAAAAATTGATAAAAAACAAATATTAGACACTAAATTGAATTGTCAAATAAGTACATTAAATAATTATAACTGCAATGTTGAAATAAAAGAAGTAACAGATGGAAAATTAAAAATTGAAGACTCGGAATTATCATTCAAATTCACTAAGAATGAGCTTGAAATAGACAATTCTATTTTAAAATCAAATAAAGCTTTGCTATACATTGACAAGGCTGTTTTTTCTGAAAAGTTAAATTCTCTTAAAGCAAATGCTTTCATAAATGATTGGCTATACTTTGATGAATTACTTCAAATAGAATCTCTATTTGACTCAAAATTAATTACTGCTGACATAGACTACAGTATTAATAAATTGGATTTTAATGCCTATTTAAGCAATGCTTCATATGATAATGGAAGGGTTAAATCAAAAAAGATTCATGTAAAAGCGAATCAGCACAAAGAATTATATGGTTTTAAAATTATTACCAATGGCGTTGAAATAAATAATGACATTCATTTCGATTCATTACAATTACTTGGTGAGAAATCTGGAAAAACTATTAGTGGAGAATTGTCCGCCATAAATAATGTTAATGGTGACAATTTTAATCTAATTTTTAATACGCTTAATGATTCCTTGTTAAATATAGAAAAATTTGAAGGACAGTTAAAGAATGTCCCATTAATGGCCACCCAATTTCAAATTCATAAATTAGATGATGGTATAATTTCAACTTCTCCTATTACACTCAATCTTGATGAAGGGAGTCTGTATTCTAATTTATCATTTAAAGATGATAATAATTATGAAGCAAAAATTAGAACCTCCAATATGGATTTATCCCTTTGTAATAAAATATTCAATTTTACAACGCGAATTAATGGGCTTATTGATGGTGAAGGTTATGTCTCAAATAATAATGGCTCACAAACAATATTGTCTAATTTTAAATTGAAAGATGGAAGTTTTGATGATATAATTTTTAAAAATTTAGAGTTTCAAGGTTCATTGCGAGATAATCGAGCAACCATTGCAAATCTCAATATTGATACAGATTTGGGGAATTTATATTTAAATGGATGGGCATCCATGAGCGGAGACTATTTATCGTTCAGTATCGATGATTCATTACAAATTAGTGGAAATTTCGATAACTTCGATATATCATATTTTGAAAGATACTTTCCTTGGGAACAAGAAACTTCTGGATTAATATCAGGAGAACTTATTGTTAAGGGGAAGGCTGCTTCACCGAGAATAGGATTATCACCCATGATTGTAAATCCTAAGTTTGATAAAATAAATGGAGAGTCAATTTCTGGTGAATTAATTTATAAAAATGGTAGATTATATTTTAAAGGGATAAATTTTATTACAGAATTTGGTAAGTATACAGGTACAGGTTCAATTCCTTCAAATTTAAATTTCTTTAGAGTACCAGACTTAGATATTACCAACAAACCTTTAGACTTTATTATTACAGGGCAATCTTCCTCTTTTGAATTTTTAGCCCCATATTTTCAGCAGATTGAGGATATAAGTGGTAAATTCAATACACAATTAGGTATTTCAGGGACGTTAAAAAATCCAATTAGGGAAGGGCAAATATCAATTCAGGAGGCAGATTTACAAATACTTCAACTAGATAATCCCATTAAGAATATTAATGGAGTTGCCAAAATTGGGAATAACCAACTCATCATAAAATCAATGAATGCAAAATTACAAAAACCTGAGGATGATTTAGATTCTATAGAAAAGTTATTGAGCTCAGCAAAATCATTATTTTCACGCAATAAAGATAGTGAAAATGAAAACAATATTGTTATTAGCGGTACAATGGATCTAAATGAATTTTTTAATCCCAATTTCAATATTTTAATTGAAGGAGATAATGTTTACTTAAATAGTACCTATGGACAATTTAATGGCTATGGTGATGCTGAATTTTTCTTTACTGGAAAAGATTCATTAAATATTTCAGGAACTTTTGTACCATCGCCTAATAATTTTACATTATATGGGTTTGGTGATAATTACAGTATAGATATGGCTACACAATATTCAGGAAAGCTAATTGGCTATGATATTCATATACCGCTAAACAATGGTATATACATAGACACTGACGATGCAAATATCTTGGTAGACGGTGAATTGAATATTACATCACTTGGGCATGAAGATATTTCCTTTTCTGGAAAAATAAATATTATTGATGGGACTTTTAGCTATAACGACAATGAGTTTACACAGACTGATGGAATATTAATTTTAGATCCCACAAAAAATACACCTTACGCAGAAGTAAATGCTCAAACTTATATTGGTGGTGAGCAAATTGATGTTACCTTTATTGGCTTTTTAGATAATCCCAATTTACTACTTGAATCTACCACTCAATTATATTCACAAAGTGAGATTATTCAACTATTAACATTTAATGAAAATACATCATTAGAGGAACAAACGGGTACAAGTCAAGTAGGCGATTTAATTACCAATTATATGGAAAAAGAATTAGAGCGAAATGTGTCAAAGTACTCTGACTTAGATGATTTTAAAGTACATAGATCTGGATCAATTCTCAGTGGATTTAGTGATGCAAACGTTGATGTTTATTTAGGAAAACGGATTTCTTCGAACCTATATATAAATACAAAAATTAATCTAAATGAATTTGATAAACCCAATGAGTATGAGGTGCTTTATCGCTTAAATAGACAAATGTCCATTGAAGCTAAAATTGATGAAAATCAATATTGGCATTTGAATTATCGATGGAAGTATAAGTATTAAGTAATGCCAAGAATTTATTCAATTCTCCTAATTCTAAGTTCATTCCTCTTTTCTTTAGAATCAAAATTTGTATTTAATGTAGATATCAAAGGTGCTTCTCATTTCTCTGAAACCCATTTGAAAGATAAAATAAGACTTAAATCACGAGGTTTCTTCTCTAAATCTGAATTTAATTATAAAAAGCTACATCTAGATGAAATTACATTAAAAAATTATTATAAAACCCATGGATTTATTGATATCCAGGTTGAACCAATTGTAACAAATTTTGATGATGAAAATTTTAATATTATATTTCAAATCACTGAAGGTTTTCAATATTTTATTGATGAAATAAATTTTCATGGTATCAAATCTATTAATGATAAGAAAATCGGTGAGATCATTAATATTAATAATGGGGGAGTTTATAATCCTGCACAGCTAAGAATATCTATAAAAGAGTTGAAGAATTACTATCTTTCTAATGGCAAGATAAACATATCTATAGTGGAAGATATTCAATTCACTGAAAATAAGGCTAAAGTTGATATTTTTGTACAGGAAGGACCTACTTTTCACATAAATGATTATGCAATTATTGGCCTTAAAGATGTTAAAAAAAAATATGTAGAAAGAGAAATCATATTTAATAAGGGGGATCTTTATAATATTAACCTTATTGATGAAAGCCGTAAACGTATTTTTGAATCAGGCCTATTTAGTTCGGTTGAAATTATTCCTGAAATTTTGTCCAACAGTGAGTTAAATCTGAGTATTCAATTGCGTGAATATAAATCTAGAGAATTAGATGCTCAAATTGGGTTTAATCAATTACCTTCAAGCTATGGTGATTTTCCTATTTCAGCAGTGAATACCAAACTACAATGGCAGTTAGGTCAATTATTCAATAGTGCTTCAAGTATAAAATTAAAAACCGAAATCGGTGTAAGTTATGATTCAGATCATACATTTTTACGTGAAAATTATGAACTCTATTATAATTCTCCTTGGCTAGCAACAATTCGAATTCCCGTTAATTTTAAACTATTTTATGAGAATATTAAGCAGAATGAGGAGATATCTAAATTTGGTATCAATACATCATTTTATTATATAAATTCTGAAAAATTTCGTTTAAATGGTCAATTAAAAACTGAATTTATAAACTCTGACGATATTGAAAGTGCAGAGGAAAGGTCTCTTAGCCTATCATATTCACGATTTAATGTAAATAATTTCCTGGAACCTAAATTTGGATATTACTTTTCTCTACTACCATCAATTCATGGAACTCTTCTTGGAGGGAATTACCATTATTTAAAAATTGAAAGTGAGTTCAAATATTACTATACAATATTCGAAAATATCACCTTTGCCAGCCGTTTTAAATATGGAGCTATAAACAATTTTGAAAAATCCTCAGAAATACCCTCATTTGATAAATTTCACCTAGGGGGGCAATCTACACTTAGAGGTTGGAGTTCACCAGAAGAATTAGAAGGTGAGGACTTAGATGGTGGAGTTGAAAGATTATTGATAAATCTAGAGGTAAGAACTCATTTAATTTCTGTTTTTGGAGCAGAATTTTTTTATGACTGGGGAACACTTAGTGATCAAAATTCTAAAGTAGATGCAAATTGGGATGTTGGATATGGCTTAATAATTCATACTGGACTTGGTCCAATTAGGGTGGATTCTGCTTTTAAAAATGCCAAAGGAAAGCCTACAATTCTCTTTTCACTATTATACATGTTTTAGGAACATTTTCTTAATGCAATTGTTGGATAAAAAAATATCTAATTAGCTTAAATTTTGCACCTATATTTCATCATTTATTTGGAGTTTATATGAAAACACTTTTAACTATATCATTATTATTCATTTTTGCCTGTTCTTCTTCGGAAACAAATACACAAGAACATTGGGATCTAGGTGTAAAATTTCGAGAAGAAAATGATTTACGTCAGTCAATCACTCATTTTAAAAAAATTATTGAAAAAGAACCTAATTCTGAATTGGCAGAAAAATCTCAATTTCAAATTGCTGACATTTATCTAAATGACGTAAAAGATTATCCCTTTGCCATCGATGAATTCCAAAAATTATTAAAGCAATTTCCATCGGGAGAATTAGCAAAAAAAGGGCATTTCATGATAGCTTATATTTATAGTAATTATCTTGATGCTTATTCAGACGCTATTTCAACATATGAGAGTTTTTTAACTCAATATCCAAATGATGAATTGGTGCCTTCTGTTCAATTTGAGTTAGAAGGTTTAGAAAAGTATAAAAAGCAAATAGAAGCATTAAAAAATAAATCTGGAAAATAGTATGTCTGACGTAACACTTGAATCTATCGATAAAGAGATTGCTGAGAATTCTAAGTTTATCGATACCTTAAAACTGCATCTAAAAGGAACTATAGTTGGGCAAGATGAATTGGTAGAAAAGCTCATTATTGCAATTTTAGCCAATGGTCATGTTTTTTTAGAGGGTGTTCCTGGACTTGCAAAAACATTGGTCGTTAAAACATTAGCTTCTCTAATTGACACACAATTTCAAAGAATACAATTCACACCAGACTTACTTCCAGCAGATATTTTGGGGACACTCATTTTTAATCCAAAAAATGCAGAATTTGAGATTAAAAAAGGGCCCATTTTTTCAAATATTATTTTAGCCGATGAAATCAATAGAGCACCAGCAAAAGTACAAAGTGCACTACTTGAAGCTATGCAAGAAAGACAGATTACAATTGGTGAAGAAACATTTACATTAAATGACCCATTTCTTGTAATGGCAACTCAAAATCCTATAGAGCAAGAAGGAACATATCCATTACCTGAAGCACAGGTAGATCGCTTCATGTTTAAGGTAATGGTTGACTATCCAAATGCTGAAGAAGAGTTGAAAATTTTACAAAATATGTCCAAAATTAATAATAATTTAAATTTAAAGCCAGTGGTTACCACTAAAGAAATTCTAAAAGCCCGTAAAGTGGTAGATATGATACATGTTTCCGAAAATATTGAGAAATATATTGTATCTATAATCATGGCTACACGGAATCCCGATGCATATGGATTAAAAGATTTATCTCAATTAATTTCATTTGGAGCATCACCACGAGCATCAATAAATATGACTATAGCTGCAAAAGCACTGGCATTTTCAAAGCATAGAGGATATGTTATTCCAGAAGATGTGAGAAATGTAGGAAGAGCAATATTAAGACATCGAATATTACTTAGCTACGAAGCTGAAGCTGAAGAGATTACTACTGAAGAAGTTATTTCACAAATATTCCAGTCGATTCCAACTCCATAAATAGTTATGATTCCTTCTGAAATCCTTCAAAAGGTTCGATTGATAGAGATAAAAACGCGCCATATTGTAAACAATATTTTTGGTGGTGAATATCATTCTGCATTTAAAGGCAAAGGAATGGAATTTGCAGAAGTTCGCGAATATGTACCAGGAGATGATATCCGTGACATAGATTGGAATGTAACTGCACGTTCAGGGAAACCATATATTAAGCGATATGATGAAGAACGTGAACTTACTGTGATGCTTATGATTGATGTCAGTGCCTCAGGATATTTCGGAACTGGTGACAATTTGAAGTCAGACCTTGCTGTCGAAATTTCTTCTATACTTAGCTTTAGTGCCATTAAAAATAATGACAAAGTTGGCCTTATATTATTTTCTGATAAAATAGAAAAATTTATTCCTCCACAAAAAGGTAAAATGCATGTAATGAGGATTATTAGAGAACTTATTTTTTATAAAGCAGAAGATAGAAAAACGAATATCCAAGAAGCTATTGAATTTGTTCAAAAAGTCCAAAAACGTAAGAGTGTAATTTTCCTTTTGTCAGACTTTATCGATGAATCATTTCAAAAGCCAATATGTCACTTAAATAAAAAACATGATTTAGTTTCTATTCATTTAAAAGACCCATCCGAATCATTACTACCCGAATTGGGACTAATTAAAATTCATGACTCAGAATCCCAAAATTCATATTGGGTGGATGCAACCTCTATTGGAGATATGGAAAAAGACAATTTAAGTACAAAATCTGAACTTAAAAAATTCTTTAAACGTAATAAAATTGATTTAATTACTATAGATACTTCAAAAGGGTATATTGAACCACTTATTGATTTTTTTACTAAACGTATTCAGCAGTAATGAAATTATTATTAATACCATTTTTTACATTCCTTTTTCCCCAACGAATTATTATCGATTTCCCCTTTTCAGATTCATTATTTGTAGGTGAAAATGAACAATTAACTATCATTGTTGAATCAAATGATGATAATGGGTTCACCTTTCCTGAGCTCTCAGTTGAAAATGAAGATGTTAGCATTGAAATCAAAGAGAGTATTAGAAATAGAGCCGTTTATACGCTATACCTTTGGAACGATGGAGAATTTACATTTCCATCTCTAATCATTTTTAATGAAAATGATACATTGAATACTGATGAGTTTATATTTCGAGTTTATAACTCACCAAAAAGTCTTGATGATAAAATAAAAGCAAATAAAGGAATTAGCAGTGTTTCACTGCCATGGGAATCGTATCATATCACATTATTAATTGCAATTATACTATCCTCCTTTTCAGTCTATTTTTTGACACGCAAGAAAAAGATACAATTAGAAATTAAATACAAGTCTAATCCTATTGAATTAGCACTAAAAGAAGTTGAATCTATCAAAATTCCAAACTCAAATGTTAAAGTTGATGTAAATACTTTTTATTTGAAATTAACGGATATAATTAAAAAATGTATTAAAGCAAAATACTTTTTTAAGTCAACTGAAATGACAACTGAAGAATTGCTAGATTTTCTTGAAAAAAGCAATGTAAATATAGAGAGCCTCAATGATTTTTTGAAACGTGCTGATATTTATAAGTTTTCAAATAAAAATATCCATGCAAGTGACCTGATTAATGAAACAAATGTTGTAAAAAATATCATTTTAAATATTAAAGATATAACTATTTAATCCAAATTGGATTTGTCATAGCAACGCGTTTTCCTCTGTAAGAATTACCCCAATATTCACATCTGTAATAACTCTTTTTACTTATATTGATTTCCAATGTTAATTCTAGTTCATCTTCATTTATTTTTATAGTTTCCAATACAGATTCATCAGAATTTATGATTCCATGTATTATTCTGATTTCTCCATATTCAGAAAGAGAAGTATCAGTTTTAAAAATTAATTTCATAATTCCACTATTGCACTCTGAAGTTTCACCCATCATTCTTATACTTCCATTTTTTTCAATATAGTTTAGTAATAGTAGTGGTCCATTAGTGACAAAGCAATGTCCATTTTTTAAGGAAAAAATCGTATCATCAATTTTATTTTCAAATTTATTTGTTAGCATAATTCCACTTCTATGTTCACCAAGTATCTGCGCATCTTTTTCAGATATAGAAACCATCGGAATACGAATTTGCCTAAATTTATTAAAATTTCCATGGGCATCATTTCCAGCATAGATATATTTTTTAAAACCATTCAGCAATAACTTTACCCATTGTTTAATGCCGTTATAAAACCCTTCATCCAGTTCACCATTAAAAATTTGCATTCCTGATACATGTTCATGAATTAAATCTTCAAATTCCCATTTTCCTCGATTAAAAAATATTTTATGTAAAAATGGTACTGGACAAGATGGATGTGCCGCAATACATAACGCATTCTTTGAAAGTGCTTGGCCCACGGTCTCTGTATTGAAATCACAGGTAAAATCGAAGGGGATTTCTGCACCATCACCTTGACCTGGCAAAAAGCTGTCATTATTTAAAATTAATGCATGAATAATATAGCCATCTTTATTGTGAAGAGAGAGTTCTTCAGATGGCAATATGAAATTCTCAAAACTATCACTATTATTGATTTTTGATATTACCTCTCTTGAATGATTCCATTTTGTTAAATTAGGATCAGTTTCAGTCCATGAGCCAATCTTATCATCACAATCATACGAATGATCCGTATTACAAACAAAATCTAGTTCTAAAGCCTTTAATGCACTATGCGTAGATTCTAATGGGGCTCCAAATTCAACCATATCATCTGTAATATTTGTATGATAATGTAAATCTCCATATATCAAATTTTTAATTCTGGGGTACAAGGTAGGGGTAATGTTAACATGTAAAGGAAGGGAGTTTTTAATTTGCAAATTATGATTAGTACACTTCTTATTTATTCCATTTACAGTATAAAATATATCAACATCAATTTGATGAAGTCCTTCATTTATATTTTCAACAAAAACTGTCTTATACCACCAGTACGTACATATATCTTTATTAATATTTATGGATTGTGAAAATATATTTTTAATATTGATCGTCACTTTTATTAAATGGATGGGGAATTTATCTGAGTCTTTAACCAATATCAATATTGGAATTTTGTTAGCACTATTTACACGATGAGGTATATCTACAACGATTTCTGGTTCTTGCTTGTAGTATCGACTACCCGCAAACTTAAATCGATGGTGCATCTCCGTATAAAGGAGAAATGGTAATAAAATTAAATCTGAAATAGGTGAAAAAAAATGCAAATCCATATAGTCAAAATTATGTGAAGTTATTTGAATATCTCTGTAAATTTATTAACTATATTTTATACTACGGAAAGGGGAAATCCCATGGCGTCAACTGCTGATTTTAGAAATGGATTAATATTTGAGCGAAAAGGCAATTTATGGAAAATTGTAGAATTTTTGCATGTGAAACCTGGTAAAGGTTCAGCTTTTGTTAGAACTAAGCTAAAAAATGTTAAAACGGGACAGGTTGTAGATGAAACCTTTAGATCAGGTGAAAAAATTGATGTAGTTCGAGTTGAGGCTCGTGATTTTAATTATCTGTATAATGATGGTTCAAATTATATTTTTATGGACAATGAAACCTATGATCAAGTTGAATTAAGTGAAAATCATGTTTCGGATGTAACGGACTTTTTGATTGAGAATACACCCACAACTATTGCCTTTAATGGCAGTGAACCTATAGAAGTGCGAATTCCGCAGCACATGAATTTAAAGATTACAGAAACTGATCCTGGTGAAAAAGGTAATACTGCTCAGGGCGGAACAAAACCTGCAGTATTAGAAACTGGAGTTACGATTCAAGTGCCACTTTTTGTACAAGAAGGTGAAGTTGTGAGAGTTGATACCAGAGATAAGCGATATATCGAAAGAGTCAAGGGGTAACAAACCAATAAGGATTATATATGCTTCAAGATAAAATAAAATCATTAATTAAGATAATTGAAGGTACTGAAGTAGATGAATTGGAAGTTTCATCTTTTTGGGGTGCTCAAAAAATTAGACTTCGTAAAAATAATAATGTGGAAGTTCAAACTGTAGTTCAGCCACAACAACAAGTGCAACCTTCGGTTCAAGCAAAACCTGTTGATATTCCAACACCCATTACTGAGGATATAAAAACTGAAGAATCAGAAGTTCCAGCTAATTCATCTACATCAAATGCTGTAGAGGTAATTGCACCATTGGTAGGAACATATTATCAATCTCCAAAACCTGGTTCACCACCGTTCGTTAAAGAGGGAGATATCATTTCCGTAGGTCAAACTCTCTGTATTATTGAGGCTATGAAAATATTCAATGAAATTGAATCTGAAGTTTCAGGTAAGATTATTAAAATTGTAGCACAAGATTCATCTCCAGTTGAATATGGACAAGTGTTGATGTTGGTTGAGCCAAATTAATGTACAAAAAAATTTTAATTGCAAATCGAGGTGAAATTGCACTTCGAATTATTAGGGCATGTCGTGAATTAAATATTGAAACTGTTGCCGTTTACTCAAAAGAAGATGAACTTTCTTTACATACCAAATTTGCTGATGAAGCAATCTGTATTGGTCCTGCACCAAGTGCAAAAAGCTATCTCAGTATTCCCGCAATAATTTCAGCTACTGAATTAACCAATGCAGATGCAATTCATCCAGGTTATGGATTCCTCTCAGAAAGTGCTAAATTTTCAGCTATATGCGATGAGCATAATATTTCATTTATTGGTCCTCCAGCAAAAACTATAGATGCCATGGGAGATAAGGCTAGTGCAAAAGATACTATGAAATCTGTTGGGGTTCCGGTAATTCCAGGTTCCGATGGGATTTTATCATCCATAGATGAAGCAAAACAAATTGCGGCTCAGGCAGGGTACCCAGTTATGTTGAAGGCCACTGCTGGTGGAGGTGGACGTGGTATGAGATATGTTCAAAATGAATCTGAAATTCAAAATGCATATGAAACTGCTCAAGCTGAAGCTGAAATTGCATTTAATAATGGTGATTTATATTTAGAAAAATTTATTGAAGAACCGCGCCATATTGAGATTCAAATCCTTGCTGATCAACAAGGAAATGTGGTGGCATTAGGAGAGCGAGAATGCTCAATACAACGAAGACATCAAAAGCTAATTGAGGAATCTCCATCTGTAGCGGTAACACCTGAAATTCGTGATAAAATGTGTGAAGCTGCAGTTGCTGGAGCGAAAGCAGTAAAATATGTAGGTGCTGGTACCATTGAATTTTTGCTTGATAAGCACGGTAAATTTTATTTCATGGAAATGAATACTAGAATCCAAGTTGAACATCCTGTAACCGAGATGGTGGTTGGTGCCGATTTAATTAAAAATCAAATTTTATGCCATGCAGGTCTTCCATTACCTTCATGGATGAATGAAATAAAATTAAGGGGTCATTCTATAGAATGTAGAATTAATGCAGAAGACCCTGATTATAATTTCAGGCCATCGCCTGGGCATGTTACAAGCTTTCATATGCCTGGTGGAATGGGTATACGTGTAGATACTCACGTTTATGCAGGATACAGAGTACCTCCTACATACGATTCAATGATTGCAAAATTAATTGTTCATGCTCCAACTCGAAATGAAGCAATAAATAGAATGATTGGCGCATTAGATGAATGTGTAATTGAAGGGATAAAAACTGCTATTCCATTTCAAAAACAAATATTATTAAATGAGCAATTTAGAGAAGGAAAGTTTGACACAACTTTCTTAGAAAAGTTTGATTATAAAAAAGGGGGAAATTAATGAGCTTACCAACAGAATATAAATATTCTACTGAACATGAATGGGTAAAAATTGACGGTGATATTGCTACAATTGGAATTACTAATTTTGCTCAAGGTGAATTAGGAGATATTGTTTTTGTTGAATTTCCTAACGTAGGTGACAATTTTGATAAAGGTGATGTTTTTGGGACAGTTGAAGCAGTAAAAACAGTAGCTGATTTATATTCACCTTTAAGTGGGGAAATAGCTGAAATCAATGAAGATTTAGAATCAAATCCCGAATCAATTAATGGCGATGCCTTTGGAGCAGGTTGGATTATAAAGTTGAAAGTTTCCAACCCATCAGAAGCGGATGATTTGCTAGATCACACAGCATATGGAGAACTAATTTCATAATGCACTATATTCCGTGTACAACTGAACAGGAAAAAGAAATTCTAGAATACATAGGGGTTAAGGATTTCGATGAACTCGTGAAAATTATTCCGGAGCATTTACGATTAAATTCTGAATTGAATATTGACAGAGCAATTTCAGAATTTGAATGTGAGGAATTAGCCTCTAGTCTTGCAAATAAAAATACAGCTTCTCACCAAACATTATGTTTTTTAGGGGGTGGGGTTTATGATCATTATGTTCCTAAAGCAGTTGATGCCATTGCAAGTCGCTCAGAATTTTATACTGCATATACACCATACCAAGCTGAAGTTTCACAGGGGACATTGCAGTATTTGTATGAATTTCAAACAATGATATGTGAGTTGAGTGGAATGGATGTAGCAAATGCATCGTTATATGATGGGGCATCGGCTGTTGCGGAAGCATGTTCATTAGCCATTTCTGCAACTCGCAGAAAAAAAATTGCTCTCAGTAAAACATTAAATCCTAAATATGTGCAAGTTGTAGAGACATATCTCCAAAATAGAGATATTGAAATTATATATATTAATGAAAAAAATCATATCACAAATACTCAATCCATTTCATCCCAATTAGACGAAATTGCGGCTGTAGTATTGCAATCTCCAAACTATTATGGTTTAATTGAAAGTTGGACAGAAGCAAAGGCAATAATTGGTGATGAGAAAACCTTACTTGTTGCCGTTAGTGACCCTGTATCTCTATCAATACTTAAATCACCTGGTGATTGTGGTGCTGATATTTATGTGGGTGAAGGGCAAAGCTTAGGTAATTATATGTCACTTGGTGGTCCCTTTGTAGGATTGATGGCTGTAAAAAAGGAATACATACGACGTATGCCTGGCCGAATTATAGGTCGGACTATTGATAAAAATGATAAAGAAGGGCTTGTATTAACACTTCAAACAAGAGAGCAGCATATACGGCGAGAAAATGCCACTTCTAATATTTGTACAAATCAAGGACTGATTGCATTAAGAGCCACAATTTATATGTCAATTATGGGCAAAAAAGGGCTTCCGCAATTAGCTGAGCTATCTTATAAAAAAGCCCAATATGCTGCAAAAGATATTGATAAATTAGACCAATTTCAGGTTGTAAGCTTCAATTTTATTAAAGAATTTATTATTAAAACAGAGAGCTCAGCAAAATCCATAGCTAAAAAAGCCTTGAAGCATGGTTTTTTAATAGGTACTCTCGAAACTGATGATTCCGACACATATCTTCAAATTTGTGTTACCGAGAAGAGAAGTAAAAAGGAAATTGATTCATTAATATCATTTTTAAAGATGGCATGAGTATTTACAGCTTACTAAAAGAAAATAAATGTACAGCTTTTGCACTGCTAGATCCAGATGTAAAAAATGATAAATTGCTTAAAAATCATGTAGATACAATCAATGAAAGTGGGTTTAGTGCAATTTTGGTTGGAGGTAGTTTAATTCTCGATAATAATTTTGATGAGAGAATTAAATTCATAAAGAAAAACACATCCTTACCAGTAGTTATTTTCCCTGGATCATCAAAACAACTTTCTTCACATGCAGATGCAATTTTATATCTAACCTTGCTTAGTGGACGAAATCCTCAGTATTTAATTGGTGAGCATGTTGAATCAGCACCCATTATTAAATCACTAAATATTGAGCCTATCCCTACAGGTTATATTTTATTAGATTCTGGCGGAGATAAAACATCTGTAGAAGTAATGAGTAATACAAACCCCCTTCCAATGAATAAACCTGATATCATCCTGGCACATGCACTTGCTGGTCAATACTTGGGTTGTAAATATATTTTTCTTGAATGCGGTAGTGGTGCAACTAAACCGGCATCTCAGGAAGTAATTAATCTTCTGTCACAAAACCTAGATATTCCTATAATTGTTGGTGGTGGAATTACAACGCCACAGCAAGCTCAAGAAATTTCAAAAGCCGGTGCAAATCATATTGTTGTAGGTACTTTTATTGAAAATGGTGCCACTTCAAATGATTTACAAGCAATTACTTCATCAATATAATTGATATGGATAACAATCAATTAATTAAAAAAGTTAAGGAGTACTTGGTCTATTTACAATTTGAAAGGCGCCTTGCTGCTAATACGACGGATTCTTATTGGATTGATTTATCGAAATATGCAGAATATCTAAATATTGAAGAAAAAATTGATAGCATAAACAACATTGAAAAACAGCATGTAAAAAATTATTTGGGATTTTTTATTGATAACAGACTGGTAAAAAATTCCACAATTCGACGACATATATCGGCGATTAGAGGATTTCATAAATTCCTTTTAATTAAAAACTTCTTAGAAGTAGATCCAACAGAAGGGATTGATTTACCCAAAGTATCTAAAAAATTACCTGAAACCATCACTGTACCTGAAGTAGAATCTATACTTGCTGCTATTGATTTAAATGACCGCCACGGAAATAGGGATTATGCAATTATATCGATGCTTTATTCTTCTGGCCTAAGGGTATCAGAACTTAAATCTTTAAAACTCACTAGTATCAAGTGGGAAGAAAAAATCTTACGCATAATTGGTAAGGGAAATAAAGAACGAATTGTCCCTTTAGCAGATAAATTAGCTAAAATTTTAGAAAATTATATAAATAATGATAGACTTTTATATGCCAACAAAGGTAAGTCTAATGGTGCAGTTTTTTTAAATAATAGAGGAACAGAGTTGTCACGTATGGCAATATGGAAAGTGTTAAAAAAGGCACTGCTAAATTCTAAAACTAGCAAACATATTACACCACATACACTACGCCATAGCTTTGCTACACATTTATTAGAAGGCGGTGCTGATTTACGTATTGTTCAAGCATTATTAGGGCATACTAATATTGCTACCACTCAAATTTATACTCATATAGATAAAACTCATTTAAAAGAAATTTATAGCCAATTCCATCCTCGTCAATAATATGTTAATAAGACTTTTTCCAGACCATCTTGATGTACTTGTAATATTAATTCCTGTTTTAGTATTTGCCCTTTGTTTTCATGAATTTTCACATGCATTTGTTGCATATTTATTGGGTGATGATACTGCTGAAAAACAAGGTCGATTAACACTAAATCCATTGGCACATTTAGATTTTATGGGATCTATGATGATTTTATTTGTAGGATTTGGATGGGCAAAGCCAGTTCCTGTTAATCCACTAAATTTACGAGATAAGCGTACTGGAATGATAAAAGTAGCATTTGCAGGTCCTGCATCTAATTTACTTTTAGCACTCATTTGTGGTATTGTTATTCGTTTAATTAATTATTATAATATATCCATCGATGAGTCAGTTGGTAGTGCATTATATCTATTTTTATTTATAAATATTGCATTAGCAATTTTCAACTTACTTCCAATTGCTCCCCTTGATGGTTCACAAATATTTGGTTCAATTATCTCTCGAAAAAATCCTGAGCTTGCATGGAAATTGCAAGTAAATGGACCAAAGGTTTTACTGGGAGTTATCTTGTTTAGTATTATTACTGGAATTTCTATTTTAGGTAAAATAATGGGGCCATTTATAAATTTTTTCATGTATATATTTGCAGGACTATAGTTGGACAAACCCAATAGTAGAAACTGGCGAAAATGGGGAACCCCCAAAATTATTATTAGAAATATTTTATTTTTAATTATTATCGTATTTATCATCATCAAAATTAAAGGCATGTAAATGAAAATTATAGAATGTGTACCAAATTTTAGTGAAGGTCGTGATTTAGCAAAAATTAAAGAAATTACTAATGCTATCGAATCTGTAAATGGAATAAGTTTATTAGATGTTGATCCCGGAGCAGATACAAATAGAACTGTTGTTACTTTTGTTGGTGAACCTGACAACGTAGTTGAAGCTGCATTCTTAGCCATTAAAAAGGCTTCCGAAATATTAAATATGGGAAAGCATTCAGGAGCACATGCACGCATGGGAGCAACGGATGTTTGTCCTTTCATCCCCGTTAGTAATGCAACAATGGATGAGTGTGTAGAAATTTCTAAAAAATTAGCCAAGAGAGTCGGTGATGATTTAGGGATATCCGTTTATCTTTATGAAAACTCAGCATCTACTCCAAACAGAACAAATCTTGCAGAAGTTCGTAGTGGTGAATATGAAGCTATGGAGGAAAAGTTAAAACATCCGCAATGGGCACCAGATTATGGACCAACTACATTAAATAAAAGAGCTGGTGTTACCGCTATAGGTGCAAGAGAATTTCTTATTGCTTATAATATTAACTTAAATACACAAGAGCGTAAATTAGCAACAGACATTGCCTTAGATATAAGGGAAGCAGGGCGTGCAAAGAGAGATGAAAATGGTGCCATTATTCGTGATGAAAATGGAGTGATGGTAAAAGTACCTGGCTCATTAAAAGCAACTAAAGCTGTAGGTTGGTATATTGACGAATATAATCAAGCTCAAGTATCAATGAATTTAGTTGATTATAATATTACACCTCCACATATTGCATTTGATGAAGTATGTCAACAAGCTATTAAAAGGGGATTACGCGTAACGGGTAGTGAAATTGTTGGATTAATACCTTTAAAGGCTATTTATGATGCAGGGATTTATTATCTAAAGAAGCAAAAGCAATCTCAAGGTATTCCTGAAAATGATATCATTCAAATTGCAATTAAATCACTTGGCTTAAATGATATTGCAAATTTTGATCCTAATGAAAAGATTATAGAATATCGAATCAAGTCGACTGGGGGTGAACTCGCATCATCAACATTAACTGAATTCATCGATGAACTTTCTACAAACAGTCCAGCTCCAGGTGGCGGAAGTGTAAGTGCATTAGCGGGTTCATTGGCTGCAGGCTTATCTGCCATGGTTGGCAATTTAACCATTGGCAAAAAAGGTTACGAAGATTTACACGATGAAATGAATGAAATTGCTATCAAATCACAAGAATTAAAAGACAAATTATTAAAAATGGTTGATGATGATACCAATTCTTTTAATGGTGTAATTGATGCAATGAGATTACCTAAAAAGACTGACGAAGAAAAACAGCTTAGACAAATTGCTATTCAAGAGGCCACTAAAATTGCAACATACTCACCACTTTCAATATTAGAAACATGTGCTGCAGTTATGCCATTGGCAAAATTGGTTGCAGTAAAAGGAAATCCAAATTCAATCTCTGATGCTGGAGTTGCTGCTGAAATGGCACATGCAGGTGCTCAAGGAGGGGCTATGAATGTACTGATTAATCTTTCTGATATTGAAGATGAAGCCTTTTGCAATGATATGAAATCTAAAGTAGAAAATATACTTTTATCTGTTAATGAGCAGTTGATGGATGTAAGAAATCATGTTATAAAGGCTCTTTTATAGTATGCCAAAAATAAAGCTACTTCCTTCTAACTTGGTCAATCAAATTGCTGCAGGTGAAGTAATTGAACGACCAGCGTCAATTGTAAAAGAGCTGATAGAAAATGCTATTGATGCAAGTTCAACCTCAATAAATATTCATATTGAGGATGGAGGACAAAAGTCAATTACCATAATTGACAATGGCATTGGAATGTCAAAAGATGATCTCAAAATGGCATTTCAACGTCATGCAACCAGTAAAATATCTTCACCTACAGATTTAGAGAAAATTTCCACGCTTGGCTTTAGAGGTGAAGCATTACCAAGCATTGCTTCAATATCACAGCTCAAATGTAAATCAATTGAGAATAATAAAAATGAAGGATATGAAATTGTAATTCATGGTGGGGATGAAGTTAGCTTTTCCCCTATGGCAGGTGTACAAGGCACACAAATAAAGATTAGCAATATTTTTTATAATGTACCCGCCCGAAGGAAATTTCTTAAAAAATCTGATACTGAGAAGAAGAAAATTACTGAAATTGTACGCAGATTTATGCTTTCCAATCCAGAAATTAGCTTCGCTTTATCTGCTGATGGTAAAGAAATCTATAATGTAAATGCTTCTAATCTAGAGCAAAGAATAACAGATATATTTGGTAAACAGTTTCAGGGTTCATTACTTCCTGTAAGTTATGGAAAACCCCCATATTCAATTACAGGATTCACGGGCAATCTAAATACAGTAAAAAAACGTCAAGGAAATCAATATATTTTCTTAAATGGTCGATTTATTTCAGATAGATTGCTCAATTCTGCTGCATTCAGCTCATACAAATCCCTCCTATCTAGAGGAGAGTTCCCATTTTTTGTATTATTTTTAAATGTACCTTTAAATATGATTGATGTAAATGTACATCCTGCAAAATTAGAAGTACGATTTGAGAATGAATGGCATATATATCATGTAATTAAAACCGCTATTACCAATGCATTATCAGATATACTTAAAGTTATACCTGAATATGATCCCTCAAATATATACTTCCAGAAACCTCAAAAAGATACGGAAATAAATTTACCTTTTCCTACCCAGCACACATCTACTTCATTTCATGAAACTCCTCCTATTTTGAATAGAAATCAATTAGATAGTGGTTTGAACGAAAAGGCGTTAGAAAATGATTTTCCTATATTGGATCGAGCTAATGGTAGAATTGTAGATTTTCAAAGTGGGGGCGGTGATTTTGCTCAAGAACTCTCTAAAGATGAAAATATTGCAGGCGATATTATTTGGCAACTTCATAATAAATATTTAATAACAGAAATTAAATCTGGATTAATTATTGTTGATCAGCACGTTGCCCATGAACGTGTTCTGTATGAAATATCAAAAAAGGCCATTAATGGCAACGGTTTACCCTCACAAACTGTTCTATTTCCCCAAACACTTACGTTGCAACCTGACGAGTACTCTAGCTTACTAAATATTATTCCATATTTAAATAAAATTGGATTTAAAATGAGGGAATTTGGTGAAAATACTGTAATTATTGAGGGTATTCCAAATGATGTACATTGGGGTTCAGAAAAAGAAGTTATTTTACAAATTTTAGATAAATTTATTGAATATAATGAATTGGATGCTTCTTTTATTGACTATTTAGCCTCAACTTTTGCATGTAAAGCAGCGATTAAAGCGGGGGATCCATTGACTATGGAAGAACGCAAGCATCTCATTGATAAACTTTTTTCTACTGAACATCCTTATTATTGCCCTCATGGACGGCCCATAATTATAAATTTAACCCTAGATGACCTAGATAAAAGATTTGAACGTCATTAACAAAATGACTATTTTATTAGATGAAAAATAAATCACATTTCAAACAGTATTTAATAACGGGACTACTATCAATAGTCCCAATTTATTCTACGTATTGGATTTTAAAGCAGCTATTCCTATTATTTTCTTCACCTGGAACTAAACTGTATTACACATTTTTTGGCAATACCAAGATTAAGTATTTTCCTGAATTACTTGGTTTTGTATTAACCATATTCACCATCTATTTAATTGGCTTGTTAATTACCAATATTTTAGGTCGTCAGCTCCTTCACAAAATTGAGGAACTATTAGCAAAAATTCCCTTTGTAAGTATAGTATATAAAACGGTAAAGCAAATTACACAAAGTTTAAGTTCACCTAATCGAAGTGCTTTCAAAAAAGTAGTTAAAATACAATATCCGCGAAAAGGATTATGGACACTTACCATGGTTACTGGCGAATCAATTGATAAAGATGGAAATGAATATTATCATATATTTGTACCCACAACACCAAACCCAACCTCTGGTTTCATGCTTTATGCACGTAAAGATGATGTTATTGATACTAGCCTTAGCGTTGAAGAAGGATTGAAAATTATTATCTCTGGTGGAATGTTGGCATCTAGTGAAAATGAAATAAGTTTCTAATATGAATGATTTCGGTCAAATATCCATCTTACAAAGCATGTCGACGGGAATTATAATTACCGATGATGAAGGTAATATTAAATTTGATAATTGTGTTTCAAAAATTTTGAACACCGATAAAAAAACAAATTTGATATATGAAATTGATCCTGCATTTAAATCTTTTAATTTTACTGATTATACACATAAAAACCGACTTATACTATCAAATGAAATAATCTTAGATATACAATGCTCTCCTCTTGAAAACAGTTATTGGCTCATGGAAGTTTTTGATGTTTCATCTCAAGTAAAACAAGAAGAAGATGTATATTTTAGAGCTAACTATGATCAGCTTACTGAGTTACCTAATCGTGCTTTATTTAACGATCGTTTAAAACAAGCATTTAGAACGGCAGAACGTCACGATGAAAAAATTGCATTACTATTTATTGATTTAGACGATTTTAAATATGTTAATGACACCTTTGGTCATGATGCTGGTGATAAGTTATTAATAGAAGTTGCAAATCGGTTAAATGATTCAGTGAGGGAAAGTGATACCGTATCACGATGGGCAGGAGATGAGTTTACAATATTACTACCCAAAATCAAGAAAATTGAGAATATTGATCATCTCTTAAATCGGATTTTTAATTCTTTTAAACAATCAGTAAGAATCAAAAATGAAGATATAAACATACCATTAAGTATTGGTATTTGTGTTTATCCTGATATGTGCGATTCTATTGAGAGTCTATCTGAAAATGCAGATCAAGCTATGTTTTATGCTAAAAAGAGCGGAAAAAATCAGAGTAAGTACTATTCTGAAATTTCTTCAGTATAACAAAGTATCAATTCATCAAGCAACGCTTCAACTTCATTTATTGCGTTTGTATTCATAAACTTTTTTCGCCACTCTCCAGCTTTAGGAAATCCTTTTAAATAATAACCAAAGTGCTTTTTAGATAAATTTACACACACTTTTTCGTATTTGTCTTTTTTCAACAATTCAAAATGCATTTTACACATTTTAGCACGTTCTGCAATAGTTGGATGAACTACATTTCTTTCATGTAAACGCTGTTGAATGGATTGAAAAATCCATGGATTACCTAAGGCTGCGCGACCAATCATTACAGCATCACATCCTGTTTCGTCTCTCATTCGAATATAGTCGTCTGCAGTAACCACATCACCATTCCCAATAACTGGAATATTTACAGCCTCTTTCATCTCCTTAATGAGTGTCCAATTTGACCTGCCAGTAAACTGCTGTTTGGTTGTTCGGGGATGTAAGGTAACTGCTTTCACGCCAATTTTTTCTAATCTAATTGCTGCTTCAGTTGAAATTATTTTATTACTATCCCATCCTGCACGCATTTTTACTGTTATGGGTTTCTCTGGAACCGCTTCTACCACAGCTTGCGTTATATCATCCATTTTACACAAATCCTTCATGGCACCTGATCCAGCACCACGATTAGTCACTTTTGGGACTGGACACCCGTAATTTATATCGATAATATCAGGATCAAACTTGTCATTTAGCATTTTTGCAGATTTCCCAACTATATCAGGATTATCGCCAAATATCTGTATGCCAATAGGACGCTCATCTTCAGTAAATCTCATTAAATCTAAAGTTTTTAAACTCTCTCTGATAATTCCATCAGAACTTACAAACTCGGTATAAACCACACCTGCGCCTAAACTACGGGAAATTACACGAAATGGATGATCGGTTACCCCTGCCATTGGTGCAAGAAATACAGGGTTATCTATTTTTAAATTACCAATCTTGAGCATATTAATACTGGATGAAATTACAGTCTAAATTTCCATTTCTAATAGGGAGCTTACTCTTAATTGGCAGTTCGATATGCTCTAAATAAGGTACATCTGGCACAATCATAAAAATATTATGATTTTTACAATGCTCAGTAAACTTTGTATTTAGTTCAGAATACAAGTAGTCTAAAGCATCCTCTTCACCAATTCTTTCACCATAAGGAGGATTGGTAATAATTAATCCATTACTAAATTTTGGTCTAAAATATTTTACATTTTGTCTATAAAAGGTAATATAGTTACTAATTTTAGCTTGAGAGGCTGCCTCATTAGCCATATCAATATTTTCATCCATAATATCAGAGGCCCATATTAATGGCATCTTGTCTCGTTTATTCTTAAATGCTAAAGATTTCAAGTTTTCCCACAGCTTTTTATCATAATTAAAATAGTTTATGAATGCATAAGACCTATTTTCTGCTCGTGGAGGAATACCTAAAGCCATAGTTGTAGCCTCTATTGCAAATGTGCCAGAACCACACATTGGATCATAAAATGCATCCTTTTTATTCCAGCCTGTAAGTTTTATTAACCCTGCAGCAAGAGATTCATTAATTGCAGCTTTGTGTATTTTTTGTCGAAATCCTCTTTTATAAAGGGGTTGTCCCGATGTATTGAGATATACCGTACACTTATCTCCATCTAAAAAAATATCAATGGGAATATCTGGATCTTTTCTATCTATACTTGGGCGACTTGAAACTTTAGATTTTATTCTATCCACAATAGCATCTTTTGCTCGTAATGCAATAAATTGTGAATTTCGTATCCAACTTCTTCTATGTCGCACATTGATAGATATTGTATGAAATGGTGCAATAAATTCTTCCCAATTATATCTAAAAATACCATCGTAAAATGATTTTTCATTTTTGCAATTGAAAGTATACATTTTTTGCAATACATGCATACCTACACGAGAATGTAAATTGGCATTATATAAATCTTTTAATTCACCAACGAAGGATACACCACCGAAATCTGCTTTTACATCCTTACATCCAACTTCTTCTAGTTCTTCTTTGCAAATTTCTTCAAGTCCACGTGGACATGTTAAATATAGTTCAAATTCCATGGGAAAATTTAAACCTCTTTTTTGCACATCTTTCAGTGTAAAGAAATTAATTAAAATGTAAATTACGCCACTAGATAAAGGAATAAAAATTGGATATACTGTTTGCACAATCCTCAACAGGTACGGCTACTACATTGGCATCTTTTTTACCATTCATATTAATGTTCGTCATTTTTTATGTTATTGTTATTCGCCCTCAGTCTAATCAGCGAAAAAAGCATGAGGATGAATTGAAAAGTCTTAAACAGGGCGATCGAATTTTAACTCGTGGTGGAGTGTATGGGGTAATTACAAACTTTCAAGGTAAGGAAAAAGAGATGGTTACCATAGAAGTTTCAACTGGAACACAATTCAATGTTGATCGTAATTATATCGTGGGAAAAGTAAATAAAAAATAATGGCTATTCTACCAGTTGTAAAATATGGAGATCCAATATTGCGACAAAAAGTCCGCAATGTTGTAGATTTTGAAAATTTAAATTCACTCATCAAAGATATGTTTGAAACCATGTATCATGAGCAGGGTATTGGTTTAGCGGCCAATCAAATAGGTGTAGATAAAAACATTTTAGTTTTTGATATTAGCCATTACGATGATGACGGTGACCTGTCTGATGATTCTGAACCAATGATTTTAATAAACACAAAAATTGTAGAGTCTACAGGAACATGTATTATGGAAGAAGGTTGTTTAAGTGTTCCTGATATAAGGGCGGAAGTAACCCGACCTGAAACTATAAAAATCAGATATCAAGATTTAGATGGAAATATGCATGAAAAAGAATTTTCTGGGCTGTCTTCTCGTGTATTACAACATGAAATTGACCACTTAAATGGAAAATTTTTTACTGATTATTTATCACCAAGCAAACGCAAATTGATTCAAAAAAGATTATTAGAGATTTCACAAACAGGAAAACCATCAACGGGGATAATAATTTAAACCATTAATGAATATTGTATTTTTCGGTACCCCAGATTTTGCCATACCGTCTTTGGATAAAATCTACAACTCTCACCATAAAGTTCTATCGGTTGTAACCAACATTCCCAAGAAATCTGGGCGTGGGAATAAACTAAACTATTCACCTATAGAGTTAGATGCTAGACAAAAAGGGCTACCTATAATTAATGTTGAACATTTAAACGATGAAAATTTCTATAACTCTCTCAAATCGTTAAATGCAGATATTTTTATAATTGTTGCATTTAGGATATTACCAAAAAAAATATTTAGCATACCCAAATTCGGTACTGTAAATTTACATGCATCTTTATTACCAAAGTATAGAGGTTCAGCACCAATACATCATGCCATATTAAATGATGAGAGATACACAGGTGTAACAACCTTTAAAATTGATAGTAAAGTTGACACTGGAGGTATTTATCTTCAGAAACAGTATAAAATTGATAATGATGCAACCACTGGAATGGTGTGGGAGGATTTGGCAAATATAGGAGCAGACCTCCTTGTTGATACTATTAATGGTATTGAGGACAATACATTACAGCCCAAAATGCAAAATGATATTGAAGCTACTTCTGCACCTAAAATAAAAAATGACGATTTTGCGTTAAACTGGGGTCATTCATCTCGGCAAATTTATAACCGAATACGTGCATTTTCGCCATATCCAGGAGCATACACATCTATATTAAACAAGCGACTAAAAATATTTGTTTGCAAAGAAACTAAAAATAAATCACTTCATAGTGGTCAGTTTTCATTTGATAATGAGAAATTATTAGTAGGCACAGGTACAAACGATTTAGAAATTATTTATGTCCAACTTGAGGGAAAGAAAAAAATGTCAGCTACAGATTTTTATCGCGGTATTAAAAACAAATTGACAGGAAAGGAACTAAGTTTTGTCTGAAGCAAAGGTTATAATTGACAAAAGAGAATTAAGAACTCGTCGCCATGCATGGGATATTATCAAGCGTGCCACATTTAAAGACAGACGTCTAACTGATGTATTAGCAGAACGAATTCGTCACGGAAACTTTACGGATCAAGAGAAACGATTTATCACTGAAATTGTTCAAGGCACAGTGCGAATGGCTGGCCGACTTGACTGGGAATTAAGTCAAGTATTTAAAGGGGAAATGGAAGACCTAAAACCTCATTACCTAATACTACTCCGAATTGGAGTTTATCAAATTCGATATATGGATAGTATCCCTGATTATGCGTCTGTTACCACTACAGTACAGCTTGCAAAGCGTATTCATGAAAATCTCGGTGGTCTTACTAATGCCCTTTTGCGTTCTCTTATCAATCATGAAATGCCAAGTGAACCAGATGAGCACACTCCTATAGAAAATACTGCACAATTCTATAGTCACCCAGAATGGTTGATGAATAAATGGATTACTGAGACTTCATTTCAGGATGCAATTTCTTTAGCAGAATGGAATAATAAATCACCACAAATTTGGTTCAGAGTAAATACAATCTCATATTCTGCAACAAAATTTAAAAATTATCTAAAAAAGAGTGAAATTGAATTTGAGCAGTTTCCACATATTAAAAACTTCTTTGCTCCAAAATCAAATGTTGGCGTATTGTTAAAAAGTGATATTTTTAATGACGGGCATATAAGTATACAGGATCCTGCTGGTGGGCTAGTTGTTACACTTCTAGATCCTCAAAAAGGTGAAACCATAATTGATGGTTGTGCAGCACCTGGAGGTAAAGCTTCCTATACTGCAGAATTAATGAAGAATAAAGGTGAAATTTTTGCTTTTGACAAAAGTACAGAGAGATTGAATCGCCTTTCACAGGGGATGAAACGATTAGGTATAGATATTGTAAATTCTAGACAATTAGACTTAACAAAACATGAAATCCCATTTGCTGATAAGGTAATTTTAGATGTACCATGCAGTGGTACTGGTGTTATGTCAAAACGAGCAGATTTACGTTGGCGTAGAGATATGGATGATTTACTAGAACTTCATTTACAGCAACGTAAAATTTTATGGGAAGCTGCAAAAAGAGTCAAGCCTGGTGGAGTGTTAGTCTATAGTACTTGTTCATTGGAGTTGGAAGAAAATTGGATGATTGCAGAGGCATTTTTGAAATCACATCCAGATTTTAAACTTGAAAATGCAGATAAATATGTTCCGAAGGAATTTGTAAATAAGGACGGTGCATTATTTACATTCCCACCACAACACGGTATCGATGGGGGATTTGCTGTTAGATTCGTAAAAGATGCTTAAAACAATTACGCGTTATGGAATAGCATTTGTTTCATTTGTAATATTAGGCGTAGTTACAATGGACTATTTCATCCTTCCTACATATGTTGGATATGATAACGAACATTATTTGCCTGATGTTCGTGGAAAATATATCCAAAAGGCAAAATTTACCTTACAGAAGTTAGGATTTACCACTGAAGTCATAACTATTCCTTTTTCACAAGAAAATGCACCCAGCACTGTTGTACAAATGTCTCCTCGCTCTTTTACAAAAGTAAAGGAGGGCCGAACTATTACACTTACAGTTGCAGGTCACCGTGAGGACGTTATTGTTCCAGATTTCACTAACCAGTCATTACGAAATGCTAAGATTAATGCCACCAGAGAAGGGCTTGTAATTGATACCATTATATATGAATTTAATGATCTAATAGATGATGGCAATATCAGTTTTCAAGTGCCGCGAGCAGGACATGTGGTGAAATCGAGTGCATATCTCACACTGGGAGTAAGTAAAGGAGCGCCACCAGATTTTTATAATGTACCAGATATTATTGGCAAAAGCTTAAACAACGCCAAAGAAGATATTATAAAGTCTGGATTAAGAATAGGTAAAATTGAATATGAATTCCAACCAGACCTATTAGAAAATACAGTTATTGATCAAAGTTTCACTCCAGGATTACGAGTAACGTTTCCAGCTGCAATTGATCTTATTGTAAGTACAGAAAAGGAGTTTAAATAGTGAGAAATATTTCACCTTCATTACTTTCGGCTAATTTTAATAATCTTCAAAAAGATATAAAGAAAATTGAAGAATGTGGGATAAGTCGAGTACATCTTGATGTGATGGATGGACATTTTGTACCAAATTTAACATTTGGTCCGTTTATTATCAAGCAATTGCGACAAATTACTCAGCTTCATTTTGAAACACATTTAATGATAACAGAACCCAGACGGTATTTTGACGATTATATAGATGCAGGTTCAGATACACTTATTTTTCATGTAGAAGCGAGTGATGATATTTCAGGTGATTTAAAATACATCCAATCAAAAAACGTAAAAGCAGGTGTGGCAATAAATCCAGATACAGATATTGAAGTTATTAGTAATCATTTAGAAAATTTAGACTACATTCTCATTATGTCCGTATTCCCTGGGTTTGGTGGACAATCGTTTATTGAAAATACCCTTAATAGGATGAAACGTATCGTTGAAATGACTTCGGACCATGATATAGAAATTGGAGTAGATGGGGGAGTGAACCTTTCAACGATAAATGAAGTCTATAAAACCGGAATTGATATAACAATTGTTGGTTCAGGATTGTTTAAGGCTGAAAATCTTCACGAAAGATACAAACAACTATTGCATGCCTAGTCTATCATTTATTGATGAGTTTAAAAGAAAGATTGTCCATTTTGCATCTAGCATATTTGGAATATTAGTTCTCAATTTTGAATATGAACAATTATTACCGTTATTTTTAATTAGTGCTATTTTATTCCCAATGCTAGACTATATGCGAATTCACAATAAAAAAGTAAGTGAATTTTATAATTCCATATTTTCTTCAATTACACGAGGATTTGAGTCTAAACAATTTACAGGAGCTTCTTATGTTTTTATTGGAGCCTTTCTTTCATTGATTTTGTTTGATACTAGGGATGCTGCAATTGCCTTATTAATCATGAGTAATGCAGATGCCATGGCTGCAATAGTTGGCGTTGGATTTGGTAAAACTCAATTGTATTGCAAAACATTAGAGGGAACTTTTGCATTTTTTCTAACGAGTCTATTAATTTTATTTTTATTCAAAATTCCTATTGTGATTGCAATGCTCATCTCACTGATAACATCAATTGTAGAATTAATAGGTATTCCAAAGATTAACGATAATATTTCTATTCCACTTACTGTTGGTATTCTCTTAAAAATATTTAGCATCATTTAATGAATTTTCTATCAACATTTTTTTTCTGGCTAATTCCTTTAGCATCAATACCGTTAATAATTCATTTATTAAATAAGCGGAACATTAAGACCATTGACTTTAGTTCAATTCAGTTTTTAAAATTTTTAGAGACCGAATCAATTCGCAAACTCCAGTTTTTACAGCTTTTATTAATGATAATACGTACTCTAATTATACTTCTTATTATCATAATGATGACTCGCCCCGCTGTTGGAGGTATGTGGAAGACCTTTAATTCTCATCAAGATAATCATAATATTATCATTATTGATGATACATTTTCAACCAGTGGAATGATTGACGGCATAGAAAGAAGTGAGATTATTATAAATATTTTAGACGCTGTATTATCTTCACTTCAGGGAAAGTCTGAAATAACCGTCTATACATTGACGAAAGGGAAAATATATTCTGGACTTTTAGAGAATGTTATTCCTATTAAAAATTTAATAACGGGTACTTACGAGGGTCTAACAACTGAAATATTTTCAAAAATTATTACTGAAAATAAAAACAATAATAAACTTATTGATTTTCATCTAATAACTGATGGAGATTTAGAAAATGCCAATGTTTTACATTCATATTCGCAAATTATTAAAAATTGGAATTTATATTTATATAAACTACCTGAACTAAGTGAAAATCTCTCCATTACATCTGTTGATATTGAAAATGAAATTTTACTCCCAAATAATAAGATAAATATTTCTGCTACAATTAAAAATAATGGGATAGATTCAGTTGAAGGAAAATTAATTCAACTATTTATAGATGGGATGAGTGTTGCACAGCAATTAATTTCGCTTGAAGCTAACGAAATCAAGGAGTTTAATTTTGAAACGGCTTTACCATCCACTGGTCAATATTCTTGTATTTTTTCTGTAGAGGAAGATGATAAAGCAGGGGACAATAAGTATTATTTCAACTTAAATATTCCAGACAATGTGCACATAGGATACTTTTCAGAAACTGGATTTAATTCATATTTAAATCAATTAATAAATTCCATTAACTTCAATGGAAATATTTTAGTATTAAAAAATTATAACTCTCAAAACATCCTTCAGGCGCTTCATGAAAATGAAATTATCATTATAGATTCTTACTCATTATATAATCGATATTCTGATGATTTTTTATATTTCGTACATAATGGTGGTCATCTACTTATTTTTCCTAACGAGTCGGATTCAGACTTTGAAAATATTAGTTTAGATGAATTTTATGATAATATTTTTATTAACAATCATGAAAATTTTAATATAGCACATATAGAAAATGATGAAACAGATGAAAATACTATAAAACTGTTTAAATATTTTGAATTACCGAAGCAAAATTCAAAAATAACCGATGAATTAGGAAATTCTATTCATAATCAGCATTTATATGGAAATGGTATAGTAGATGTATTTGGAATAAATTTATCATTAAATTGGAGTAATTTCCCTATAAAAGGAAGTTTTATACCATACTTTCATAGGCTTCTATACTCTAACTATAATGACAATTATGAAATTGTAGAAATTGGTGACAATTGGAATATAAAAGAAAAGTATCAGTCGTCATATTATATGTCGTATAAATCTCCTGATGAGATAGAAGTAAAAATAGGTGAGTCAGAGAAGACAATTAATTATTTCAAAATTCCAGGCATACATAGTCTCCAATATAGTGAATTAGAAAGTGAAATAAAAGCAATCAATATATCAAAAACCGAATTGGAATATTTTTATTCTCCTCAACTTTATACTCAGCAATATAATGAATTCGGATTTACAATAATTGATTATTCAGATAATATAACTGTAAAATTACAAGAAACTAAAGTTGGTACAGAAATTTGGAGATTGATTCTATTCCTCATAATATTGCTAGTAATAATTGAAATGATTTTATCAAGTAATGCAGTCACAAAAACGTCAAATTGATTCATTCGAATCAGCTTTATCTATTGCCATAAAGCTTTCAGACCAATCTATTGAAGATATAAATAATCAGCTAGATGAATTGCAATTATTAGCTGAAACTGCAGGGGCAACTATTGAAGATAGAATTATTCAAAATCGTACCCAAATAGATCCTGCAACCTTTATTGGGAAGGGTAAAGTAAATTCAATAATTCAGTTTGCAAAAGAATTAAAAATCAAATTAATTATTTTCAATGATGAAATTTCACCTACGCAATTAAAAAATATACAAAAACTTGCTGGTGAGAAAATTAAGGTAATTGATAGGACAGGCTTAATACTTGATATATTTGATAATCATGCAAAGTCTAAGGAAGCTAAAACACAAATTAAACTTGCTAGATTAGAATATATGCTACCTCGACTAACACGTCAATGGACTCACCTTGAAAGACAAATGGGTGGTGTAGGAACGAGAGGTGGCCCCGGTGAAACCCAAATTGAAATTGACCGCCGATTAATTAGAAACCAAATTAATAAGTTAAAAGTTGAACTCAAAGAAATTCAACGCCAGCACACCGTAAAAGTACAGAATCGAAAAAATATATTTAAAGTTGCACTTGTAGGGTACACCAATGCTGGTAAATCAACGTTGATGAAAGCTATTTCAGGGGCAGATGTTTATATCCAAGACCAGCTCTTTGCTACATTAGATACAACCACACGTTCAGTTGAGCTAGAGAAGGGTTTAAATATAGTCTTGAGTGATACAGTTGGATTTATTGATAATTTACCACATAGTTTAATAGCATCATTCCGATCTACACTATCTGAGGTTTGTGATGCCAATTTAATTCTTAAAGTCATGGATGCTTCATCAGATCAATTTATTAAACATCTAAAAACCATCGATAATGTACTAAAAGAACTTGAAATAGATAATTCAAATTCTGCTCAACTATTGGTATTAAATAAGGTAGATTTAATTGATGATGAAAATTTACTTTCTGGTTTAAAGCATAAATATCCAGATGCAATATTGGTCTCTGCATTTAAAGAATTGAAAATCAACAACCTTAAAGAAAAAATCTCTAAAATTATAAAAAGTAAATATATAATTACTGAAATACTTATTCCATTTAAGGATTTAAAAAAATTGAAAGAAATTTATTCTGAGTTAATTATCCATAAAAGGGAAGATACATATAATGGCATTAAGCTAGAGGTTGAAGGTGACCCAACCGTCATTGAAAAAATTAAAAATAAATAGTCGTAGAAGGCGGATTATCAGATCACTTTAAATGTGATATGAGCGGTAGATTGTCACTAAATCGCAAGTTTCCTTCATCCACCAAGTAGAAAGGCCTACTTTTGAAGTAGATAAATCAATCTTCCATTATGTAAGTTGAAAGTTCTGATAATTGCCAAACCTTCTACGAATATTTATTTTAAAAGCATTTAAATTTACAAAGATATATAAGGAATTCTTAGCACTATGTATGAAATAATTGAAACGACTACAGATAAATTATTTGTTGCTGAAAAAATTGCCAATTCTTTATTAGATAATAAATTATCAAAATGTGTACAAATAATTAAGAATGAAAAATCTCTTTATGGATGGAGAGGTTCAGTTCAAAGTACACAGGAATATCTTTTAAGAATTAAAATTGATTCTAAAATAAAAAACAATGTTATAAAAATTATAAAGAATGAATCAAATTATGAAGTTCCTGAATTAATATCTTATAAAATGGAAATTTTAAATAACGAATATAGGGAGTGGTTAGAAAACTAAGATTCTTCGCCACATACACTATTGCTGATAATACATATTATGTAAACTTATATCACAATATTAACTATTCTCTGTGGAACATAGATCTCTTTTTTTATATTTTTACCATCAATATGCTTTATAACATTCTCTAATGATTTTGCAGTTGAAATTACAATTTCCTTATCTGCCTTAACATCAACATCAATATTACCGCGCAACTTACCATTTACCTGAACTGCGATTGTCATAATATCATCTTTTAACAATGATTCATCAAAGTTAGGCCATTCATAAATAAAAATTGACGACTCTTTATTAATATACTGGCTCCACAGCTCTTCACTTAAATGTGGTGCAAATGGTGCTAACAATAATAATATATTTTTAATGGTGTTTTTAGATACTGATTTTTGTTTTACCAAATAATTTGTCAACTCCATCATTCTGCTAATGGCAGTATTAAATTTCAAATCATCTAAATCCGCAGAAACTGCTTTAATAGCTTTATGTAAATTTTTATTTAATTCTAAACTATCTTCAATATCATCATTAATTAATTTACAAATTTTAGAATATTTATTTAAGAATCTATGGATACCAGTAATTCCTTTATCATTCCAATCCCCACCATCCTCAAAAGGACCCATAAACATTAAATAAATCCTAAAGGTGTCAGAACCATACTCTTCAATAAAATCATCGGGTGAAACAGTATTACCTTTAGATTTTGACATTTTAGCACCGTCTTTTGTGATAGTACCCTGATGAATCATTTTTTTAAATGGTTCTCCAAAATGTAAATATCCTAGATCACGCAATGCTTTTGTAATAAATCGCGCATATAACAAGTGCATTGTAGCATGTTCGGCACCACCAACATATAAATCTACAGGCAACCAATTTAGCCTTGAGTTATCGAATGGAAAGTTAACAATATGTGGATTTGGATATCGTAAATAATACCATGAAGAACACACAAAAGTGTCCATTGTATCAGGATCTCTTTTAGCCTCTCCTTTACAATTTGGACATATCGTATTCATATATGCGTCAGATGTTGCTAATGGCGATATATCTTCACCGTATGTATCTGAAAACTTAATATCATCTGGTAATTTTACTGGTAATTCATTTTCAGGCACTGGAAGCACTCCACATTTATCACAATATATAATTGGAATTGGTGCACCCCAATACCGTTGACGACTTATTAACCAATCATGTAATCTAAATTGAACTTTCCTGCCACCAATTTTCCTTGAATCTAGCTCATCACAAATTTTATTTTTGGCATCTTCCGTATTTAATCCATTTAGATGCTGTGAGTTTAAACAAATTCCATTTTCAGTATAACATTCAATATTATCAGAAGGATTGCCATTATTCGATACGACTTCAATAATAGGCAATTTATATTTTTGAGCAAAATCAAAATCTCTCTCATCACTTCCAGGTACAGCCATTACAGCACCTGAACCATAACTATTTAGTACATAATCACCTATCCAAATTGGAATTTCATCACCCGTAAATGGATGAATTGCATGTGCACCTAAAAACATTCCCGACTTATCACCATCATGCGATGAACGCTCAATATCACTTTTACGTTTTGTATTTTCAATATATTGATCTACATCATTAATATGTTTTGGATTGAGAATCTCTTTGACCAATTCATTTTCAGGAGCTAATACGAGATATGTGGCTCCATAGATTGTATCTGGACGGGTAGTAAAAACTGTGATTTTTTTATTGGAGTCAACTATATCAAAATTAATTTCTGCCCCTACACTCTTCCCTATCCAGTTTTTTTGCATATGCTTTGTTTTTTGTGGCCAATCAAGGTGATCTAATTCTGCCAGCAACTCTTCTGCATAGTCAGTAATTTTAAAAAACCATTGTTTTAAATCTCTTTTAGTAACTTCACTACTACATCTATCGCAGAAACCATCTTTAACTTGCTCATTTGCAAGTACAGTTGAGCAACTAGGACACCAATTAACTGGAGCAGTTTTTTGATAAGCCAATTTATTTTTATATAACTCTAAAAACAGCCATTGTGTCCATTTATAATAAGATTCATCGCTAGTAACTAATTCATTATCCCAATCAAACATTGCACCAATGCTAGTTAATTGAGATTTCATTTTAGATATATTATCAGCACTACTCTTTTGAGGTGGGATCCCATGCTTAATAGCATAATTTTCTGCAGGTAGTCCAAATGCATCAAAGCCTTGAGGTTGAAAAATATTATACCCGTTCATTTTTTTATATCGTGCATAAGTATCAACTGGAGCATAATTATACCAATGTCCAATATGCAGTTTATCACCGGAGGGATAACTAAACATGGTCAAGCAATAAAATTTATTTTTAATATTATCAAAGTTGGTTTTATGAGAAGAATTCTCATCCCAATACTTCTGCCACTTTTTTTCTATATCTAAAGGATTCATCATATACTTATTTCTTATAAAATTTAGCCCAAAATTTACTATTATTTTTACTGATGTGCAGAGGAGGTTTTTAAGTTAAAATTAGATTGACTAGCTGTACGATATCAAGAACATTAATTAATGCATCATTATTCAAATCAGCATTCAATATATAAGTATTATCAAGAACCATATTAACAAGAATTACAACATCCAAAATATTCAATAAAAGATCATTATTTAAATCATAAATAAGTTCAAAATCAAAATAATCTAATTGATATTTTTGGCTTCTTGATAAATTTCCGTTTCCTGGATAATCATATTCCCATAAAATATTGCCATCACTGGATATTTCTAATATTTTTTGCGCATTAGAGATAGTTGCAATAATATTTTCATTTGCTATTTTAAAGGCACCACCTTGTGTTTGAGTGAAATAATTTTCGTTTAAATTATACTCAATTGTTGGAAACTCTGGGTAATAACCAAAATCACTAGAATAATTAAATAGATTATCCTCAATTTGAAATTCAATTTCAATTATAGAAGAATAATTGTTACCTGGCCTATTGACTCCATTATTAAAAACCATTATAGAGCTATTTGATGTCCATGTAGCACTATGTGGTGCAAACAATTTTTTATCTTCGCTTTCACCATGATCATAAATGGATTGATTTCCCCAACGATATAAAAAGTCTCCACCTTTTCCATAATTACCACCTATGCTATCATTTGATTCGCTTATTGAAGTTGAATGGTCAATAACATATATTTCACAAGTCTTTCTTGATGAAAATAAAATTAAATCAAGTTCTTCACTATAATCCAATGAATTTAAATGAATAAAGTCAGGATTTGTAAACTGTGGAGGTAGCGGACCTTCATTGGAAATCAAGGCATAATTAATATCCAATTTCCCACTATTTTCTGCGATATTTCCAAAATTATTATAATTTGAATCAATATCTTGAACAAGATGATTCCATAAACTCCACTCCCAAATAATATTAAAATCATTATCTTCTAAAAGTTCAATTTCAATAATCTTTTCACTCCAAAAATCGCCTGTATGCAAAACCTTCCCTGCTTGAATAGCTTCTTCTTGTGATTTTCTTTCCCACATCAATATCAATAAATTGCCATTCGGTAAAACTTCAACATCATGATGTTGAGCAAACTCATCATTAGCAAATTGATTTTCCCAAATAATCTCACCACTCCAATTGATAAACTGAATTTTACCACCAGCACCACCAGCTTCAAATGGAGGAGGATCTACTTTACATGGACGTAAAAGTATCCCTTCTGGTAGCAAATATGGTGTACTTGAAACAGAACAATCATGCGTCCATTGCTTTATTAAATTTCCATCTAAATCAATCAATTCGGTCACAAACACCTCATCATCTGATGGAAGTGAAATTATAGGTGAATATAGGAACAACCCATTTTCTATACAAAATATGGCATTGATTAATAAAATAATTATTATAAGGCTAATTTTATTCATTAGAATTCAAAATCATATTAACTAAAATTACTACATCTAGTACATTTAATATATTGTCATGATTCATATCAAAATTTATATTAAAATTACTTTCTAAAATTATTGCAACTCCTATCACTATATCTAAAATATTCAATACTCCATCATAGTTTAAATCCCCCAATTGACTGCCTGTTAGGTACTCAAATGAATATTTTTGCGCTCTAGGTATTTTTGCATCTTGATTTTCATAATAATAATCCCAGATGATATTACCATCATAAGTTACTTCAAAAATACGGGGTGGGAATTGCACCGTAACAATTGTATTCCCATTTGGTAAACGAAAAGCACCAGACTGAGTATTACAATAAAATCCCTCGTTTTCATTAAATTGCCATAATGGTTCCAATGGCAAATATGGTAAATCATAATAATAATTATTTTCTTCATTAATTGGTAATTCAATCTCAATTACTTCAGAATAGTTAAATCCAGCAATATTATTAAAAATAATCAAATTGCCACCACCCATATAGTTATATTCAATCCAGTTAACACTATGCTGTGCATTCAGCGTATAGCCTACATTATCAATACCATAATTTTCAGGATTACCCCATCGATACAGTATATCCCCTCCTTTTCCTGAATTCCCACCAATGCTTGAAGCTGCTTCTTCAGTTGACGTAGAATGATCAATTATATAAAGTTCATTCAAGTGTCTTGATGAAATAACAATTTGGTCTAATAATTCATTATAATGAATTGAATTTGCATGAAACCATTCACCATTTTCGTTATTGTTTTGATGACCTCCTCCAAGCGCACCCATATTAATATTTAGTCGTTGTGGATTTTCATGAAGCTCACCGTAATTGGGCAATTCAGGGTTCACATTCTGAATAAGATGATCCCATGCATGCCATTGCCATACAATTTGCGCATTATTATTTGGTAATGGTTCAATCTCAATAATTACTTCGGGCCACATATCTGAATTTATATCTGTCCGACCAAGACTAATGGCTTCATATATAGGGATAATTTCCCACGCCAATAACAGAATATTGCCATTTGGTAACGGTTCAATATCATGATGAAAACTATAAGGACTATTAGTAAATTGGTATTCCCATAATATATTTCCGTACCAATCATATCTAATAATCTTTCCACCTCCAGGACGACCATTTAACGTTGTTGGATATAGCAATGTACTATCAGGTAATAAATATGCAATACTCGACGGTCGTGTAGGATGTCTCCATTCATTGATAATACTTTCATCATTTTGCATTAAAAAAGTAGAATAATACTCAGTTGATTGGGCAGGAGTAACTGGAGTGAATAATAATAGTCCATCAAATACTTCTTGAGCAAAAGTAGCTGCAATTAGCAGAGTAAATATCATTATTCTTACATAATTCATAGGCTAAATATACATAAAGCCTATATAATTCAAAAATTGGAGGTAGGGCTATCTCTCTAAAATAATGTTTACAAGAGATATAATATCTAATACATTTAATGTATTATCATTATTAATATCAGAAACAGATGTCGGACTTTCTCCATCTAGGATTAAATTTACAAGCATGATAATATCCAGTACATTAATCGTGGTATCACCATTAATATCACCCAAAATATAATCCGATTCACAAGCCAATTCACTTAAAAATACTGATGTAAACTCAATAGTCTCATCCATATAATCTGAAGATGTAATAAATGGAGTATGTCCCGCACCTTCCCAGCTTAAAAATGAAGATTGGTTACCCAATTCGAGCATTCTATTATGTATTGACTCGCTTCCTGCGATATTCATATTTAGGCCAAATAAAGTTATCATTCCATCGCCATATGGAACAATATCATCTTCTGTCCCATGCATATTTACAATAGGAATATCACCTGGGATAATCCAATCTGTCTCACCTACTGCACCACATAAATTTACTACCCCATGAAACTCTGAAGAATATCCTTCATTTCCGCTTTCACCTTCAAGGCCTCCATAATCATTAATATAATCTTGAATAAATGTAGGGATTTCATAATCTTCATCTAAATATGCAGCATTTACCGCTGAAATACCACCTGCCGATACTCCTCCTGCATATATTCGGTTCACATCAATTCTAAAATCATCATAAATAGCATCATTCATTCTAAAATAACGAATGGCACCTTTTAAATCGTGTATCCCTTTTGTAGCAGCTTTATAAGCAGTTTCTTCATTTGCAAGCCAAATAAGTTCGGTAGTCAATCTATAGTCAATAGCTACGGCTACATATCCCATTTTTGCATAACTTGTGCATAATTCTACTATATCAGGGGAAGTTCTCGATCCACCAATAAATGATCCTCCAAACATCATTATAATCAATGGTCGATTATTAATTTCATCACCTTCAGGCTCATAAACATCAAGATATAGGTTTTCAAGAACGTCACCAAAAAATCCTGAATTGTAATTTGATCCATATTGAATTCCACTAGTAACAACCGTATTATCAAAAATTTCTGTATGATAACGACCACCTGTACATTCTTCTTGAGTAAAAGAAACCGCAATAAATAGTGATAAAGTAATTATTTTTTTCATATCTGAATCTACGATAAAATTTTAATGTATATCTACATTAATTTATAATCCAATTACCCGTAAACAATAACATAGATACTATCGATGCACTCATAATCAATCCAGCAAGTATACCAAATAAAGAATTTCGTATATTTAAACTGAAAACTGAAGCTGCTACCGAACCAGTCCACGCACCCGTTATCGGTAATGGTATTCCTACAAAAATTATCAATCCCCAAAATTTGTATTTTTCGACAACTCCCCCTTTTTTTCGAGCTCTGAGTAATACCCAATTAAAAAATCTATATAAAAAATTACTCTGAAATTGAGCTGGAATACCATTTAAGAAATCAATTACTTTTGGCATTATCAACAAAATAGGAATGGATACAATGAAGTTGCCTATTATTGAAATTATAAATGCTGATTTTAAGGTTAATCCACCAAAAATATATGCCCATGGTAATGCACCTCTTAATTCTACTATGGGTAACATTGAAATTATTAGAGTGGTAATTTCAGGATGCTCAATTGTTGAGTTTACAATATTAATTATAGCTTCTTGCATATATAGAGTAATATTAATTTAATAAATTTTATTGTATCTGCTACATTACTGATAGAACTTGTTTCTTCTCCATAAACAGTATGAATATCCACATGTTCAACTGATGCAGTTTTATTTGACAAAAGTTTTAATAATAATTCACTTTCGAATTGAAATCCAGAATATTTGAAATTCAAATTATTTATTGAATCTAATTTATACCTTCTAAATCCACATTGTGAATCGTAAACTTTTACATGTGTTAAAGTTGATATGATTAATGAGGTTAAATAATTAGATACTTTCCGATGAATTGGCATGGTAGTGTGAAAAATACGCTTTCCCAGTACTAAATCTACTGAGCCATCAACTAACTCAAAGCTAGGGACATCTTCAGGTAAATGTTGCATATCTGAATCTACGGTTAAAACATGTGTAAATCCATGTTCTGAAGCGTAGTTAAATCCCCGTACTAAAGTGGCACCTTTCCCCAAGTTCACATGATTTCTAATAACACATACTCTTTTATCTTCTAGGATGATAGGTTTTTCAGAGCAATCATCAATAATTAATATTTTATTTGATGAATATGATTTTAACCCATCTATGAGTTGAGGTAAAAAATTATTATCATTATAAGATGGAATTAAGATTAAGATGTTCATATTAGATATAAAAAAAGTAAGCAAAGCTTACTTTTTGTCGGAACGGCCAGATTTGAACTGGCGACCCCTTGACCCCCAGTCAAGTGCGCTACCGGACTACGCCACGTCCCGATAGGAAAATTTACGAATTAAAGCAAACGCCATTATAATTCTTTTTTGAATGATTCAATAGTTTTTATAATGTCAGTTAATCCATTTCGTAAGTCTTTTAGTGTCTTTAAATCTAACTCTGCAATTGAATCAGATATTTTCACTACTTTTTCGGCAGCTTGAACTGGCTCCACTTTATCTTTGAGGTATTGCCTAGCTCCCTTTATTGTAAATTTCTTTTTATACAATAAAGTTTGGATTTCCTGAATCAACTCAACATCTGCTAATCGATATGTTCTATTTCCAGCACGATTTTTAGATGGACGGAGCTGAGGAAATTCAGTTTCCCAGTATCTTAAAACATATTGTTTGAGGCCAGTAATTTCACTTACCTCACCAATTGAATAATATAATTTTTTTATTTCTCTTGCTTCCATTGCATCGTAATCTTTTTAAAGTTTTATTAAAGTATTACTTTAACTTAAAGATTTTATACTATTCATTCAAAGTATTTCTTTAACTAGTACAGTTAAATGTGCACAATTCTGAATGATATTCTCTTTCATCAATTCTAATTTTGATAAATTCAACTTTCTATCTAATGATTTTATATTATCAATAGAATAAACAGAGTGTCTTTTAATTACATTGGTATGTGATATATTTCTATTATTAGGAATATAAATATTATCATAATACTGTAATATTGTGGGTATATGATGACTGTCCATCATTCCAAAGGGCGGTGCATAGCAATTTATTTCAATTCCCAATAAGTTCTCTAATATATACTTTGATTCTTCCAAATCACATTTTAACTCATTTAAAAATTGAGTTGTTATTGATTTATGGAATAAACCGTGACTTCCAATTTCCCATCCATTTTCAAGTAAATCAATCAAATTCTCTTCACTTAAATGTTTAGATTTATTTAGACCAAAAAAATTTACATCCCATAAATTATCTTTACCAATATAACCTGCAACTGGAAACACTAAACCTTTAAATTTATATCTTTCCATGATTGGAAATGCAATTGAATATACAGATTCATATCCATCATCAAATATAATTTTAAAATCTGGATGAGATGAAAAACCCATCTCGTAAAAAAATTGAAGATGGGTTTCAAATCTAGCTTTTGTAATTCGGTTTAATCCTAAGGAAAATCCTGAACCAAGCTGATGATATGCAAAACGCATTTAAATTAGCTTAATACCTCATTTGGGCTTACATATGGTAAATTAAATGCATCAGCTACACCCTCATGCGTTACCTTTCCTTTATATACATTCAATCCTTTCAATAATGCATTATCATTTGCAAGTGCTTCCTTATAACCATATTTAGCTAATTTCTTAATAAATGGATATGTTGCATTAGATAGAGCAATTGTTGATGTATAAGGTACAGCTCCAGGCATATTGGCAACACAATAATGTATTATACCATCAACCTCATAGGTAGGGTCTTTATGTGTTGTAGGTTTACATGTTTCAACACATCCACCCTGATCTACAGCAACATCAATAATTACAGCTCTTTCAGGCATTATTGAAAGCATTTCTCTAGTCACTAAATTAGGAGCCTTTGCTCCAACAACTAAAACTGCTCCGATAAGTAGATCTGTTTTGGGGAGTAAATCTAGAATTGTATGCTTATTGGAATAAAGAGTAAATACATTAGATGGCATAATATCATCAAGATATTTTAACCTATCAGGACTGATATCTAAAATATTTACTTTTGCACCTAACCCAGCAGCTAATTTTGCAGCGTTCATACCAACAATTCCACCACCAAGGATGGTCACAGTGGCAGGCTCTACACCAGGAACTCCGCTTAGTAACTTTCCTCTACCACCCATATTTGCTTCAAGGCATTTTGCACCATTCTGAACGGCCATTCTGCCTGCAACTTCACTCATAGGTATCAATAAGGGTAATTGCCCATTTTCATCTTGAACCGTTTCATAGGCAATTGCAATTGAATTGCTATTAATTATTCCATGAGTAAGTTGTTCGTCAGCAGCAAAGTGGAAATAAGTAAAAACAATTTGATCTGCTTTTATCATTTCCACTTCAGACGGTTGTGGCTCTTTCACTTTTACAATCATGTCAGCTTTATCAAAAACTTCTTTTGCGTTATCCGCAATTAAAGCTCCCGCATTAACATAATCTTCATTTGAAAAACCACTACCATATCCTGCATTATCTTCAACAATAACAGTATGGCCTGATTTACATAAATCCTCTACGCCAAATGGAATTAGAGAAACTCTATTTTCGTTACTCTTTATCTCTTTTGGAATACCAACTATCATTAATCTACCTTAGGATTTTTGCGCATTTTCTTTTGCGGGTCTCTCCATCAATGCTTTCATGCTAAAGTTCAATCGACCTTTATTATCAATTTCCATCAGCTTAACTTTAACTTGCTGACCCTCTTTTAGCACGTCGGTCACTTTTTCAACACGACTCCAATTTAATTCAGAGATATGAACTAACCCTTCCTTGCCAGGAGCAATTTTAACAAATGCACCAAAGTCCATGATTTTTACAACTTCAGCATCATATGCATTTCCAGGCTCAGGAACAAGGCTGTATGAATTAATAATTCCAGCGACTTTTTCTATAGAATCTGCATCCTGAGCTAAAATTACACATAATCCATCTTCTTCTACATTTACTTCACATTCATATTCTTCGCAAATGGCTTTAATATTTTTACCACCTGGCCCAATAAAGTCACCAATTCTATCAACAGGAAGTGCTGCCTTACCAATTTTTGGCGCATGCGCAGAAAGGTGAGGCCTTACTTCAGGCATTGCTTTATCCATTTCACCAAGTATATGTAAACGTGCATCCTTAGCTTGTTGCAGTGCTTTTGTCATAAGATCTATTGGAAGTCCATCAATCTTTAAATCCATCTGTATAGCAGAAATACCATCTTTAGTACCCGCCACTTTAAAGTCCATGTCACCTAAATGATCTTCAGTACCAAGAATATCTGTTAGAATTGCATAGTTATTTTCATCCTCCATCACAAGCCCCATTGCAACACCTGCAATTGGATTTTTAATGGGAACACCCGCATCCATTAATGCAAGAATACCACCACAAACGGTTGCCATTGATGAAGAACCATTAGATTCTAATACCTCTGATACTACACGAATTGTATATGGAAAATCATCAAAATCAGGAAGTACACCTTTAATTGAGCGTTCTGCCAAATTACCGTGTCCTACTTCACGCCTTGAAAGCCCGAATCTCATTCTGGCTTCACCAACACTGAATGGTGGGAAATTATAATGTAACATCTCGCGTTTATAGGTTAATCCTTCAATATTGTCTAACATTTGCTCATCACGCTTACCCCCAAGAGTAACGGTAGCTAATGCTTGGGTTTCACCACGTGTAAATAAGGATGACCCATGAGTTCGTGGAAGTATAGATGTATCAATATTAATATTCCTAACAGTGGTCAAATCGCGACCATCCGCACGCGTACCTGCCAGTGTTCGTTTTCTCAAGTCTGCCGTAATTTGATCATCAATATAAGATTTAATTTCGGAGGCATTATCCTCAAAATCTTCACCCATATCCGCAACAATATTCTCTTTAAAAATTCGGATGTCTTCATATCTATCGAATTTTTCTTTTGGATCATTTAATGGTGAAATTTTTCCATCAATAAACTTATCTATTTCAGAATGCAATTCAGTGTTTATTTCAGGCTCAACAACCACACGTTTTTTCTTACCACACGCAGATACTAGTTCTTCTTGTAATTTAATAATATCCTGAATGGCTTCAAATGCATATTGAATTGCAGAAAGGAACTCATCTTCTGTGATAAAATCTGCTTCTCCTTCTACCATTACTACTGAATCAGATGTACCAGAAACTATAATTTCCATATCACTTTCTGGTAACTCTGCATTAGTTGGATTAATTACAAATTTGCCCTCAACTCTACCAACTCGTACAGAGGCTACAGGTCCATTCCATGGAATGTCTGAAATTGCAAGGGCAGCTGATGCTGCAATAGTTCCCAACACATCACCTTGATTTTCATCATCATATGATAATACGTTAATGAAAACCTGTGTTTCGGCATTAAACCCTTTAGGGAATAATGGACGCAATGGTCTATCGCTCAACCGACTAGCAATGATTTCTTTTTCTGAAGGTCGAGCTTCACGTTTAAAAAATCCACCGGGGATACGCCCTGCAGCATAAAACTTTTCTCTATATTCAACTGATAATGGGAAAAAACCTCTATCTTCGCCATCATCCTTATTTGCTGTAGCAGTTGCAAGTAGCACTGTTTCACCATAAGTGAGCACTATTGAACCACTGGCTTGCCTGGCCATTCTTCCTGTTTCCAGTGTAAGCGTACGACCTGCAAGCTCCATTGTTTTAACTATCATCTTAACTTTCTAATATTCTTACTTACGAATATTTAATTTTTCAATTATTGATTTGTAGCGTGCGATATCATCTTTTTTGATATAATTTAATAACTTTCTTCTTTTTGCAACTTGGATGATCAATCCTCTTCTGCTACTATTGTCTTTTTTATTTCCTTTTAAATGATCTGTAATATTGCGAATTTTTTCTGTTAAAATTGCAATCTGAACCTCAGCAGTGCCTGAATTCTTTTCATCACCGCCGTATTCTTTTACTAACTCTTCTACACGCTCTTTCGTGATAGACATTATTATCTCCTTTTATCTTTCTATTCTAATTCTAAACATCGCATTTTATCTTTTTCTAATTGCGATATAAGTAATTCAATGGAAGAAAAATGAATTTCTTCTCTTAAAAATTCAATAAATCTAATCGTTAACTCTCTTCCATATAGTTCTAAATACTTATCAGTAAAAATATTTACTTCAATTTTTTCATCATTACCATTGAATGTTGGACGCCTCCCAATATTGCACATACCACTAAACTCAATACCATCAATAATAACATTGGCTTTATAAACGCCTTGTTTAGGGATAATTTGAGTATTTACAATTGGAATTATATTTGCTGTCGGAAAACCAAGTTTATTTCCATTCCCATCACCTTTTACCACAGTACCCGTTATTTCATATTCCCAATTTAGCATTTTATTTGCTTTCCCAATATCACCTTGTGATATATACTTTCGAATTTGAGTACTACTTATTATATCACTTTTTAATCCAACTGCCTTTATTTGATGAGCATTATACCCATATTTTTTTGAATTTTCTTCTAAAAGTTTATAATCACCCTTTCGATTATGTCCAAAATGATGATCATAGCCAACAATAATATCAACTGGATTAAATTTTTTGATAATGAACATCTTCAAAAAAACCGTGGCATCAATTTGAGATAATTTTAAATCAAATGGAATTATAAGTAAAACGTCAATTCCAACTTTTTTAAATATTTCAATTTTTTTGTCGATGGTTGAAATTTGATACTTTTCTGGTAATCTGCTAGAAAAGAGAATTGTTTTTGGATGTGGATTAAATGTAACAACCACAGATGCAATATTTTTCTCTTTTGCAAAATGTACGGTTTTGTTTACTATACTTAAATGGCCACTATGAATGCCATCAAAATTACCAATAGTAACAATAGAAGAAGCTATATCATCAAAGTCATCTATACTTGTATAGATGAGCATGTTGCAAATTCCTCTATTGAAATTGCATTGGCATCAGTATAATCACCAACCTTTGTTCGAGTTAACGATGTCAAAAAACCTACCGTATTTAATTCACGAGCAATATCACGAGCCAACGCTCGTACATATGTACCACGTCCACATATAACACGGATTTTTATTTCATCAGTATTAAAAGCAAGCAAATCTATCTGTTTTACATTAACTTTTCTCGCTTTTCGCTCTATAGTTTCACCTTTTCTGGCTAACTCATACAACCGTTTACCATTTACATGTAATGCAGAATACATGGGTGGTACTTGGTTTATTTCACCGACGAATTTATCTAAAACAGACAACACTTTATCTTCATTTATATTTTCAGGTATTGCTTTGGTTTTTACAACTTTTCCTTCAATATCTAGAGTATCAGTCTGTTCACCTAATTTAATAGTGGCAATGTATTCCTTTTCACAATCCATCAAAGATTCGACTTTCTTTGTCATTTTACCAATACAAAGTACGAGCACCCCTTCTGCAAAAGGATCAAGCGTACCTGCATGTCCGACTTTTGATGGCCTAACATAGCCCCTAATTTTTTTTACAACATCAAAAGAAGTCCAACCAGTGGGTTTCCATATTCCTACTATGGCATCCACTATTTTTCATCCTTCTTAATATTGTTTAATAATGTACCAATTTTTTCAGCCTTTTTTAATGAATCGTCATAATAAAAACGAACATCTGGTACATATTTTGCATTTAAACGCTTTCCCAAGTGATATCGTATAACTTTCCGATTTTCTTTAAGATATGTAATCACTTCCTCGGATGTTAACTTGGAATTAAGTAAGCTTACAAAAATTTTTGCTAAACGTAAATCAGATGTAATTTCAACTTTAGAAACTGTTAATAAACCTGCATTTGGAACCGTAAAATCAGAAATAAATACCTCACCCATAATGTGTTGAATTTCATCTGACATTCGTTCTGATCGTTTGTATGGTTTATTACTATACATTTTAATTTACGCAAGGGATCTTTTTATTTCTTTGATTTCATAAACTTCAATGATATCACCTAATTCAAACTCATAAAATCCCTGAACACCAATACCACATTCAAATCCCTCTAACACTTCATTTGTATCATCCTTGAAGCGTTTTAATGATGTTAATTTACCTTCATGCAATGTTTCATCATTACGTTTAACACGTAATAATGCATTCCTGATCACTTTACCTTTTTTCACAGAACAACCCGCAATTACACCCAACTTTGGAATTTTAAACATATTTCTTACTTCAGCAAAGCCTAGAGCTTCTTCTACTTGATCGGGCTCAAGTAATCCTTCAAGAGCGAGCTTGACTTCATTAATAGCTTCATAAATCACCGAATATTGTCGAATATCCACACCCAGTGTTTTTGCTCTCATTTTTGCTTCTGCAGATGTGTTTACATTAAATGCAACGATAATAGCTCCTGATGTTCCAGCTAAGTTCACATCATTTTCAGTAATCATTCCAACAGATCTATGTACAATTTTTACAGAAACCTCTTCATTAGAGAGTCCCATTAAAGAATCACTTAATGCTTCAATTGAACCATCAACATCACCTTTAATAATTATGTCTAATTCTTGAATTTCACCACTTGAAATCTGCTTACCAATTTGGTCAAGTGTTAATTTTCTAAATCGTCTTTGCTCTGCCTCACGTTTAAGCTGTGAACGTTCTTGAGCAATTCGTTTTGCTTCACGCTCATCACTATAAACAGTCAAAACATCACCGGCATTTGGCACCTCTGTAAAACCTAAAATTTGTACTGGATCTGATGGCAAGGCATCTTCTACTTTCTTGCTTCGTTCATTAAGCATAGCTCGAACTTTTGTAGATTGGGTACCACAAACAAATACATCACCACATTTTAATGTACCTCTTTGTACAAGCACAGTCGCAATTGGCCCTAATCCTTTATCCAATCGTGATTCAACCACAACACCTTTTGCAAGCGTATCTCTGTTTGCTTTTAAATCTAATACTTCAGCTTCAAGCTGTACTTTTTCTAATAATTCATCAATCCCAGCACCTGTCTTTGCTGAGATTTCTTGACACTGGTATTTACCACCCCAATCTTCAACTAAAATATTTTGCTCTGAAAGTCGTTTTTTAATGTTATCAATATTAGCAGCTGGTAAGTCAACTTTATTAATCGCTATAATTATAGGTACGGATGCCGCTTTAGCATGATCAATTGCCTCAATTGTTTGTGGCATCACATCATCATCTGCTGCAACTATAACAATTACAATATCTGTAACCTGTGCACCTCTTGATCGCATAGCTGTAAATGCTGCGTGCCCTGGTGTATCCAAAAAGGTCATTTTACTTTTATCTTTGAGCTCAACTTCATAAGCACCAATATGTTGAGTAATTCCACCTGATTCACCTGCAACTACATTTTCATTTCTAATATAATCTAATAATGAAGTCTTACCGTGGTCAACATGACCCATAACGGTAACAACTGCAGGGCGGGGTTGTGCATTTTCAAGATCTTCAACCTCTTCCTCTACTTGAGTGGATTCATCAGCATATTCTAATGTTTCAATTTCAAACCCAAATTCATCAGCAATCATAATCATAGATTCCATATCAAGACGCTGATTGATAGTTGCCATCATGCCAAGTCCCATACAAGCCATGATAACTTCTTGTGCTTTAACATTCATGGATTGTGCCAACTCATCAACAGTTGTAAATTCTGGAAGCTTTATAATATTTTCATTAGTAACTACTTCCTCAACTACACCTTTATCTTTTTTCTTAGATTTCTTTTTCGCAGATTTTTTACCAAATTGAGGTAAAGGTTGCTTTAAAGTTTTACGACTTGTTTCCTTGTCTTTACCACCACGCTTTGACTGGCTAATCTTATCTACAATGGAGGATATATCAATTTTCTTTAATTTTCTTGGCTTAGGTGCAACTTCCTTCTTTTCTTGTACAGGCTTTTCTACTTTTGCAGGCTTTTCTTTTTTCTTTTTGCGATCTTCTTTTCGTTGCTTTTCCTGCTCTTTTTGCTTCTTTAGCTTTTCTTTTTCTGCATCAGTGGCATGTCGAACAACTTTTAAACCAACATCAAACTTAGGCTTTTCTACTTTTGTTTTTTCAGCAACCTCAACAGCTTTTTTCTCTTCTTCAGCTTTTGCTTTTTCAACAGCTTCTTTTTGCTCTAATTCCGCAATGCGTTTTTTCTCATCATCACGAACTTTTTTCTCTTTAGCAATTTTATCACGCAAAGAAGATACTGCTGTACCTGCATCAGAACTTAATTTCTTTGCTTCTTTTGGTTCTTCTTTCGCCTGCTTTTTAATACTCGTAATTACTGCCTGACGTGCTTGTTCTTTACGAAGACGTTCAATTTGCTGCTTTTCTTTAGCAAATTCACCAAGAATTTTATCATATACATCTGCATCAACGGGAGCCATATGGCTTGAAACCTCAACGCCCTCATTTTTTAGAAATTCAATAATTTCTATATGAGAAATATTCAATTCCTTGGCAATATGAAATATTCGCTTCTTTTTAGTTGCTTCAGCCATATATATTTATTCTTCGACTTCCTCTAAATCTGATTCATTTACAGCCACATTTTCATCAACAGTTTCATCTTCAGGTGAATGCTCTTCGATTAAATTAGCTATTTTTTCAATGGTTTTTTCTCCAAACCCTTTTAATTCTAGCAATGTATCTCTATCAGCAGACAAAAAGTCTTCACCCGTATGTATGTCTATTTTAGATAATACTTCAACTTGTGTCGACGTAATTCCGTCCAATTCATCTAAATAAATTGTTTCAGTAGTTACACCTTCATAATCCGTCTTTTTAACGGCATCAATTGTAAAACCCGTAACGTCTGATGCTAATTTTATATTCTGGCCATTTCGCCCTATAGCAATTGGCAACTCTTCATCTTCAAAGACTGCAACTACATATGGCCTTTCTTCATCAATATATAGATTGATTGGCTTAGCGGGAGCTAACGCACGAGAAATTAAAATTTCAGGCTGATTACTCCAGTTGATAATATCTATTTTTTCGCCATTCAACTCTCTAACTACAGACTGAATACGGCTCCCTCTCATCCCTACGCAAGCACCAACAGCATCTATACGCTGATCGGAGGAATAAACAACAATTTTACTCCTATCGCCTGCAGAACGTGAAACGGCTTTTACTTCAATAATTCCATCTTCAATTTCAGGAATTTCCATTTCAAAGAGTCGTTCTAAAAACATGTTATCCGCACGTGAAAGTACAATTTCTGGACCCTTTGGTGTAAACTCAACTGACTTGATTACCCCTCTTACTGATTCACCTCTTCTATAGCGATCATTTGGCAATTGCTCAGATTTTGGAAGCAGTAATTCTGCCTGTTCCAGATTTACAAAAATTCTGTCACGTTGTATTTGATGCACACTACCAACTACAATTTCACCAATCTTTTTACTGAAATCACTATAAACAGCTTCGCGCTCAATATCACGAATTCGTTGTGCTAAATGTTGCTTTGCAGTATTAATTAATCGACGTCCAAAATCTTCAGGGCTCAATACATCAATAAAAGGATCGCCGATTTCCAAATCTGCTTCTACCTTTTGAGCATCCACTAAACTGATTTCACATACAGGATCTATTACATCATCCACCACAATCTTTTCTTGATAGATTTCAATTTCACCTTTTTCCATATTCACAATTACACTGAAGTTATCGCAATCTTCACCATATTTTTTATAAATCATGGTCATGAACAAATCCTCAATAATTGTACTAAGATTTGTTCTATCTATATTTTTTTCTTTAGCTACTACAGAAAATGCCTCAATTATGTCCTTATTTATCAAGACTACATTCCTCTTATTAAAATTTGGTTAATAAATACAGAAAGTGGGTTTTAAGCCCACTTTCCGCAATGTGTAATTTACACGTAATGATATATTTATATCAAATTAATTATTGAGATGAAAATCTGCCTGTGCTTGCAATTCTTCCGCTTTATTTTTATCATTAAAATTCAGTTCCTCTGATTCTAATAATTTAGCCAGTATTGACTTTGCATCATAATAATGACCATGTTTTATATTGGCTAGCGCCAATCCCATTTGATATTGAGCATCTAAACCGCTAGCCCTACTCTTATCTACAGCTTTTTTAAAATATTTTTCAGCATCTTCAAAGGAATTTACATTTAATTTTGCATTTCCCAATGTTTCAAGGATTCCAGCATGAATGACATTGTCAAAATTATCAGCGTCAATTTGTTCAAGAATCGATTCAATATTTCCATCTTCATTATTCAAATAAGCATCTGCAACTAAGTATACCCCTGCCTGACTAGCGGCATCAGTTCCAGAGTAATCTGCAACTACTTCTTTGAGATTTTGAATAGCAATCTCACTTTTTGATGCATTATATTCGCTCTGTGCTGTACCAGAAAGAGAGCGTGCCTCCATCAACATGCTACGTTGATTTCCAGCATAGTATCCCCATCCACCAACCAAAATAACTAAAGCTAATAAGATTTGAAATACGCTGTTCTTATTGCTTTCAAGATACTCAAGAATATTTAATAACTTCTCATGTATCGGATCATACCTTAATTCTTCTTTTTTCATAAAACTCCTTTTGTGTACCCTCTACAGGGATCGAACCTGTATCTAAGGTTTAGGAAACCTTTGTTCTATCCATTGAACTAAGAGGGCCAGGGTATTTGCCCAAAATTACAGGCGGTAAAATTAGCCATGAACTAACATTATTAAATAGATTATTTTATTACTGATATTTTAATATTTTCTTGAATACTATTACTTCTTGCAGAAACCATGTAAGTTCCACTTGGAAGATTCGGATTAAAGTCAATTACTAAATTTTGATTCAAATCCAGTTGATAGGATTCTTCTGATATATTTTCACCACGCACTGATACTATTTTGATATTTGTAGATAAATCAGTTTCATTACCAAAAAATTGCAAATATGATAAATCGGAACTGGTTACTGGATGTGGGTAAATGAATAATCGCCTACTATCAGGAGATGTAATTGTTTTATAATAAAAAGTTGACTCAATATTTTTCAATGAATCCTCTAATGCAAAATAAATAATACGGTTTAGCACTCCATAATCATCAATAAATGCGTTATTTGTACTTTGAATCATTGTATGATTAACATCAACTGAAATTGAATCATATTTAATAAACTCAGGTAAACCTAATGGATAAAAGGAATATGGTGGAATATCTATAGTGCGTGTAAATTCGTATAACTCTCTTCCCATACTAAAAAAAGAATCTAACTGATAAACATTACCATAATCATCTATCTCTGCATTCCCAATTAAACCAACACTTAAACTTTTTGTCCACTCTATAAATGCATCATTTAATTCTATAATTTCGCTTATTGATTCAATCCCCTCTTTTTCATGGTGGAATATTTCATTGATAATATCAATGCCATAATATTCATATAAAAACTTCATAAATAAAGCAGATTTGGCATAATAAGGCAGTGTTGACGCTGATCCCAACTCTGCCCATTCATCCAGTCCAATGGTAATATCTTTTAAAAATGGGCTATATGAGCGTTCCCCATAGCCAAGTAGAGATGCCATTAAGTCTGACAGCCCTTCATTTAACCAAGGATTATGAAATAAATACATGTTTTCACTGGCAAAATAGCCTTCTTTTTTATCTGAATGCCAATGGAGCAAATGTTGTAATTCATGGGCAATAACAAATAATTTATTTTGATAATTTTCAGTATTTACAGATAATGGATTAGTATCAATATATAGTATGTTTTTTCCATTTGCGGCACTCCCCCAAGCATTTGGAGAATTGCAACGTGATTCATCAAAAATATAATTTATACTACATCCAGCTGACTCTGTACATTCAAAACACAGCTCCTGATCAGCAGGATCAAAAAAACCTGATACAAATTCATTGGATTGATTACTTCCATCTTGAATATCAACAAAGAGAATATTTACTGAATTATCTGAATGGCTAAATTCGGGTAAATTTCCTAATATTGATTTCTCAGCACCTAAAATCCCATCATCGTACTCTATATTATTAATTTGAAATGATGCACTTATGAATTCATCAAAAATGTCTTCAATTATTGAAACATCTACATTTCCATTTTCAATTTCTGTTCGCTGAACATAAAATTTAACTTCAGAATTTTCAATAATTAAATCAAATTCAATTTCATCAAATGAGTTGGTTATTAAGTTTCTAACTTTAAAAACTCCGCTATCTAACCTTTTCATATTATCTATTTTTATAGTATTAGAGTTTGGCATTATGCTCTTAACAGCACCGAGACCACAGATGGTATTTTGCGGAAAAATAATATGAAGAATTATAAGAGAGAAATAGACGCTTTTAAATGACTTCATCAACTAATTCACGTTGCATCAAGTCTTTAATTGCATCCATTGGAGGTTTTTGTAAAAAGAGAACTTTATATGTCTCTTCACAAATAGGCATATTTATATTATGTTTTTGTGATAATTGGTATAACGACTTTGTAGTATTTATTCCTTCAGCAACCATATTCATTTTGCTGTAGACATCTTCTAGCGAACTTCCTTTTGCAAGTAACTCACCTACTTTACGATTACGGCTGTGCTCACTAAAGGCAGTAACGATTAAGTCCCCTATTCCACTTAGACCAAAAAACGTTTCATTTTTTGCACCTAAAAATTTTCCAAGACGTGAAATTTCCCAAAGTCCTCGTGTTAGCAATGCAGCTTTAGTATTATCACCTAAATTCAATCCAGAGCAAATTCCACCTGCTATGGCAATTACATTTTTAACTGCACCACCAATTTCTACACCAACAATATCTGTATTGGTATAAACCCTAAAATAATCATTTGAAAACAGTTTCTGAATATATTTAGCATTGGATTTATTAGAACAAGCCGCAACAATTGCTGTAGGCATTTTCTTACAGACTTCTTCAGCGTGGCTAGGTCCAGATAAAGCCACTACTCTGTCTTCATTCCAATTCGTGGATTCAACTATAACATCTGACATCAATTGCATAGAATCATTTTCAATTCCTTTTGATGCACAAATTACTAATGACGGTGACATATTTTTAATTTTAGTTAAAGTTTCGCGAACAACATGAGATGGGATTGCAATTACCAACGGAGCATCTTGAGGTAAACTATCAAAATCTGAGATAATATTGATATTTTCATGAAATGTAAATGAATTCAAATTAGAGTGAATTCGTGAAAGTTGCATTTCTCTGGCAGATTCGGAATTGTAATGCCACAACGCAACTTCATTTCCATTTTCAGCAAGTACTTGAGATAATGCTGTACCCCATGTACCTGCACCTAATACCCCAATTTTCACTGGTTTATACTACTCTACCTATTTTGTAGTAAGGTTCATTTGAAGACGATAAATGAGATTCACACTCTTCAACACCTTCAGGTGAAACAACTAGGATTAAACCAATACCTAAATTCATACTATGACGCATATCATCTTCAGGAACATTACCTAATTCTTGAATTAAGTTAAATATTTCTAATCGTGGCCATGCATCCCAGTCAACATCAAGGGATTGTCCTTCGTCCAAAATTCTCATGGTATTATTTACAATTCCACCGCCCGTAATATGTGAAATTCCCTTTAGCCAATCTTTTTCTAAGATAGCATCTGCAACATTAAGATATGATCTGTGAATGTTAAGTAATGTGTCACCAATTGTTGAATTTAGACTATCATGCCAATCACCAACATCAAATTTTTCTAAAAGCACTTTTCTTGCAAGAGAATATCCATTGGTGTGTAATCCATTTGAAGGTAAACCAATCAACATATCTCCAGATTTTGCCTTTCTATTGGGGAGCATATATTTTTTATCTACCACACCAATAATAGTGCCACTCATATCATAATCACCAGGCTGGTAGAACCCTGGCATTTCAGCAGTTTCACCACCAATCAAAGAGCAATTATTTTCTTTACACGCTTTAGCTAATCCACTTACTACACCTTCAAGAACATCTACTTCTAATTTCCCTGTAGCAAAGTAGTCTAAGAAAAACATGGGGCGTGCACCTACGGCGAGAATGTCATTTACACAATGGTTTACCAGGCATTGCCCCACAGTATCATGCTTACCAGTTAAGAATGCAATTTTTAATTTAGTACCAACACCATCTGCACTAGATACTAATACGGGCTCATCATAATCATTTTTTGGAAATTGGAAGCACCCCCCAAATCCACCAATATCAGTTAATGTATTTGCTGTAAAGGTATTTTTTACAAGTCCGCCAATACGTTTTACGGCTTCATCACCAGTTTCAATATCAACGCCTGCTTCTTTATATGTGGTCAATCTACTTTCTCCTATCCACCAATAAATTCTTCTTCATTTTTATTATTTACATCTTCGTAAATATTATCTACATATTCTGCAAAATTTGCCAGAACCGTTTTTCTTATCACTTTTAATGTTGGAGTAAGCTCACCATTTTCAAGAGTTAATAGACGTGGAAGTAATGCAAACTTTTTAACACGTTCATAGTTTGAAAATTCATCCATCGCACTGCTAACTTCCTTACTAATGAGTGAAATGACATCTGAATGTTCTATAAGTGCTACGTCTGATGAGACTTCTTTCCCTTTTTCAGCAAGATACTCATTTACAGCCTCAAATGCTGGTACTATTAATGCAGCAATAAAGCTTTTTTTATCACCTACTACAACAACTTGTTCAATATAAGGTGATGTAATCAGTGAGTTTTCAAGAGAGGCTGGAGCAACATTCTTACCACCAGATGTGACTAAAATGTTTTTCTTTCTATCTGTAATTTTTAAAAATCCATCACCATCTATTTCACCAATATCGCCAGTATGAAACCATCCATCAGCATCAAGTACTTCATCAGTAGCTTCTTGATTATTATAATAGCCTTTCATGATATTAGGACCCTTCGCAACAATCTCACCATCATCAGCAATTTTAATATCTACATTAAACAATGGCTTCCCAACAGACCCATAACGAATATTATCAGGTGAATTTGTAGAGAGTACGGGGCTTGTTTCAGTAAGTCCATAACCTTCCAAGATTGTAATTCCTGCAGCAGCAAAAAATTCACCAATTTCTTGAGAGAGCGGCGCCCCACCTGATACGAAGAACCGAAGTCTACCACCAACCCGCTCTTTAACTTTTGAATATACTAATTTATTGGCAATTTTATGCTTAAGAGATAGCATAAAGGGAATTGGTTCATTATTCAAAGAGTATAATGTATAATTTCTTCCAACTTCTATAGCCCACCAGAAAATCTTTTGACGTGCTGAAGGTGCAGATTTTAATCCATCAATGATTCTTGCATGCATTTTTTCATATAATCTAGGTACGCTTAGTACAATTGTTGGTTTTGCTTCCTGTAAATTTTCTGGCACTTTCTCAATATTTTCTGCATAATAAACCGTACACCCCATACTGAAAGCAGTGAAGTGTCCGCCCATTCGCTCAAACACATGACTCAATGGTAGAAATGAGAGGAAGATATCATCTACAGTAAAATTTATGAGATTACCTATACCTTCCATATTTGAAATTAAATTTCCATGTGAAAGCATTACACCTTTTGGATTTCCTGTCGTACCAGATGTGTAAATCAAGGTAAGTAAATCATCTGGTTTAGCAGTACCAATAAAATCCGAAAATGACTTTTCAGACGATTCCATTGCACTTTTCCCTTGGGATAAAAATTCTGAAAACGTAATGACATTTTCATTATCGCCACAATCTGAATCATCCATCAAAATCACTTTCTGAAGTTGAGGGCAGTTTGACCAAATTTCATTTATTTTTACAAGTTGATCTTGATCTTCAATAAATATAAGTTTAGATTCAGAATCATTAAGTATGTATTCAATTTGGCTCGCAATAAGTGTAGGGTAAATACTCACAGTAGCTCCACCCGAGCAAATGATTCCATAATCACTCATTGCCCATCGAGGTGAATTGTTTGAAAGAATTGAAACATTGCATCCATTACCTATATTTAACTCATGTAACGCAAATGTTATATGGGTAACGGTTTCTCTTACATCACTACCAGTTAACCCAACCCAATTAGTGCCTTTTTTGTAATAATATAATACCTTGGTTTGATTTTCTGTGGTGGCCACATCAAACATTTGTGAAATTGTGGAATATGACATACTATGCCCTCTTTAAGGATTTCTTTGTGAAAATTTACGTGCATAAAATAATGAGGAATGAATATGAATCCCATGTGTAAAATTTGAAAATTTTATAAGATTTTTTATAAATTCAAGAATGATAAATTGTAATGAAAGAATTAGTGCATGTAAATTTTAAGCTCTGGATTTTACAGAAATTGCCGAGGTGGTGAAATTGGTAGACGCGCCGGATTCAAAATCCGGTGTCCTTCGGGACGTGTCGGTTCGAGCCCGACCCTCGGTACAAACCCCTTTTAAGAGGGGTTTAATTATTAGGAGATAAAATATGTTAAAAGCAAAAATCATTACCAATAAAGGCGATATAAACTTAGAATTATTCGCGGATAGAACTCCATTGACGGTTGCAAATTTTACCAATCTTGCAAAACGAGGTTACTATGACAATTTATCATTCCACCGTGTTATTGCTGATTTTATGATACAAGGTGGTTGCCCCCTTGGAACCGGTACAGGTGGTCCTGGATATCAGTTTAAAGATGAATTCCATCCTGAATTAAAACATGATACTCCAGGTATATTATCTATGGCAAATGCAGGTCCTGGCACTAATGGAAGTCAATTTTTTATCACCCATGTAGAAACACCATGGTTGGATAATAACCATACTGTGTTTGGAAAAGTTGTTTCAGAAAACGACCAAAAAATTGTAGACTCAATTCAACAAAATGATTCTATTGAGAAAATTGAAATACATGGTGAATTTGAATTTGATGCAGATGTCAGTGCACAAACTGACATGTGGAATGAATTACTTGGCTAATTCCCACTCCATTTAGGAGATCTTTTTTCTGCAAATGCCTTCAACGCTTCATTTCTATCATTGGAATGGAGCGTTGTTTTATAGTTTTGTTTTTCAATACTTAATGACTCAGTGAAATCTCTTCCAATACCTTCATCAATAGACTTTTTTGCAGCTTTAATAGCAATAGGTGCATTTTGATTTATTTCGTCAGCTAAGTCTATAGCTGTTTCTAATACTTCACCTGATGGTGATAAAAAATCTACAACTCCATCAATAAAAGCTTCTTCTGCAGAAAATTTGCGGGCTGAAAATATCCAGTATTTTGCCTTGGATTTCCCGATAAGTCTGGGTAATCGTTGAGTTCCACCTGCACCTGGAATAATCCCTAGTGATGTTTCTGTCAAGCCTATAATGGCATTTTCATCTGCGATTCTAAAATCACAAGCAAGAGCTAATTCTAGGCCTCCACCCAATGCAGTTCCCTGAATTGCAGAAATAGTTGGAAAGGGTAATTTTTCTAACTCTAAAAAGCACATCCCAATTTTAGATACAACATTTTCAGTTTCTTTAATTGATAAACTTTTACGCTCTTTTAAATCAGCCCCAGCACAGAAATGTTTAATTGAAGATGAAATAATTAAAATATTGATATTTGAATCTTCACTTAATCTCCTAAAGACTGATGTTAGCTCATCAATAAGCTTTATAGAAAGTGCATTAACAGGAGCATGTGAAAGGGTTAAAAATGCAATTCCATCATCTTGAACATTTAATGAATAATTTTTACTCATTTGTAAATTCCATTAAATTGTCTGGCAAATCTACTTCCATAAGTAACAATGCTTGACCATGAGTTTTTCCTTGGGCATCATTCAATAGGGACTCACTTCCTCCACCACCTAAACTATCTCCCAAAATGAAGTTCAATGCATATAAATTATCCATTTCATACCGAATGATATCCCCTTTTACCACATTCCCAAAATGTGATTTTACAACTGAAGTTGAAATATTATCTTTAGCCCATTCATAAATTTCTGGATGTCTAAAAATTAATCCCACGTTAGAATTAGGACCCTTATCACCTGAGCGAGCATGTGCAAATTTTTCTAATTTAATATTCATTATATTACATCAACTTTAGTTTTAATAACAGATTTAGGTATTAATGATGGCCAATATGCTACTATTTCTTGTGCTTTTGGACGGCCACCAGCAAACCCTGTAACTCCAGGAGGACCATTGGTAATAACAGGAGCAATTTCTTTTCCAAAACGATCGACTTTTGATTTATCATCATCTTTAACAGACAATCTCAAAACCACTTCATTTAACTGTGTTGGGATAGGATTAATATCTCCATGACAGGATGACAAACCCAAATACTCCGTATTTGTTTTATCAAAATTACAGCCTGCAATTTCTAAGCGTTTCCAAATAGCTTTTGAAATTAGTTGAGCCTTTTCATAAGCATTAGGGCCTGATACCGTAAGTTGTCCACTGGCTTTATATCCAGCAAAATAACTTATAGAAACTTTATATGTATCAGTAGGCTCTAACCCTTTTGCTTCTGTAATTCGAACTCGATTTTGTCCTTCATCATTTATATTGAAAGTGGTAAAATCAACGCAAACATCTGGTGATATATAATGCTTTGGATTGCCCATTTCATAAAGAATTTGCTCAGCGATTGTATATCTATTTACAAGTCCACCCGTATCATCATGCTTTGTTATTACAAATTCACCATTTTCTTGCATTTCGATAATAGGGTATCCAATAGTCACTAAATCTTCTACGTCTTGCCATCTTGAATAATTTCCACCTGTACACTGAGCTCCACATTCAGTAATATGACCTGCTAATGTTCCTGCTGCTAATAAATCTAATTGATTGGGTTTCCAGTCATATTCAAATATAGCTGGACCTAATGCAAGTCCAGGATCAGAAACACGTCCAGCAAGAACTATTTGGGCGCCATCACGCAGGGCATCAGCAATACAAAAGCTATCAATGTATACATTGGCAGAATACACTTTATCTTTAATGGAATCAAATGATTCACCAGTCTCCAAATTATCAAATGAAATCCCAGACGAATTCAATGAATTTAATTCATTATAAATATCATCACCTTTGATAATTCCAATTTTAATATCTATATTTTTTGCTTTGGCAATTTCAAGGAGTTTTTCTCTACACGCTTCAGGATTTACACCACCTGCATTTGAGATAACTTTAATATCTTTTTCAATTATATCGGGTAAAATTCTATCGATAAGATCAACAAAATCTCTAGCATAACCAGCATCAGGTCGTTTTAACTTTTGCCGTTGCATGATTGACAATGTTACTTCAGCTAAATAATCTAAAGTGAGATAATCAATATCTCCCTTATTGACAAGATCTACAGGAGCATCAATTGAATCACCCCAAAATCCTTGTCCATTTGCTATTCTTACGACTTTACTCATACTTGAAGGACTCCAAAATTAGGTGTTTCAATATTACTTTGATGATTAACAATGTCTAATGACCGTATTAATACTTCTCTAGTATTTTCAGGATTTATTATTTCATCGATCCACATTCGTGCAGCAGCATAACGGGGATCAGACTGTTCATCGTAGCTTGCCTTTATTTCTTCATAAATTTGCGTTTTTACAGATTCATCCACATCACCCATTTTTGCCAATTTAATTTGTGATAATGTTTTTGCAGCCTGAGCTCCACCCATTACCGCAATTTTTGCAGATGGCCACGCAAACATAAAACGTGGTTTATATGCTCGGCCAGATAATGCATAATTACCTGCACCATAACTACCACCAATTACCAGTGTAATTTTAGGTACAACTGAATTGGCGACTGCATTAACTAATTTAGCCCCATCTTTGGCAATCCCCCCCCACTCGGCATCTTTTCCTACCATAAATCCATTTACATCATGTATAAAAATTAATGGTATCTTATCTTGATTACAATTCATGATAAATCGTGCGGCCTTATCAGCAGAATCAGAATATATAACTCCACCCATTTGCATTTCACCCGTTTCTGTTCTGATGATGTTTCGCTGATTTGCAACAATACCTACACTAATCCCACCAATTTTAGCTGTACCACAAACCAACGTTTTTCCATGAGTGCTTTTATATTCCTCAAAATTACTGTCATCTACTACTCTAGATATAATTTCATTCACGTCATATTGCCCTGAATTTTCAGGAGAAAAAATCATGTCTAATTCATTTTGATTAAATTGAGGGTCTATTACTTCAGACTTACGAAATGCTTTTTCCTGTGGAAGATTAATATGGTCAATAATTCTCTTTATACGCTCAAGAGCTGATATATCATCGGCTTCATGGTAATCTGCCGTACCGCTAATTGCACTATGAGTGGTTGCACCTCCCAATGTTTCTTGATCAATTTCTTGACCAATTGCAGCCTTTACAAGAGCCGGGCCTGCTAAAAACATGCTGGCACCATCTACTATAATATACTTATCACACATAACGGGAAGATATGCACCACCCGCAACACATGGCCCCATTACACATGCAATTTGAGGGATACCCATGGAAGACATTCGTGCATTGTTAAAAAATATTTTACCAAAGTGTCCCTCATCAGGGAAAACTTGATCTTGAAGCGGTAAAAACACACCTGCAGAATCAACAAGATAAACAATAGGAATGTTATTTTCCATTGCAATTTCTTGTGCCCTTAGTGTTTTCTTTAAGGTGACTTCAAAATATGCACCAGCTTTTACCGTAGCATCATTAGCAACAATCATACATTCTTGATTTGATATTCTACCCAACCCAATAATAGTACCAGACGCAGGAGGCGAGCCATATTCTCTATACATTCCATAAGCAGCAAATAAACCAAGTTCAAAAAAATCAGTATTGATGTCTATTAGCTGTGCGATTCTTTCTCGTGCGGTCAAGCGCCCTTTTGAGTGTTGCTTTTCGATGGCAATTGCCCCACCACCTTCTTTAATTCTTTCGCGGTCTATATTAAAAGAATTAACAAGTTTAGTAAACTCAGACTTAAAAATTTTGGACTTTTCCTTATTCCAAGTTTCTACTGACGAACCAATTTTACTCACTGTCCTCGTTCCACCTTCCCATTTTCTCAAACTTTTCCATTCTCAACTGTATTCTTTCTTCAGAAGTCATTTTTTTAAGATTCACCAATTCTTCCAATACTGATGTTTTCATTATTTTGGCAGCACCATCATAATCCATATGTGCGCCTCCACCAGGTTCAGGAATAATTTTATCGGCAATTTCCAATTCTAATAGGTCATGTGCTGTTACTTTCATCGCGTCTGCAGCTTCTGCAGCTCTACCTGCATCTCTAAATAATATGGATGCACATCCTTCAGGAGAGATAACTGAGTACCATGTATTTTCAAAACAAATAATTTTATCTGCCACCCCAATCCCAAGGGCACCCCCCGAGGCTCCTTCTCCTATAACCACAGATATTACTGGAACATTCAAACGAGCCATTTCGAATAAATTTTTAGCAATAGCTTCAGCCTGACCTCGTTCTTCTGCTCCCAAACCTGGGTATGCACCAATAGTATCAATGATGGTTAAAATAGGAGTATTAAATTTTTCCGCTAATTTCATTAATCGCAGAGCTTTACGATAGCCTTCAGGTCGTGGCATTCCAAAATTTCTAAATAATTTATTCTTTGTTCCCCTACCTTTTTCCTGACCAATTATCATAAATGATTCATTAGCAATTTTACCAATTCCACTAATAATTGCGCTATCATCGCTAAAATATCTATCTCCATGAAGCTCAAGCCAGTCGTCTGCAATACGATCTATATAGTCTTGAGAATATGGACGCTTGGGGTGACGAGCTAATTGCACACGCTCCCAACGACTTAAATTATTATAAATTTCTTCCTTTTTACGCTTTAACTCTTCTTCAAGTTGAGAAATACCAGACGTAACATCTACACCTGTCTTTATTGATGTAGATTTAAGAGATTCAATTTTATCTTCAATTTCCTTAAGTGGTGTTTCAAATTCTAATATGTATTTAGACATTAAACTCTCAATAAATGTTTAAGTATTATTTCTAAATCAAAAATTATTGATTGATGTTGCAAATAATAGTATTCAACAGAACTATCAATTTCATTATTTTTTAATTGAGATAAACCCATGAGTCCTGGTTTACACAATAATTCAGGGTTTTCATAATCCAAGTTTACCATTTTTGAACCTACAAAGGTAATTTTTCCCTGTAATATTGGAAATAAATAGGATATTTTTTTAATAAATTGATTTTCTGAATCAATTATTTTTAATGTTTCTTCTCCACCATTTTTACTCCAAATTTTTACGACTTTCTTATTACAAAATAATTGCGAAATCAAAAGTATGGGTGAAAATAATAAAATTAACAACCATGATAAAAACACATCAAATAAACGTTTGAAAATTAAGTGCATTTTATCGAAGATTGGAAATTCTACATTAACTAATGTTAATCCAGATAAATTTTCCACTAGTCCTTTTCCAATAAGTACACTTGAACCCGATGGAACTATCTTTATAGAAGTTGAGCTGCCTTGTATCGTAGACATCATTTTGGCCAATTCTTTAACAGATAAGTGATTTTCAGGAATTATAATTTCATTTATATGATATTTCTTTATTGCATCAGAAACATTTGAATAAATTCCTAAGTATTTTGTATTAATATCAGGATTTCTATTAAAATCAAAATAACCCACTAAGTTAAAGTCAGCTTCAGGAGTTTTTCTTAACACATCAATGATTCGTTGAGATTCATTACTTGAACCTAAAATTGCAGCTCGTCTAGTAAATAACGGTGAAATTTCATGTATATTTAATTTGTTAAATCTGTATAACAAATGGATTACTATCCTCCATGAACAAACCGCAATTGCTGTAAATATCATAGCTAAGGATAAAACTCCGCGTGAATATGCAAAAATAGAAAATAAATATGTAGATGTGGATGCAATCAGGAATGTAAAAAATGTATTTAAAAAAGCTCCTGGATAAGAGAGTAAATTCTTTTTATAGAGTTTTATCCAATAGCTTACTATAAACCAAGAAATGAATATATCGAAAAATAAATATATATGGGATGTAAAGGTTTTTGAATGCCCATGAATAATTGGATACCACAATTTTATGGCAAGAAATGTCCCAATAAATAATGATAATGAATCCAACAATATGGAAATATTTCGAGATATAGAAGATTGGATGTATGCAAATAATTCACGAACTTTTATCCCAAACTTCACCGTCCATTTAAAATACCTCCACGAAGGAAACTCATTTCTATATTTTTCAAAGAATAATTCCATCGCTTCATAAAATACACGAATCATATCCCTTGAAGATTGTTTTACGCTTTCACCTTTATAATGAATAACCTTTACAAAAGGATAGTAAATAACATCAAATCCAGCTTTTTTGATACGATAAGAATAGTCCAAGTCTTCACCAAACATAAAAAAACGTTCATCAAAATAGCCAACTCTTTCTATTACCTCTTTCCGAATAAGCATAAATGAACCACTTATTGCATCCACAGAATGAATTAGATTTTCATCCATGTATGTCAAATTATATTTTCCAAACCACTTATTCTTAGGTAATAGATTATCCAAACCCAATAACTTTGGAATTGCATTAAATGGTGTAGGTAAACTCCGCTTGCATGATTTCTGTAAACTACCATCTACATTAATTACTTTAGGCCCAACCGCACCAACTTTAGGAAATCTTTTCATCCAATTTAATATTGATTCAAATGTATCTTCCTCCACAAGTGCATCGGGATTTAGCACACAAACAAAAGGGGTTCTAAAAATTGACAAACCTTGATTGACAGCTTTTGAAAAACCAACATTCTTTTGATTTTTTATTAATGTAATTTCTGGAAAGTTATCTTCCACCATTTCACAAGAATTATCCTGTGAATCATTATCCACAACAATAATATCAATTTCATGTGAAATTGTAGATTTTTTAATGGATGTAATGCATTGCATTAAAAATGATTCTACATTGTAGCTTACTATAATTATAGAAAGTTTCAAATAAGCCCAAATATTTTTTTAATTTTTAATAATGGAACCATATAAATTGCTTCAATAATTACTTTTCTTGACATTTTAGACTCGCCTACAGTCCTATCAACAAATATGATAGGGATTTCTTTAATTTTAAATCCTTTAATCCAACTGATAAAATTCATTTCAATTTGAAAAGAATATCCTTCAGATTTAATTTTTGATAAGTCGATAGTTTCAAGTACACGAGAACGAAAACACTTAAATCCACCTGTTGCATCACGTACAGGGATTCCTGTTATTAATTGTGCATATAAATTAGCCACATAACTTAAAATTAGTCTTCGAAGTGGCCAGTTTACCACATTTACACCATTAATATATCTGCTTCCAACCACCAAATCATATTCGTTACTTGCATCAAGTAAATTTGGGATTTCTTTGGGATTATGAGATAAATCTGCATCCATCTGAATAATTCTATCATACCCTTTGTCCAATGCCCATTTAAATCCATCACAATACGCTGTACCTAATCCCAATTTACCACTACGCTCCATTAAGTGAATTCTATTAGAGCTAGCCATCCTTTCCTTAACTCGGACTGCTGTCTTATCTGGAGAATTATCATCGATTACAAGTAGATGTACACCATCTACCTCCATAACTTTATCAATTAACTCATCAATATTTTTACGTTCATTATAAGTTGGCGATATTACAATTGGTCTCATAAAATGTATGCTTTTTGCTGAATTGAACGTAAAGAATAAGATGTGGGTTGAACTTGAATGTCAAATTCTCTTGAAATTTTTTCAGTTGATAATCCACTGTGCATTGGTCGGGGTGCAATAAACGATAAATCAGATGTTTTTACGGGAGTAATTAATGTTGAATCTAGGTTGAATGTTTTTGCAATTTGTTGAGCAAATTCAAATCTACTAATATAGTCTTCACTACCGAAATGGAATACCCCTGTAGAGTTTAGCATAATACACTTAAAAATAAATTCTGAGAGTAATTCAAGCCAAGCAGGATTGCTGATTTGATCATCAACGACTTTAATTGAAGTAGATGATTTTAAAGAGTCGTATACCCATGAAAAAAAATTAGATTTAGAGTTTACTGGATCTCCATATAGTACACTTCCTCGAATAATACACCAGGGGTGCAATGAACCACGTAACACATTTTCACCTTCCAATTTCGATTTTCCATAGTATGAAATAGGATGTGTAGGATCATCTTCCTTATAAGGCCCTTCATTGCCACTAAATACAAAATCGGTAGATATATGAATGATTTTTGTGTGGTTTTCTGAGCTTTTAACTAGATTCTCAATGCCTACTACATTGACCATTCGTGCTAATTGATGATCTTTCTCACATAAATCAACATTGGTTAATGCAGCACAGTTTATAATAAGATCAGGTGTAAACTCATCCATCACCTTTCTGCATTGATTCTCATTTGAAATATCTAATTGGACTACATTACGATTGGACTTTGCATGTACTGATGGATTTAATGCAGTGGGAATAATATGGAAGGAGCTTGACAATTTTGATTGCAAGCTCCTTCCTAATTGGCCTTCGGCACCTGTTATAAGAATTTTTTTGGGCACTAAAGCTTAGCACCTAATGCTTTAAATTCATTTAACTTATTGACCATATCGGCATCATAAAGAGAAATAATTTCTGCACATAAAATTGCAGCATTTATCGCTCCTGCTTTGCCAACTGCCATTGTTGCTACAGGCACACCTTTTGGCATCTGAACCGTAGAAAATAATGCATCTGTTCCATCTAAAATTCCACCTGGTAGTGGCACACCAATAACTGGTAATGTAGATGTAGCTTTAAGGGCACCTGCCAAATGGGCGGCCATTCCAGCTGCACCTACAAGTGCCATATATCCATTTTCTCTAGCAGATTTTGCAAAAGTTTCTACATCCGCAGGATTACGATGCGCTGATTTTACATGTAACTCGTGCTCTATCCCAAAAAAATCGTAATATTTATCGGCTACTTCCATTATGGGGCGATCAGTTTCACTCCCAATTAAAATTGCTACTTTTTTATTCATTTTCCCTCAAATTTAGTATGTTTGATGATTACCTCTAATTGCCTTAATAGCGGTAGCTTTTCATGGCCTGGATTATTCACAAATCCAGATAGTAAATTTACCTCTTTTTCTTTATTTCCATCAATTATATAGATTACAAATGGTCCACCTGTATCACTTTCTTCATGAATATACACACCACGAAAAACATTAACTTTTTCATTATTAATGGTTACAATCTCATCTTGTTGATATAAATTTGAAATTTTTATTCCAGAAAGTGACGCTTCCATTGTAGGAATGAGCTCATGCCAAGATCTTTCATTTAATACTATATTTCTATGAAATGTCAACCAGCGATACGGATATCCTCGTCCAATCCAAATAAAATCATCAGACGAGTTTAAAATTTTATAATCTTCTTGAATAAATGAATTGATTCCATATTGTTCTTTTAGTAAATGTTGAATCTCTTCATTTACACCCTTCTCTTTTATATACTGCCAAAGGTTTTCATCAATTTTACTATTAAATGTATCTAGAATCCATTTTTTATGTTCATATACATTTAGCTGAAAATCAATGGCATCAATCGTATTTATACATAACACCTGCTGTTTGTTTGCAAATAAATTATCTAAAATATAAATTTTTTCATTCGTAAAATTCTTTGAAGCAATTTTTTTATATAGTAAATCTCCTGTACTATCTTCAGGATGTGTAAGTGAAAGTATCATGAGATTAGGACGGTGTTTATAAGTTTCTAACTCCCATGGATACTTCCATATATATTCTATTTCCTTTTCAAATTGAGGCGTATTTATTTCTTTTTTAAATATGGATTCAACAAATGGTTGCACTTGGAGTTTGTCTTCAGGGGATGCAAAGATAAATAGCCTATTTTCTTTTCCTTGAGCATTTGGTCGCATAGAACAACCCATCAAGAGAATTAATAATAAAATTAATCTTTTGAACATACTACTAAAAATGAAGAAGAAGATTGAATGCCATTTAGAAAAATCCCAAAATAAGAATACATAAGAATAAATGTTCCTCTTAGTATTTTTCTTATAATACCTCCATCTAGGCTCAGTAAAATATTATATGGAGTATCTTGAAGCATCGATTTTGATGATTTTATCTTGAATCCTTTTTGTCGAAGTAATAATTCTATATCTAAATAATTAAAGTGGAATAGATGCCTTGGAGCATCCCATGGTGCCCATTTATGCCCAAAAAAAGGACGCTCAATAGCATGCCTATTAGGCACTGCAATAATTAAGTGACCATTGGGTTTCAGTAATTTATTAATTTGCTTAAATAAAGCATCAATATTGTGAATATGCTCTAAAGAATGCCACATGGTGATAATATCAAACTGTTGCTCTTCTATCTGAGAAAGTGAATCATAAACAGGATATTTTCTTTCATTTACATTTGAATGTGAATCTTGCAAGTGAACCTGCCACCCTTGATTATGGAAATATGAACAAAATTCTCCTTGCCCACCACCAATATCCAATAATTTTGGTGAACGAATTCCTTTAGTATATTTTTGTAAAATATTAAACTTCCATTTTAATGCTAATGATTGCACTAAAGAGTATACATAGTCAAATACTGAATTTCTTTTTGCTTTATGAGGATCATAGGACGAGTGTGTATAATATTCACCAATTGTTTCCAAAGTTGGACGAGGAGATAAAAATACAAATCCACATGCACACTTTGATAGCTGAAAAAAAGAATCTCCCAACCTATCTTTTATTTGCATGTAAGATTTACTCTTATTTGAATTACACAATAAACAGTTTACATTTTCCATTAAAGAACCAATTTTAAATCTAACCGTTGCTGAAGAATTGAAATATTTAAAATTTTAACCATTACTTTCTGACCAAATTTAAATTTTTGCTTATACCGTCGCCCAATAAAATAATAAAATTTTTCATCAAAATAATAGTAGTCATCTTCCATCCATTCAGCCCTCACATACCCATCTACTAAGACATCATCAATTTGTATAAACATTCCATGCCGATTCATTCCATTTACCCGGCCTGATAGTACTTCATTTTCCTTATTCATCAAAAATCTTAGTTGTTTTATTTTGGTAAATTCACGTTCAGCCTTTAATGCAACCACTTCAGAGTTAGAATTCATAATTGCAGTCTTTTCAATAGAATCTACTTTTTCTCCTTTTATCAATCTATGGATGACAAGGTCTGGGTATCTGCGAATGGGAGATGTGAAATGACAGTAGTTTTCAAATGATAGTCCAAAGTGTCCTTTATTTTTAGTAGAATAATTTGCTTTTGGAAGTGCCCGAAGCAATAAACTCTCTATCAATGGTTTAATTTCATTATTTGATACTTGATTCATCAATTTTTGGACGTCTTTGGATGTAGGTATTTTAGGTAAAGAATCAATATCTGTTGTGGATAATTGACTTAATAATCCATTAATATGATATAAATCTTCATAAGAAATCTGTTCGTGATTTCTGTGTAATAATTTTATTCCCTTTTCAGTTAGATATTTTGCAATACATTGATTTGCCAATAACATAATTTCCTCAATCAAACCATGAGTTGGAATTGATGATTTCACATTGATTGCAGTTGTATTACCTAAATTATCTAATTCCAATTCCACTTCAGGGATGTCTAGATTTAAACTACCGTTTGCAAATCTTTTTTTCCGTAACGATTTCGAAATTTTTTGTAATGATGATAGAAGATTATATCTTTCACCTTCTTTGTCATCTAATATTTTTTGTGCCTCTACATAAGTTAATCTGGCATTGCTATTAATTACCCCATTATTAACCACAATACTTTGAACCTCATTTTTGGCATTTAAAGTAATTTCTACCGTTACCGTAAACCGATTTACTCCAGCTTTAAGGGAGCATAAATTTGTTGTTAATATTTCAGGTAGCATTGGAACACACTGATTCACAAAATATATACTGGTTCCTCGTTGGCGTGCTTCTTTATCAATACTTGAGTTGGGTAATACAAAATGTGAAACATCTGCTATGTGGACGTATAGAATTTTTTCATTATTCTCATTGACGACTAACGATAATGCATCATCAAAGTCTTTTGCGGTAAGTGGGTCAATTGTAATTGTTTCTAATGAAGTATAATCGATTCGCCCGTCTATATTTTCAAAATCAACTTTAGTTTCTAACTGCAATGCTTCAGTTTCACAATCTCCAGGGAACCTTGAATGTAAATTGAATTTATCTAATGTATTGACAACATCATATTGGGCATCAAGGATAGAACCTATTTTCTGGATATACTCACCCTGTATGGCAGATCGAGGAATACCTCTGTTAATAATTCTAATTTCAATAATCTCTTGTGGAGATAAAACAATATTCTTGGGAACATCAATACATACATCTCTCGAGGATATAATTTGTTGTGATAAGAATATTAAATTATTTGATTTCTTTTCAGTTACTCCCCTGAATGTTTGACTTGTGGGATTAACTATTTCTAAAATTTTACCACTTTTAAATTTATTATAAGATTGGTCAATACAGACTTTAACCGTATCACCAGAAATAGCTCCTTTTAAATAGCCTTTCCCAACATTTACAGAACCAAATTTGGGGTGCTTTACAATTCCATTTTTCTTTGAGTTAAAGTATAATTCACCTACAAAGATACTGTTTTCGTCAGGATATTTATAGCGTCCACCCCTAATTTTAATCAGTGAACCATTTTCAACAAATGTTTTTAAATGCCTTTTAAAGGTAGGATATTCCTTTGGAGGAATTTTTAATGCTTTTGAAATTTCTCTCTTTTTATAAGCATGATTTTTATTGGTGGTTAAAAAATCAATTATTGCTTGAGGATTCAACTATTTATTAAGACCTACGTTTTTTCTTTTGGTATAAAATAAGTAGGTACCAATAATCATCATTATTGCAGAGATTAATTGTGCACCAGAAAGGCCAAATAAATAACCTGGATTGAGTCGAATAAACTCAATCACAAAACGTGCAAATCCTGCTAAGAAAAGGTACTCGAAAAATACTTGCCCTGGAAATAATTGCTTTGCTTTTACATAATTTCGCAAATAGAAGAAAATAATGAAATATGCTGTCATCTCATATACTTGAGTTGGGTGGCAAGCCAATACTTGATTATATGGAACTGATGGATCAATTTCTACTCCCATCGCTCTTAGATTTCCCGCATTTGAAATAGGCAATCCTTTTGGAAATGCAACTGCCCATGGTAAATCAGTTGGACGTCCATAGTCATCACCCACAAGGAAACAGCCAATACGGCCAATTCCATGTCCTAGCACAACATAGGGTGATGTCCAATCTGCAACGTCCCAAAATGTAATATTATTACGTTTGGCAAACCAACCTACTGCAATCATTCCCCCAATAAACCCGCCTAAGAATACCATGCCAGAACCAAAATTTTGAATGCCATTTGCAATAAGGCTTCCATTCAAAGTAAAAATTCCTGTAAAAATATCGCCTAAACCTGCAATATTCTCTGCAGCTCTACCCGATGGTATATTTTCTATAATATAGTAGAGTTTTGCGCCTAAAATACCACCCAATGCTGCTTGAAATGTTAAATCATCAGCCAATAATGGATCTTTGCCTAATTTCTCCATATCTTTCCGGAGTAAATAATTTCCAAGCAAAAAAGCAACTACCATCATAAATCCGTATGATGATATAACAAAATCTCCAATTCTTAAAATTTCAGGATGCATAATTCTCCAAATTATAAACTAAATGTAGGAATACTAACTAAAATCATATCGTAAAAAATATGAGTATATACAGAAATTCCCAATCCCCTAAATAGAAAAATTGAGCCTAAAAAAAATCCTGCAATACTGCGTATTGAAAAGCTATACCATGTGAACACATCACCAAATATACCAATATAATGAAATAGCGAAAATATTATACCAGAGATAAAAATTGATATACATTGTGAAAAAATCAATGAATAATTAAGTACTTTATTTATAAATACAATGAGAACGGATAATAATGAAAATCGAAATAGTAATTCTTCCCATATCCCTGCACCAATTGATAAATAAAACTGTTCAAGTAAATTATATGAATATGGTGATGACAAAAAAAATGATGTTGAGCCTTTTATACAAATTAGCAAAGCCAGGCTCCATATTAAACTCTCAAAAATCATCATAGCTAAATAATGAATTTTAATCTTATTATTTTTTATAAAATTTAAATTTTTAACACATACTATTAAAAATAATAGAAATAAAGATGTGCCATAGAAAAGGTGGGCATTTTCACCAAAGTGAGAAAATAAATGTCTAATGATGGCATCTGCACCATTTCGTATGTGATAATGAGAACCATAATTTTGGATAAACCCTAAAATCTCATAGAGGAATAACATTGGAAAAATGAGCAGTAAACTATAAAGAATATTTTTAGATGCATAAAAATATCCTTCGTTGTTATTATTCATCGTCGATTTTCAATACTGCTAAAAATGCTTCTTGAGGTAATTCAACTGAACCAATTTGCTTCATTCGTTTCTTACCTGCTTTTTGCTTTTCTAATAGCTTTCGTTTTCGAGAGATATCACCACCATAGCATTTTGCTGTAACATTTTTACGCAATGCTTTTACTGTCTCTCTAGATACAATTTTTGCACCTACTGCGGATTGAATTGGAATTTCAAATTGTTGACGATGGATTTCTTTTTTTAACCGTTTACATAATTGAGAACCTTGTTTGTATGCATTATCTTTGTGAACAATTATACTTAATGCATCTACCACTTCACCAGCAATTTTAATATCTAATCGTTGCAAATCCCCAGGTCTGTTTTCAATAATATCATAGTCAAAACTAGCATACCCACGCGTACTAGATTTTAGCTTTTCAAAAAACTCATAAATCACTTCACCTAATGGCATTAAAAAGTGAAGCTGAACTTTATTTTGCGTTAAATAATTAGTGGATTCATATGTTCCACGCCGCGATATGCACAAATTCATTATGGCACCAATATATTCAGATGGAGTGATGATTTCAGCACGAATATAAGGTTCCCAAATAGTGTCCATATCTCCTGATACGGGCATATCCGATGGATTTTCCACCATAATTTGACTGCCATTTTTCATATCCACCACATAACTTACATTGGGAGATGTAGTTATAAGATTCATATTAAATTCACGTTCTAAGCGTTCTTGAACAATTTCCATATGTAGAGGTCCCAAAAATCCACAACGGAATCCAAATCCAAGTGCGGTTGATGTGTTGGGCTCAAATGTAAGTGCTGCATCATTGAGTTTTAATTTTTCAAGGCTTACCCGTAAATCTTCATAATCCTTTGAATCAATTGGGTACAATCCGCTAAAAACCATGGGTTTAATGGGCTGATATCCAGGTAAAGGCTCAGACGCCTTTTTCTCTTTGGATGTCATGGTATCACCCACACTTATTTCAGAAACATCTTTTAGATTGGTAACTACATAACCCACTTGCCCTGCTTCTAGACGCTTTACGGGTACTTTATTTAATTTTAAAATTCCAACTTCTACAATTTCATGATTGCCAGGTTTTGCAAAATATTGAGCAGTCATCCCTTTTTCTAAAAAACCGTCAAAGACACGAACATAGGGTACAACACCTCTAAATTGGTCAAAGTTGGAATCAAAAATTAGGGCCCGTGACTCATCCATTTCAGATTCACGTGGAGGGGGAACAAAATTAACTATAGCATCAAAAATACTGTCTATACCTATGCCCTGCTTAGCACTGATTTTTACAATTTGTTCTTCATCACAACCCAATAATTCAACCAATTGTTCAGTGGCAGCTTCTAGATCTGCATTAGGCATATCGATTTTATTTATAACTGGAATGATTTCTAAATCAGCATCAATGGCAAGATACGCATTTGATACCGTTTGTGCTTCTACTCCTTGAGCTGCATCAACCAAAAGAAGTGCACCTTCGCAAGCGGCTAGAGAACGTGAAACTTCATAAGTAAAATCTACATGACCTGGAGTATCTATAAGATTAAAAATATAGCTTTCACCATTTGAATGCTTGTATTCCATCTGAATTGGATGTGATTTGATGGTAATCCCACGTTCACGCTCCAAATCCATATCATCAAGAACTTGACTTTGCATTTGGTTTGCAGTGAGTGTTCCTGTTGACTCTAAAAGGCGATCGGCTAACGTTGACTTTCCATGATCAATATGAGCTATGATGCAAAAGTTTCGAATATTTTGATTTTTCACGTCGAAAATTTAGGAGGGAATAGTCATTCAGAATGATAAAAATAAATTGATCTTGTTCAAAGTATTTTTCGTTTTGAATTAATTTTTCAAATAACTATCTCTTATTTCTTTAAATTCTATTACCTCAGGATGTAAGTCAATCATACGTGAGATTAGTCTTAACCCATCATTCATATCATATTGAGCCACCATTTGTTCCACTAACTTTAATTGCATTATTAACATTCTAGATCGAAACCCCTCAATCCAAATTGCTTGAATATCACTACAGAAAGCTCCTTGATATATACTAAATGCAATTTCCATCTTTAGCTTATTCTTCCCTTCAATGCTGGACTGACTTTTAATTTCTTCAATTCTATTGCAGTATGAGTTAATATCCAAATAATATGGCTTGTCAATCTTCAGTAAAATATTATCAATATTTGCAATAATAGATATTTCTGGTATATGCGACAACTTTGACCGCAACCTGTAAATAGCAGAGTTTAACCTTATATTTTCTTTTTTCAAATTTTCTGGGAATGCGGTATAAAGTGCTTCTATGATTACTGATCGTGGAATATGTACAATTTTTCTCTGATAGTGAAGTAATAGAAATACAAATAAAAATTTCTGTGAAGTTGAAAGCTTTACTTCTGAACCTTTGTAACTAATTTTAAATTTCCCAAAACACTTTATGTATAATAATTTAGACGTATCTTTTTTTACTGCAACTTCATCAGAGAAGTTATGTCCCAACACTTCAAATCTATTTATCAAACTTTCCTGCTGTTGAATGTTTGAGGTAAATCCATCTAACAAGCCAATCTCCGATATGTTTTGCTTATTTTTAATTTTCAAGATTCCAACCAAGAAGTAAGTTAAGCTAAATATTGGTAGATCATTAAAACTCTCATCAACCACTTTCTTGTTATAAATTCCATACATCAATTCAATGGTTCTTTTTAGTCGTCTCCTTATACCTCCAACAACCATATTGTTTTCGACTACATGCTTAAATGTGATTATATAAATCCATGGATACATACCGTCAAATTTCTGCTCAAATTGCAATAATTGCCAGTAAGCCACAAGTGGCTTTCCAATTGAATATGAATAAATAATATTAATTGCATCTGCAATTCTTCTTTCAAAATTAGTTTCCACTGCTATTTCTACTTCATTGAACAGATATTTTACTGAATCAATATCATTCAAACTAGCGTATGAAATTAATTTAAAATAAATTGAAATATTAAATAGCATTCCAAAATCACCTGAAAATTTACTTTTAACAATATTTCTATTCACAGCCCCCCCCTCTAATGCGAATAGTAATAATTCAATTTCTTTTGAGCGATTTATTATTTTATTTACTTTAGCCACTGGCTTTATTTTATGTAATATTTTTACTGCTTTAGCATATTCCTCTCTGCAAATTAAGTTCATGGCATAAAAAATCCATACATTCAACATAATTGGGATTTTACTTTCATCCATACTAATGACAAATTGATAGTAATATGAGGCTTTCTCATATTCACCTAACTGTAAATAGCTAAATCCTAGCATATTATAGTCTGAAATTGAAAACTGCTCTCCTGTATGTCTATATGATATTTCATGGAATTTTGAGATGCAATCAGAAAAATTTTGTTTTATATACGAAGTAGCAGCAATTACACGTTTGACATGATCAATCATTTCAATATTCATTAATTTCGTTGCCAATATTAATGCACGCATCCCATGCTTCTTTACAAGGGGCATATTCTTTTTATACATATATTGTATCTGAATGCTATTTTCAAATTCTGCTTCCAGTTCTTGCAATTCGAGAGACTTCGATAGTAGAGCACCTTTCTTTAGCTTTTGTAATGTTTTTATCTTATGTGGAAAATTTTGAGGAAGTTTAGATATGGCACGTAGATAGTAAATTTCATGAAGCGTTGAAATTGATGATTTTCTTTCTAAAATAGATAAATAGCTCAACGTCTCGGCGTGATCAATCTTTCTGATAGATAACCACATTAGTGCTGTAATTATAAATGACGAATATTTAATATCTTCAGATAGGTAATTATTATCGAGACATTCTTTAAATATAGTTCGAGCAGACTCCCACTCACCTTGCTTTATTAATACTTCTCCTTTTAATGATAGAAAATGCGGAAACATCACATTATCTTTATCTATAACCCATTTTGAAATTATAAAATCAGCCTCATCAATTCTCCTCAAGGATAGATTAATTTTTGCAATCTTAAATGCAATTTCTATGCATTCATTATGGGGGTCTATGTGATTATAGATTTTCAATGCTAAATACAGCAAGCCATTTTCATTCTGAGAATCTGCGTATAAGATCAGTTCTTTCTTATGGAATTCATTCAACATATTAAGTTGAAGCATTAAGTATATTCGAATTTCTATATCTATAATTTTGTCTAATAAATCTTCAGATATTTCTGAAATTTCATCTTTTGAAAGTTTATTAAAAATTGTGGATTGTACCATTGAGTGATAAAAAGAAAAAGAGTTTTCGTTTTTTAACAACCAATTATTTTCCAATAATGATTGAATGGTCTTCTTATCAAATATTGTATCAACAATATTTGATGGGATTGAGTATGGTAAACAGCTCAGTTGATTAAGTATTTTTTTCTGTTTTATTGACTGAGATGAATAATTATACGTTTGTTTAATCAATCTATTCAAATTTTCCGGAATTCCACTGGATTTCACCGAATCAAGGCTTTCAATACCCACACCCCTTATTCCTCCACTTTCAAATAAATACTTTACATATGAATAGATGAAATAAGGATTCCCTTTCGTATGCAAATGTATAAACTCAATGAGATGAATATTTTCATCACACCAACACTTACTAAAGCAAGTAGAGAAAAATGTGCTGATTTGATTAACTGTAAATGGGGCTAATGTAATCTGGCTAATACCTAGGAAAGATTTACAACTGGCTAGAATTACAATTAATGGATTCAACAACGATTTAGACTCAGAAGCCATTTTAAGCATCTCAATTAAATTATCATTTAGATTTTGTGCATCATCAATTATGAGGAGAGTTACTTCTTTTTTCGTGTCCTCAATATAACTAAGTGATAACTCTAACTTCTCATATAACGTTTTTTGTGGTAATGATGATAGTAATTCTCTTAAGCCTTGACTGTTGTGAGAGGCTCGCCCCAGTGCATCAATAATATCACTGGTTGGATTAATACTTAAGTATAGAGTTTGATGTGAAATATAATGCTTTGTTAAATGACTTGGAATCTGATGAAGAAAAGTACTTTTACCTATACCAGCATCACCAACAACTTGTATGCAGGAGATAGCATCAACCGTTTTAGAATTTTCAACTATTTCTGTAATCTGAGCAAGCAACTCATGACGATTAATAATATTATTTTGGAACATACTCAATATTACAAAAGGGTCTAATTAATTACCTTGTAAAATTTAATGTGATGGAAGCTACTGCCCTCCAGAAGGAGGATTTGTTTCAAGAGGAAGCTTAACAACATTGAAACTCATCTGAGGAGGGCAATAAAAGCTACTTCACTAACACAATCTTCTGATTTTCGACATAACTACCAGCAATCATCTTCACAAAATAAACTCCACTAGCAAAATTACTAGCATCCCATGTAATTGAATGATAACCACCATCTAAATAACTATTCACAATGGTTGCAACCTCACTACCCTGAATATTATATACCTTAATTTCTACTTTAGAATCTATGGGTATGGCAAAACTAATAGTTGTTGTAGGATTAAACGGATTTGGATATGCCGGTGCTAAATTATAGTTTTCTGGCAATGCTTCAACCATACCCATAGATCCCACCATTAAAAGGCCATTACTCTCCCATGAGGCTATATTGCCAGTAAGGCTATACATTTCTCCATTTAACTTTTCTACGTTAAATGTAGGTACGGAGTTTGAAGTACAATAATCTTTAGTTAAATCACTACTATCAACACCCATGGTGGGGATATCTGTATAAGATCCATTCCATACTCTTTCACCTACCTTAGTATTATTACAATATGCCGATACAATATCGCCAACTTCTATACTTTCTATATCTTCAATGAAATAGAAGGCTTGCTCAGTAGATTGAATATAGTCTTCGATTATTTCATTTGGATATCTAACAAGTGCACCTTGGGATGCTTCGGGGCAATCATAAGAAATCTCACATGCTTCAGTGGTTTTAAACCAATACCCTTTACCAGGTATTAAGTCAGTTAAACTACCTACCCATCCCAACGCATCATTCTGAGATGCAGCAACACCTTCACCAATGATACCTTCAATACAATCTGCTTCAATGAGTTCAGTTAGGCTACCTTCACCAGAACATGTATATGATATGAGATTCGCACCAATATGTAAATCATAATTCTCTACATATAGTTTTTCACCAATGTTTAAATGTACAAACTCAGTGTTTGTTTTAATCCAATACCCACGATCAGGTTCAATTTCAGTTAAACTACCTACCCAACCAATATTGGGTATGTAATTACCTGCAACACCTTCACCGATTACGCCAGACACATCACCCATAATCACATTGCTAATACTATTATTATCTGGAAGTACACTAAAGCTGACCAAATTTGCACCCTCATGTAAATCATGGGCACCTACATAATCTGATTTGGCAGAATGATTATCATGAATATCAATACTATTAGTGAAATACTCATTATAGCTGGCACTGAGTGGAATATTCACCTCATTCTGAATCGTATAAACAGGTGAATCCCAGAGTTGAGTGGTTTGATGATAATTAAAATCAATATCCTGCGTATAATTCCATGATATATTCACATTATTATCTATTACTGATGCCATTACATCATCTGGCGTTGATGGATTTATATTATCCACCGAATACCCGGTTACCACATCACTTGCAAAGTTTCCTTCATCCATACCCGCAATAACTCTAAAGTCTATAACTCCAACAGAAGTAGCAGATGAATCAAAGGGCGTATTAATATATGCATTATATCTTTCCTCCCCATAAGCCACTAAGGAATTTGAAGCCGTCCACCCTTCCCCAATGTTCATTTCAATGGTGTACAGCTCAGGATTTCTCAATGATGATGTGTCATGCACAGAACGGGTAAACTCAATAGTGAGCATTCCGCCTTGGTCATTTGGTACATCGATTATGTCTGTGATTATAGGGTGAACACTTGGAACGACTATAGCAGACAATGGAACAAAAAAGTGGGACAACGAAGGGTCATTCATTGATAAAATAAGCGTATCAGCTAAGTCCATTTCTTCCAGACCGGTGGTAAGTTGAATATCTACAAACCCCGTATCACCCGGT